>CAXUDN010000149.1:0-5377 GCA_964249715.1 uncultured Acidobacteriaceae bacterium
AGCGCCCACCAGATGATGAGAACCATGAGGATGCCGAGGAGGAGGCTGCGTTTGTCGGTGCAGGCCCAGACGACGGGGTCGTCGTGCATTTGGCCGCGGCTGGCGAGCATCCAGACCTGGCTTAACCAAAGAAGGAGGACGGGGACGACGAGCCAGAGGCGGGCGGTGTGGGCGTAGAGGACGCTGGTCTCGGGGTTGGCGATGTAGAGGGTCATGACGACGACGGCGGCATAGGCGGAGCCGGTGCCGAGGGCGCGGAGTTGTTCGAGGTCGGAGACGAAGTAGCCGCGGCCGTTGGTGACGGCTTTGCCAGTTTCGCGGAGGCTTTCAAGCTCGCTGAAGCGCTTGACGAAGGCGAGCGAAAGGAAGAGGAAGACGCTGAAGCCGGCCAGCCAGGGAGACATGGCGATGCCGGTGGCGGCGCTGCCCGCGATGATGCGGACGGTGTAGAGGCCGGAGAGGATGAAGACGTCGAGGAGGAGTTTGCGCTTTAAATAGAAGGAGTAGGTGAGGGTTGTGGCGGTGTAGATGGCGAGCCACTCGAGGAAGCGGAAGGGCCCGCCCGGGAGGTAATCGCCGGGGAGGGCGGCGACAATGTGGCGAAGATAGACGGCGAGGGCGACCGACGCGGACAGCATGAGGACGACGGCGGCGAGGCCGGTGAAGGCGGAGAGATCGCCGGCGGCGAAGGGGCGGCGGCGCTTGCGGGGGTGGCGGCGATCGGCTTCGATGTCGAGAAGGTCGTTGATGATGTAGGTGGCGGAGGCGCAAAGGCCGAAGCTGAGGAAGGCGATCAGGGCGGCGGTGACGGTGCCGATGTTCCAGGCGTGGGCGAGCAGGAGCGGGACGAAGATGAGGGTGTTTTTGGCCCACTGGTGAAGGCGGATGGCGCGGAGCCAACTTTTCACGGCTGGGCTGCGGTCGCTGAAGGTGCGGGCGACGGGAATGCCGCGGCGGGCGAGACCGCCGGTGAGGGCGCGGTCGGGGTTGGCAACCATGGGGGCTTCGCAGGCCGAGAGAACTTCGAGGTCGGGGCGGGCGTTGCCGACGTAGCAGAAGGTATCGCCGAAGTGGGAGCGGAAGGAGGCGAGTTTGTTGCCGCCGGCGAGGTTGACCGTGCCGTCGGAGGCGAGGACGCCGGCGAAGAGATTGAGATGGGCGGCGACGCGGTCGGCAAGGCTGCGGTCGGCGGCGGTGGCGAGGTAGAGGGCGCGGCCCTGGCCGTGTTCGACGCGCAGGTACTCGAGCAGGGGCTTGTTGTAAGGGAGGTGTTCGACGTCGAGGGTGACGGCGGCTGTGACGTGGCGCTTGAAGGCGGCTTTGCCCTGGCCGATCCAGCCTGGGATTTTGAGGAGGCAGGTGGGTTGGTGGCGGGCTATGGCGAGGACGGAGTCGACGAGGGTGTCGGACTTGACGAGGGTGCCGTCGAGGTCGACGCAGAGGGGGACGCCGGGTCTTAACAGCGCTGGCTCGGCCTCGGGTAAGGCGGGAGCAGCGGGCGCACCGATCACTTCAGGCGAAGCCATGGTTCCCTCCGGGCTGCTGCTGGAAGCGCAGATGCACCTTTACTATATCGTTCCCGCAGGAGGTTTCCTTCAGGGGAAGCTTGCGGAGCGAAACGCCGGGGGAGCGCGCCGCGTCTAAGCTACACGATGTTTCTGCGGGATCGAGCGTGGGTTGTTGCGGGTTTTGCGTTGAGTGCGGGGGCGGTGTGCGCCCGGGCGCAGATGCATCATGTGGACGCGCCGGAGCATGTGACGCGGGCGGTGGGCGTGTATGAGTGGACCGGAGAGCTGAACAAGCCGACGGCGGCTCGGTTTGTGCCGGTGTCGCTGTTTATCGACGGGCGGTTTGAGGACGCGGGGCTGTACCTGGCGCGGCCTGTGCCGTTTGCGTTGCAAACCGGGGATCTGTATACCGTGGAGCGCTCGGGAGAGCCGCAGGGTCTTCTGGATCTGCAGATGGCCGAGCGGGTGGTGAGTGGAAACGCGCTGGCTGACGACAGTCCGGCCGGGGTTTGGTACGGGTTCGGCAAATTTACGGCGGAACGTGAGCCGAAAGCAGGGCCGGCGTTGCGCCGTTCGGCGCATGTAGGGGCGATTCAGGCGACGCCGGATCCGAGCAAGCCGCATCCGGCCGGGGACAGCGCCACGACGACCGCCAAGAGCGATGATGCGGACGGGCCGCAGCTGACGCGGCGGGCTCCCTCGACGGACTCGGGTTCAGGGGCGAGTGGATCGGGCAGCGGGAGTGGGCAGGATCAGGGGTCGGGCTCGAAGAGCGGGACGGGGTCGTCGTCGGGCGGGTCCGGGAGCGGTGGTTCCGGGGGCGATGATACCGACCGGCCGACGCTGGCGCGGCGTGATCCGTCGCAGGATGCGGCGCGGCGGAGGACTGCGGTGGGCGATGGGAAGCGGGGGTCGGCGAGTGTGACCGCAGTGGGTCCGCAGCCGGGTGACGATCCGGACCGGCCCACGCTGACGCACAGTTCGGTGGCGGAGGACACGACCAAGGAGCTGACGGGGATGCCGTCGGATCTGCACCAGGCGGTGGCGGTTTCGGATGCGGTGTTGCGGGATCCGCATCCATTCGCGCGGCCGTGGGAGGATTCGGCGGAGCGGGCGAGCGCGCTGGCGGCGATGGCGGCCCTGGCAAAGCCGCGGGTGGCTGCCTATCTGACCGAAAATCATCTGGTGCCCTCGGCGGGCGTGGTGGCTGCGAGTTCCCCCTCGGAGAGTAAGGAAGGGATTGCGGCGAATACGGAGAGCGGCGCCGGGGCGCCGCCCACGCTGCAACGTGGGAAGCCGACAGAGTATGGCGGGAGTGCGGCTTCTTCGACGGCGAGCGGTAATGCGACGCAGACTCACGCTTCTTCCTCCCCGGCGAGCCGAGAGAAGACTTCCGCTGCCGCTCGGGCACGGCGAGCGACGGCAAAGCCGGCGGGTGCGGCTCCCTTGACGCTGCAAGACGAGCAGGTGGCAGGGTACACGCTGAGCTATGGTGGGCTGCCGACGTTTGTGTACTCGGCGAGTGTGCCCGCGGCGGTGGCGAATTCGGTAGCAGGGGCGCCGGCAGCGGCGACACATCCGACGGCGTATGTGACCGTGGTGGCGCAGCGGCTGCCTTCGGGTGAGTTACAGGTGGCGATGGGGGCGGTGACGGACAGCCAGCATCTGGACCGTGGGCCGCGGCTGCACCTGGTGGATGCGGTGGATCCGGATGCGTCGCACCGGGCGAGTTTAATGTTTGAGTTGCGGGGGACGTCGAGCCGGCAGTTTGCGCTGTATCGACTGATTTCGGCGAAAGCGGAGAATACCTTTACGAGTGCTTCGATCGAGTAGTTGGAGCCCCGCGCGCACCAGGCGACCTAAGGTAAGCCGGTGTGGCATTGCTACTCCGATTAGCATCGAAGCATGCGCACCATTGGCCTTATCGGCGGGATGAGTTTTGAGAGTTCTGCGGTGTACTACCGCATCATCAACGAGTCCGTACGTGATCGTCTGGGAGCTCTGCACTCTGCTGAACTGATTCTCCACTCTGTCGATTTCCAGCAGATTGTCGACATGCAGAAGACGGATCGATGGCTCGAGGCTGCTCAGCATTTGGCGCTTGTTGCACAACGCCTCCAGGCTGCGGGAGCGGACTGTGTTCTCATTTGCACGAACACCATGCACCTTGTCGCAAACCCGGTAGAGCAGGCGATCAAGGTTCCGCTTATCAACATCATTGACGAGACCGCACGCGCACTCCGCCAGGCCGGACGAGAGAAGCCACTGTTGCTGGGCACTCGTTACACCATGGAGCAGGGCTTCTATGCCAAGCGTATCGAAAGGCATGGAGTGAAGTTGCTGGTTCCGAACGAAGCAGATCGTACGGCGGTACACAGCATCATCTTCAACGAACTGTGTGACGGCGTGGTTCTTCCTTCTTCGCGCAAGGAACTGATTGCGATCATCGAGAAAGCAAAGCTGTCTGGCGCGGATTCCGTGATCTTCGGCTGCACAGAGCTCGGGCTGATCCTGAACACCGATCATGTGCCGGTGCCCGGCTTTGATTCGACAGCAATCCACTGCGAAGCCGCCGTTGCCTTCTGCCTGGCAGAGGAGGGAAGCTGAAAGGTATGAGGGTTCGGAGACTGGAAGCGGCTGCAAAGACTCCATCACATCGGCATCAGTACTCATTGAGGGCGTCTGGTCAGAAAAGCACGCCTTCACTGAGCAGCATTCGCCATGTCGTCCAGTTGGTGTGAGAAATTGTTGCCGAAGTCGTAAACAGCTCCTTCGACTGTCCGACAAGATTCTTTGTCGTCGACTCGAGCAAATCACACCCGGGGATGCGCTCCCTCAGAACTGATCGGTGCCGCACATCAAGGCTCTTGGATTCCAGGAGGTCCAAAATCCGCCCTCAATCTACCGAGACGCGCGCCGTTCGAGCGGCGAGGTTGCGACCGTGATTGAGAGTTTCTCTAAGAGAAATGCGCGTTGACACAGGATAATGCGACTGTGATGAAGCAGACGATCCTTGTGGCGACGTGGAGCAACGGTGTCTTTGCGGTTGATGGAAGGGAGAGCACACCGGAGATTGCGAACCAGGCTGTGCGGGGGCTGGCGCCGGATGGGCGTGGTGGGGCGCTTGCGATTGTTGGCGGGCACTCGCTGCGGAGACGGGCGCCGCACGGCGAATGGGTGACCCTGGCCACGAGCGAGATTGAGCTTTCGTGTTGTGTGGCTGTTGGGGATGCGATCTATGTGGGGACGGAAGATGCGCGGATGCTGTGCCTGCGGTCTGGGGGCGGTGGGCTGGAGATGATCGAGGGATTCGATCGGGTGGAGGGGCGCACGACGTGGTTTGCCGGGTCGGCGATTGTGAATGGGCAGCGTTTGGGGCCACCGCTGGGGGTGCGGTCGGTGGCGGCGAATGCGGGCGGGACGGTGCTGTATGCCAATGTGCATGTTGGAGGCGTTCCGCGATCCGTGGATGGCGGGTGGACGTGGCAGCCTACGCTCGATGTGAACTGGGATGTGCATGAGGTGTGTGCGCATCCGGTGGACGCGGACGTTGTGGTTGCGGCGTCGGCGGTGGGGTTGTGCTTAAGCAGGAATGCGGGGGCGACGTGGACGGTAGAGCGCGAGGATCTGCACGCGCAGTACTGCTCGGCGGTGGCATTTTCGGGAGATGACGTCCTCGTTTCTGCGTCGACGGATCACTTTGCGGCGGCGGGGAAGCTCTATCGGCGAGGGATGGGGCCGGGTGGGCGGTGTGTGGCCGTTGAGGGGGGCCTGCCGGCCTGGACGGACGGGATTGTCGATACGGGGTGCATTGCTGCGAAGGGGTCGGTGGTGGTGGTGGTGGATCGGGTTGGGACGATGTATGTGTC
>CAXUDN010000149.1:5477-8871 GCA_964249715.1 uncultured Acidobacteriaceae bacterium
CTGCGAAGGGGTCGGTGGTGGTGGTGGTGGATCGGGTTGGGACGATGTATGTGTCCAGTGATTTTGGGCGGGGCTGGATGCTGCGTTGCCGGGGGCTGCCGGTGCCAAGTGGGGTTTTGATTTGCTGACTTGGTTGAATCGCTCCGGCTCGCCACGGTGAGGCTCTTGCCAGGGAGCAAACCCCACCCTTTCGCCTGCGAAAGGGTGGGCCACCCCGGGGCTTCGGGAAGGAGCGGCTTTACGGTGGTGTGCGCCGTGCAGCATCCTAGAGAGCAATGAGCGACCCGAATGAGACCGAGCAGAGCGCCCCTTCCGTTTCCCACGCGGAACCTGAAAATGAAATGAAGAAGCCGAAGATTGCGCTGCTGTTTCCGGGGCAGGGGTCGCAGTCGGTGGGGATGGGCAAGGCGTTCTATGACAGCGTGCCGGCGGCGAAGGCTGTGTTTGAGGAGGCGGATGAGGCCTTGGGGTTTTCGCTTTCCAAGCTGATCTTTGAGGGGCCGGAGGAGGAGTTGCGCCTGACGGAGAATACGCAGCCGGCGATTTTGACGATGTCCGTGGCGGTGTACCGGGCATTGGAGCCGGAGTTGAAGAGCCGGGAGTTGAAGGTTTGTTTTGCTGCGGGGCATTCGCTGGGGGAGTATTCGGCGCATGTGGCGGCGGGAACGTTTTCGTTCGTGCACGCGGTCAACACGGTGCGGGCGCGGGGGCAATTTATGCAGAGTGCCGTGCCGGTGGGCGAAGGGGCGATGGCGGCGATCCTGGGGCTTTCGTATGAGAAGGTGAACGACATTTGCGCTGAGGTGTCGGATGAAATGACGGCGCCGCCACCCGAGGATCCGGGCAGCCCGGAGTCGCAGACGCAGGCGGCCCGCGAGGCGTTGTCGGACCCGATGAACCCGGCGAGTACGTTGTCGGAGGCGGCGTCGCGGGTGTCGGCGGTAGTGGCCCCGGCGAACATCAATTCGCCGGAGCAGATTGTGATTTCGGGGGACAAGGCGTCGGTGGAGCGGGCGGCGGCGCTGTGCAAGGAGGCGGGGGCGAAGCGGACGGTGATGCTGCCGGTGAGTGCACCGTTCCATTGCGCGCTGATGCAGCCGGCGCAGGAGAAGCTGGCGACCGCGCTGGAGAGCGTGGCGTTTGAGGACCCTTGCTTCGATGTGGTGTGCAATGTGGATGCGCGGCCGGTGAAGCGTGGGCCGGATGCGCGCGATACGTTGATTCGGCAGGTGACGGGGGCGGTGCGCTGGGTGGAGTGTGTGGAGTCGTTGCGGAGTTGTGGGGCGACGCACTTTCTGGAGGTCGGGCCGGGCAAGGTGCTGACGGGGCTGAACCGGCAGATTGACCGTGGGTTAGTGACGGGGAATGTGGAGGATCCGGCGGGGTTGGCGAAGGTACTCGAGCTGTTTACGGGTTGAGTGGGTAACGGGTTGCGCGGTGCATGGCGATGCAGCGCGCGAACGGAGATCGACCAGGTTTATGTTCATCGGTGCATTGGCTGAACTGTATTTGAGCCAAGTGTCCTACTCCCCCGGAAAGGCAGCTGGCCGGCAAAGCGACGAGAAGACCATCCGACCAGGCTTCCCGCCGCCGCCCTTGCTTTATGCGCGCTTGACGAATCGTCAAAAGTTCAACTTAGTTCGCCTGCGTCAGCCCAGCGACGACTGCCGCAAGTTTATCGAGTATCTCGTTCCAGCCCTCTACCTGACCGCTACTCTTCGCGCTCTCCATGGATTCATTTCCAATGTAGGTGAGTTTCGTCTGGCCGTTTCCGAGATCCTCAAAGAGGGTCACGTCGTTCGCACCGTCTATGGCCTCATGTTCTATTCCATATTGCGCAGGCTCAACCTTGTTTCCCTTTGAGTCGGAAAAGTACATGGAGGAAACGATTTTCTCGTGGGGAACAATCTCGTGGTATTCAACCGCATTCCAGAACTCCTGCCCATCCGGCGCCTTCATGCAGCAGAGAGATCTTCCCCCGACGCGAAAATCCATCTGACAAAAAGGCGCGGTAAAGCCCTTCGGTCCCCACCACTGCATGACATACTTCGGGTCTGTCCACGCCTTCCAAACCAATTCGCGCGGGGCATCGAAAACTCTTGTGATGACCATCCGCTCCGTTTCGTTCATCGTGTTGCCTGTCATTTCTGACCTCCGTTTTTCATTTGCTTTACAACCACATCCAGCTTGTCGAAGCTCTCTTCCCAGAATCGGCGGTAGCTCATCGCCCAGTCATTCACGGCCTTGATCGCCTCTGGCCTAAGCGTGCAGACGCTCTCCCGTCCACGCTTCGTCTTGACCACGATCCGCGCGCGCACCAGGTAAGCAATGTGTTTTGAAATCATCTGTTGCGAGAGCGCAAACGGTTCCGTCAATCCATGCACAGAGGCAGGCCCATGGGAGAGCCGGTCGATCATGGCCCGCCGGGTTGGATCAGACAAAGCCGCAAAGGTCACGTCCATTTGATCCACAACCGTAGAGTAGTGCATTTGTGCTCTATGTCAACAGAAATTTTGCGGTTCCTGATTTCGGTCCTTCATCCTGAGCCTGACGGCGCTGGGGTCAGAGGCCGAAGGAATAGTTATCTGCAGATGCGCCACGACGAAGCTTCTGTGCAGGGGACCGCAGGAGGGTCGGCGGTACGCGAGAGCGGATTCTCGTGGCTGGAGCAGGCAATCGGGCCTGGCGTGGCCAGGGTTTGAGGGGGGGGGTCTGTCGTCGATGCGCTAACCTAGGCGACGCTGAAGATGTTGCCTGGTCTGAGAGAGGCGGCCAGCCAGCCAGACCAGGCTTCCAGGGCGCGGTCGCATTGGAGGCGGTGGCGTTCTTTCTTGTCGCGCACGCGGCGGCGGAGGTCTTCTTCGAGCGGTGGGAGGAGGTCGAAGGTGATGTTGGCGGGTTGAAAGCGTTTGGCCCCTTCGACTCCCGTCGCGTGGGTGATGTAGTGGATCAGGCTGCCATGGGCAGAGGCGCGGGGGGCGGGTTGAGGGACTTCGCCCTGGGCTAACGCGGCGGCGAAACGGCCGGCGAGGAGGCCCGCGGCGATGGATTCGGTGTAGCCTTCAACGCCGGAGAGCTGGCCGGCGATGAGGACGCTGGGATGGGCGCGAAGTTGGAGGGTTTCGGTGAGCAACGAGGGGGCGTGGATGTAGGTGTTGCGGTGGATCTGGCCGTAGCGGAGGAATTTAGCGTTTTCGAGGCCGGGGATAAGGCGGAGGACGCGGGCCTGGTCGCCGAATTTGAGGTGGTTTTGGAAGCCTACGAGGTTGTAGCTGTCGGCGCGGAGGGTTTCCTGGCGGAGTTGGACGGCGGCGTAGGGCCAGCGGCCGGTTTTGGGGTTGGTAAGGCCGGCGGGTTTCATGGGGCCGAAGCGGAGGGTGTCGCGGCCGCGGCG
>CAXUDN010000150.1:0-8791 GCA_964249715.1 uncultured Acidobacteriaceae bacterium
GCGCGTGTTGGGACGCAGGTTCAGGGTGCGGTGTGCGGTTGAGTGCTCTTTCAGTGTAGAGAAGCGGGTGGTATTTGTACGCAAGTCGCTGAGGAATTTTACGGTGCTCCCTGGGGCTGGGCGCATCGGAAGAAGTGGAGGTTCGTGATGAAGATTCTGGTGATCGGCGCGGGGGGCGGGACGGGTGAAGAAGTGGTGGTGCAGGCCTTAGCGCAAGGGCATGATGTGACGGCGCTGGTGCATGATGGGGCGAAGTACGATGCGCCGCTGCATGTGCATGTGGTGACCGGGGATGTCTTGAACCCGGCGACGCTGGAAAAGGCCATGCCGGGACAGGAAGCCGTGGTGGACGCGTTGGGTGGTCATACACCCTGGAAAGATACGGGGCTGGAAAGGGATGCAGCGCGGAATGTAATTGAGTCGATGAAGAACAATGGCGTCAAGCGATTGGTGGTCGTGTCGGCAATCGGAGTGGGAGAGACCAAGGATCTTGTGCCCGGATGGTACGAGAAGCTCGTGATGCCTACATTTTTGCGCGGAGCGATGAAGGATAAAGAGCAGATGGAGCCGGAGGTGGAAGCGAGCGGTCTGGAATGGACGATCCTGCGGCCGGGACACCTGGTCAATGGCGAGCGTACAGGCGTGGTGAAGACGTTCGAGCCGGGGACGGGCGAGACAGCGCACAAGATCACGCGGGCGGATGTGGCGGCATTTCTGCTGGAAGCACTGGAAGGCGGAAAGTATGTGCGAGAGGCAGTGAATATCGCTTCGAACTGACGTTGCCGTTCACCATTTCGCACGGTTTTGGGTGCTTTCACCGCGAAGCGGAAATTGTTCCGGCGTTGTCGTTGCCCAGCGCTCCCAGGTGGCGCGCCGATGCGAGCGGTGAAGGCTGGAGTTGATCTCTACGCAGCGGAGCCGGCTTGCATAGAACTCGAGGTGAGAGACCTTCTCAGCAGCTACCGGTGTGGAGAAGAGAGCCAAGGACTGCTTCGGCACGGTCCAGCCGGCGGCGCAAAAAATGCATCGAAAACAGCGTTTGCCCCGGGTGAGCAGGATCCCTGCAGTCTTCTGAGTGTTTGGGGGAGAGAACTAGTTCTGAAGGGAATACATGTACGTTTGGCGACATACATCACACGTGATAACAACCTGCGGGCGAGTCTCCGGCTGCTTGTCCCTCTCCCCGTTTGCTGGAGGCGTCAGCTCGTGATCTTTACCGCATTTGGGTGTCTTGCACTGGACGGTCATGGAGGTCGCTCCTTGTCCGTCAGACGAAGCAGGCAGAAGGATCGACTCAAACAAGTTGCTTGATGGGGGAGACATTCACCCGGGCGACGGTGAAACTGCCTGCGAGCTTGGGCACCCGCATTGTGATGGTTTACTCGGGCAGGGTGATGGTGCCCCTTACCTCGAAGCTGCCGTTGATGGATGGGGCAGAGGTGTTGGGTTGACCGCCGCCTACCGAGACGGTGTAGCGGCCTTCGGCGATGACGGGTTCGCCGGCCTCTGTGACCATGCTGAGGTCGCGGGGTTTGAGGGCGAAGTGGAGGGTTTGGGACTGGCCGGGGTCGAGGTGGACGCGGTGAAAGGCGCGAAGGGCTTTGGCGGGGGCGCCGGGAGTGTTGGGGAAGGTGAGGTAGAGTTGCGCGACTTCGTCGCCGGGGAGATGGCCGGTGTTGGTGACGGTGACGTCGGCGGTAAAAGCTGCCGGGGAGATGGCGTCGGGGGCGTTGAGGGTGGTTTGGGGCAGGTGGAGATCCGTGTACTTGAAGGTTGTGTAGCTTAGGCCGTAGCCGAAGGGATAGAGCGGCGTGCCTTCGAAGTAGCGGTAGGTGCGGCCCTTCATGGCGTAGTTCTCGAAGGGCGGTAGCTGGTCTACGCCGGTGTAGAAGGTGACGGGCAGGCGACCGGAGGGATTGTTCTTGCCGGAGAGGGTTTCGGCTACGGCGGTGCCGCCTTCTTCACCGGGGTACCAGGCGTCGAGGATGGCGCTGACGTTGCGGTTGGCCCAGTTCACGGCGAGGGCGCTGCCGTTGGTGAGGACCAGGACGATGGGTTTGCCGGTGGCTTTCAGGGCTTCGAGCAGGTCTTCTTCCGGTTTGGGAAGGTCGATGCTGGTGCGGTCGCCGCCTTGAAAGCCGGGTTCGGAGACCTGCATCTCTTCGCCCTCGAGCTCGCTGGAGATGCCGAGGACGGCGACGATGACGTCGGCTTGCCTGGCGGCGGCGATGGCCTGCGGTTGGGGATGGAGGTCGACTTTGGCCCAAACGAGTTGGGCGACGGGAGCGCCGTGCTCAGGCGGAGCGTATTCGACATGGAGGAGCGCGGGTTTGCCGGCTTCAAGATGAACGCGACCGAGCTTTGGCTCGGTGGGGTCGCTCTCGTAGGCGGAGGTTATGTCTTTGCCGTCGAGGCGGATGCGGAAGAAGCCGTTGGCGCGGATGCCGAGGTTGTAGTCGCCGGTGTCCTGGGCGGTGATGTTGCCATCCCAGTGAATGGCGAGGGGATGGACGTTGGCGGCCGCGGCGGGGATGGGTTGGGCGGCGAGGTCGATGGTGGGAACGGTGCTTTCGGCGAGGGGCTTGGTGGCGGAGAGCTTGTTGATGTCGCTCATGTCAAGGCTGGAGTAGGTGACCTTGATGCCGGGCTTGCCGTCGACGGTGTAGGCGGAAGCTGGGAGGGGGCTGGCTTCGTGACTGAGGAACTGGGTGCCTGCGACGTACTGAACGTTGGCTCCGGAGAACTCCTTGCGGATGCCTTCGAGGATGGAGACGGTGTGGGTGGGATGGCCGTTGTAGTTGCCGAGGAGGACTCTGGGTTGGTCGGCGATGGGGCCGACGACGAGGAGCTTTGAAGTGGGTTTGAGGGGGAGCGTGCCATCGTTCTTGAGGAGGACGATGGATTCATTGGCGAGCTTCCGAGCCAGATCGCGGTGGGCGGGGCTCGACAGCTCGGTGTCGCTGATTTTGGTGTAAGGCACCATCTCGGGCGGGTCAAACATGCCGAGCTTCACCCGGGCGGTGAAAAGGCGAACGAGGGCGGTGTCGATGTCGGCCTCTTTGAGGTAGCCCTGTTTCACGGCGTCGGTGTAGGCGCGGTAGTCGTGGTCGTCTTTGACCTGAAAACCGCCGTCGGCGCACTCGTTATCCATGCCCCGCTGAAGGCTGATGGCGGAGGCTTGGGGCTGGCTGGGTTCGAAGTGATGGCCGCGATAGATGTCGACGACGGCCCCGCAGTCGGAAACGACGTAGCCCGCGAAGGCCCATTTGCCGCGGAGTTGGTCCTGGAGGAGGAACTGGTTGGCGCAGGCGGGCTGGCCGTTGATGCTGTTGTAGGCGCACATGACGGAGCCGGCTTTGCCTTCGGTGACGGCGGCGCGGAAGGCGGGGAGGTAGGTGTCGACCTCGTCGTGTTTGCTGACGGTGACGTCGGCGATGTGGCGGGTGGACTCGGGGCCCGAGTGGACGTCGAAGTGTTTGGGGGTGGAGATGGCGCGGTAGTATCTGGGGTCGTCACCCTGCATGCCGGTGACGTAGGCGACGCCCATGCGGGCGGTGAGAAAGGGGTCTTCGCCGTAGGTTTCCTGGCCACGGCCCCAGCGTGGGTCGCGGAAGATGTTGATGTTGGGCGCCCAGAAGTCGAGGCCCTGGAAGAAGCCGCTGTGGCCGCCGTTGGCTTTGACGGCGCGGGCGTTGAGAACGCGGCCCTCGATGCCGATGACGGTGGCCATGCGGTGGATGGCGTCGGGGTCAAAGGTGGCGGCGAGGCCGATGGGTTCGGGGAACTCGGTGACGCCTTCGCGGGCGACGCCGTGGAGGGCTTCGCTCCACCAGTCGTAGGCCGGGATGCCAAGGCGCGGGACGGCGCGGGCCTGGTTGACGAGCTGGCTGGTCTTTTCGTCGAGGGTCATGCGGTGGACGAGGTCGGCGGCGCGCTGTTCGGGGGGCAGGGAGGGATCGAGGTATTGGGGCTTCTGTGCGGTTGCGGCGGCGGCGGTGAAGGCCGCACAGAAGAGTATGCCCTGCAGTCGTATGCGCACGCTGGCTCCTGCTTTAAAGCGATTCATGAAGATCGAGCAACAGCGTACAGGAGCGAAGGCAGCGATGTCCTGCCGATTTGCATTGGGGTCGCGGCCTGGTGCGGGTAAGCTGACCGAGTGAAGATCCTTCGAGTAGTGGCCGTGGTGTGCGTGTTGGGTATCGGCCGTATTTGTGGCGCTCAGGGGGACGCGAAGCCGGTGGCTGTTAAGGCTCCTCCGGATGTGCTGGAGTTTACCAATGGAGACCGGCTGACAGGCAAGCTGCAGAGGGCCGCGGGTGGAAACGTGGTGTTTCACAGCGATATGGCGGGCGATCTTACGATTCCGTTCGCGAAGGTGAAGTCGCTGACGTCGGGGACAGAGTTTGTGGCGCTGCATGCGCTGAAGCCGGGCCAGGTGAAGGCGGTTGGGTCAGGCAAGGTGACGTTTGAGGCGGAGAAGGTGGTGCTGACGCCGGCGACCGGGGCGGAGCATACGGTCGAAACGAAGGATCTGAGCTATCTGATCGATGTGCCGACGTATGCGAAGGCGGTGGATCACCACGCGACTTTTATGCAGGGATGGAATGGGATGGCAACGGCGGGGTTGACGCTGGTGCGGTCGACGGAGACGGCAACGACCTTCACGGGGGTGGTGAATCTGGTGCGGGAAATTCCGACTGTGCCGTTCCTGCCGAACCGGAACAGGACGACGATCGATGTTGCGGAGACGTATGGGACGAACCGGACGCCGGTGATTCCGCAGACGACGCCGGCGTCATTGCCGGTGGTGGTGCAAACGAGTATTTTTCATGCCGACGGGGAGCGGGATGAGTACTTTTCGCCGCGGCTGTTTGCGCTCGCGGATGTGTCGTTCGACCATAATTTCTCGCAGGGCTTGCAGCTGCAGCAGGTATTTGGACTTGGGGTTGGGTGGACGCCGTTTCAAGATGCGAAGCAACAACTGGACCTGCGCGGGGATGTTCACTACGAGAAGCAGCAGCTTTTGCCCACTGTGGCAGGAGCTTCGCAGGACAATCTGAATCTGATTGGCTCCACCTTTCAGGAGAACTATCGGCGAAACCTGCCGCGAAAGTTTGCGCTGACGGAGTGGGCAAATATCCTGCCGTCGTGGAATGACCAGCAGGCGTACTCCGCAAACGCGTACCTGGGTTTGACGATGCCGATCTTTAAGCGGCTAGGGACGACGTTGGCCGCTACGGACAACTACCTGAACAATCCCGCGCCGGGGTACCGGACGAATTCGGTGCAGTTCGTGACGGGGGTGACGTACTCGCTCAAATGAGGTCTAAACGCTAGTCCCGCAAGGGGTGTTCTAATGGGAAAGCGGCGATTTCGAGCCGTGGATGTGGTTCAGGAGCGCGGCTTTGGTGGTTGGTTTGGATGTGTGTGGGCTTCGGGGTCTGGGGCGGTGGATCGCCGGTGGCCTGCTGATCGGTGTTGTTTTCGGTGGGAGCGCGGACGGGCAGACGCCGACGCGCAAGCAGCGGCGGGCGCGGCGCGAGACGAATGCGAGCCGACAGGCGCGTATCCAGCGGACGATTGAGGATACGTACTCGCACCAGTTGGAAGCGTTTGGCGGGGGTGGGTACCTGCGTTGGCAGAGTGGTGCGGCTACCAAGAAAAACAATGAGATTAGCTGGACGGCCGGGGCCAATTATTACCTGACCCCGAAGTTCGCAGTGGTGGGCGACGCGCAGGGTTCGTTTGGGCGGGCGCATCCGATTCCGTTCAATCCGGCGGCGCAGCCTATCGGAAATCCCCAGATCAATGAGTATTTCTTCACCGGCGGGGTGAACTACCGGTTCTACGCCAAGGAGAAGGTTGCGGTGAGCGCGCAGGGCACAGGCGGCATCGCGTGGGGCATCTTTTCGAGCGGATCGCCCTACAGCTACTACGGACCGGATCTGGGTTTGTGGCAGGACGGAACGCGGCCGGCGTTCACTTTTGCAGTGAATGTGGACTATAACTTCTACCCGAACCTGGCGCTCCGCATCTCTCCGACGTACACCGGGACGACATTTGGCGGGCAGGTGCAGAATAATGTTGGATTTAATGCCGCGGTTGTGTACCGGTTCGGACGGATGAGATGAAACTGTAGTTGCGGAGGACGCTATGTCGAAGGGCTGGGAGTCGAAGAGCGTGGAAGAGCAGCAGGCTGAGGTTGAGCGGCGAGCTGTTTCCGCGAATGCATCCGCGGCAGTAAAAGACGAGGCAGAACGCAAACGGCGGCTGGCCGGGCTGGAGATGCAGCGCGAGCGCGTTCTGAGTGAGCAGACGTCGAACCCGCACCGTCGGAGTGCGCTGCAGTTGGCGCTGGCGACGATCGAGAGGGATCTGGAGCAGTTGGGCTGGTCTGTGAAGTTGTGAGCTGGTTGCTGGTTGTTCGTTGTCCTGGCACTCCTCAAAGACGGGTGAAGCGGTCGAGGCGAAAGCCTTCGTGGCGTTCTTCGTGTTCGAGTTGAAGGAGGGGTTCGGCGCGGAGGATCTCGTGGACCTGGTCGCCTTCGATGCGGTGATCGTCGGAGTGACCTAGCCAGTGGCTGGCTAGGATGGTGGCGCCGGAGTCCATCCCTAAGGCAAGCCTGGAAACGGTCGAGCGCCACTGATTGAGGCGGAAGTAATAGCCTATTTCACTGAAGATAATAAGGTCGTAGCCGGCGAGTGGTGTTTTTCCGGAGAGCGCGGCCACGGAAAAATGGACGTTGGGCAGGGCGGCGCAGCGTTCGCGGGCGTGCGCGACGGCGGTTTCAGAGAAGTCGCAGGCGTCAACTTGATCCGAGATTGTGGCGAGGCGTTCTGTGAGGGTTCCGATGGAACAGCCGGGTTCGAAGGTGCGGCGATAGCGCTTGCCGGCCAGTGCGTTGGCGATGGTGGCGAAGCGGTTCTGTTCGTACTCCCTGGTCGCAAAACCCCAGGGATCAGCTTTCTTGCGATATCGGTTTTCGAAGAAGCCGGGGCCTGTTTTGCTTCCGAAGATCATGGGCTAGCCTTCGCGCTTGTGGAGGACGTAGGGGTTGGCCTGGGCAGTCGGGGTGAGAATGATGGTCTGAATTTCGACGTGCGGCGGGCGGGTCGCGGCAAAGAGGACAGTGTCGGCGATGTCTTCGGCGGTGAGCGGGTCCAGGCCGGCGTAGACCTTTTTGGCGCGGTCCTCGTCGCCGCGGAAACGAATCTGACTGAATTCGGTCTCCACAAGACCGGGATCGATGGAGGTGACGCGGAGGGGAGTGCCGTTGAGGTCGATGCGAAGGCCGTCAGAGATGGAGCGCTCGGCGGCTTTGGTGGCGCAGTAGACGTGGCCTTTGGGGTAGGTGATGTAGCCCGCGATGGAGCCCATGTTGATGATGTGACCGCGGCCGCGCTCGACCATGCCGGGAACGACGGTGCGTGTAACGTAAAGCAGGCCTTTGACGTTGGTATCGATCATCTCCTCCCAGTTCTGGACATCGTCCTCCCAGAGCGTGGTGAGTCCGCGGCTGAGGCCGGCGTTGTTGAAGAGGATATCGATTTTGCCCCAGGCGTCGGGGAGGGTGTTGATGGTGCCCTCGACTTCGTCGCGGTCGCGCACGTCGAGTTCAAAGCTGAAGACATCGGCGGCGCCGAGGTCGCGCAGTTCGGCTTCCATGGCCTGAAGTTTGTCGAGGCGTCGGGCACAGAGAAGGAGTCTGGCGCCATGCTCGGCAAAAGCCCGGGCTGTGGCTTCCCCGATGCCGGAACTGGCGCCGGTGATGAAAACGACCTTGTTCTTGAGAACCTCGGGCATCGTGGTGGTCTCCTCTGAAAAGTGAAGCAGGGATACTCGGCCCGTGGGATCAGCCATAAACGACATCGAAGCAGAACGGCAGGACCTGCAAAGATCCTCGAATGGAGTTTCATCGGCGCAAGCGGGCAAAATATGTCCGCTTGCGCCGCCTGGATTATTGCTGCGCGCCGGCGGCGCCAGCAGCAGGCCCGGTTGTGGTTTGGACGCCGATAGCATTCCCCGAGACGATCAACTCAACCCGGCGATTCTGCGCGCGGCCAGCGGCACTGCCGTTATCGGCGACGAAGTCGCTAGCACCGTAACCCTGGGCAGTGATGTTGTCCTGCGGAACACCGTTGTTGGCCATGAAATCACGGACGGCATCGGCGCGGTTATCGCTAAGCTTCTGATTTGTTGACGGTGAACCGGTCGAGTCGGTATAGCCTTCCACCTGGATTTTAAGACCCTGGTAAAGCTCGAGAATGGTGGCGACCTTGGCGAGAGAGACCTGGGTGTTGGACTTGAGGGTGTACTTGCCGGTGTCGAAGAGAACGTCAGAGAGGTTCACCACGAGACCGCGGGGAGTTTCCTTGGTCTGCAGCACGGCGTTCAGTTGAGCGAGAAGTTTCTCGCGCAACGCCTGCACGTCCTGCTGAGCGCGGGCAGCGTTCTCATTTGCAACCTGCGCGTTGTGCTGCGCTTCTGCAGTCTGGGCGCGAGCGTCGGCAGCGGCAACCTCAGCCTGGGCGCGCTGGGCATCCGCCTGTGCGCGTTGCGCGGCTGCGCGGTCAGCGGCGGCCTGGGATTCGGCAGCCTGGATCTGCGACTGCGCGGCTTGCTGCTGCGCTTCGACCTTGGCATCCTGCGCCTGCTGCTGGCGTTCGGCAGACTGCTTGCGAAGGGTGGTCAGGCGGGCGTCTTCAGCGCGCTGGACGGCCTGACGCGCGTCCGTAAACTCCATGTGCACATCGCGATGCTTGCCGTCCTGAATGGCCTGCGCGTTGGTGA
>CAXUDN010000151.1:0-8467 GCA_964249715.1 uncultured Acidobacteriaceae bacterium
TAGACGAGGAGGAAGGAGAGGACGAGGGTGGTGTAGCCGAGGACGTAGGCGGCGCCGTCGTGGCCTAGTTTGTCGGCGAAGGGGATCGTGAGGCCCATCATGGCGGAGCTGATGACGCCGGCGATGAGGCCGAAGGTAAGGATGATCTTGCGCATTCTGTGTCCTTGGGGGTGAGATTGGGGTCAAGGATGCGGGTTGGGGGAGTGGGTTGGCGTCATGCTTTTGGGTGATTTTGGCGGTGAGGGATGAAAATCATGCGTTTGGGGGAGGGGTTGGGAATGCGTTTTCGGGATCGGGGGGAGTTTTGATCGCTCAACAGCAGGTTCCTTGTGGGAATGACAACTGGAGAGGCAAAAGCAACGGCAAGTGCAAAGGGGAAGGCAAGTGCAACCGCAGATTCCCTGCGGGAAGGGCAACCCGTCTAGAAAGGCAGCAGCAAGTGCAACGGCAACAGCATACCCCCTGCGGGAAGAACAACCAGAAACGGCAACGGCAGCGGCAATGCGACTGCGCATTACGAGCGGAGTAGTTTTAGGGAAGAAGGCCGAGTTGTTTGCCGAGTTGGACGGCTTGGGTGCGGCGTTTGGCGCCGAGTTTGTCGAAAGTGTGACTGCAGTGAGTTTTTACGGTGTTTTCGCTGACAAAGAGTTTGGTGGCGATCTCGCGGTTGGTGAGGCCCTGGGCGACGAGTTCCAGGATTTCGAGTTCGCGGCGGGTGATGCCGAGCTGGTCGCGCTGTGTGTCGTCAGAGCGGAAGGGTAATTGCGGCGCTGGGATGAGGATTTCTTTGACGACGATCTCGGGCCTGGGGCGGGTTAGTTTCAGGCCTAGCCAGATGCCGAGAGCTGCGAAAACTGCGGCGATCAGGGCCGCGTAGATTTCGAAAGAGTAGCTGAGGACGAGGAACTGGTACTCGGACCACTTGAGGACGGCGATGAGGAGGCCGCCAAGGAGGCCGAGGGTGAGGATCTGGCGTTTCATGGGGCTGGTTGGGATGATGGTACTGCAGGATCCCTGGGCTTGTGTTGTGGACAGTCGAGGGAAGTGCTGCCGGAGCCCCGGTTGCCTGGCTTGTCGATGCCTGGACTGAGCACTACGCTCCAGTTCAGTGCCTGAGGTGGAGCTTGATGATGTCGTTGTACATGACCATGACAGCGACAAGGATCAGGCACACGAAGGCTACCTGATAGACCCTCTCCTTGATGGCGAGGTTTACGTCGCGGCGCATGACTGCCTCGATGAGCAGAAAGAGGATCATGCCGCCGTCAAGCACGGGGAAGGGCATCAGGTTGAGGATGCCGAGATTGATGCTGATCATGCTCATCAGGCCGGCGAGGGTCCAGTAGCCGGACTGGGCGGCCATGTCGATCATCTGGGCCATGCCTACGGGGCCGCTGACAGACTTGACGGCGACGTCGCGGGTGAACATGCCTTTGAGCGTGCGGAGGATGAGGGTGGAGCTTTCTTCGCTGTCGGTGATGGACTGCTGAACGGCTTTCCCGAAGGGAAGGTGAACGACCTCACTGGGAACGGGCTGGGGGGCGAAGCCCAGACGGAACTCGCTTCCACCTCGGCTGCCGGGAAGCTTGCGGGGCGTGATGGGGAGGGGGAAGGTTTGGGTGCCGCGCTGGACAGTGAGGACGGCGGGGGCGCCGTTGCGGTCTTTGAGGTAGGCGAGCAGGGTGCCTACGGAGTGCAGGGCCAGGTTGTCGATGCGGAGGACCTGGTCGCCAGGTTGGAGGCCAGCCTGCTGGGCGGGGGTATCAGGGGCGATTTCGCGGACGGCGATGGGAACAGATTGTTCGCGAGGAAGGAAGCCCATGTCCTGCAGCATGGTGTCACTGGGATCACCGCCGGCGTCCATGGGGGGTGTGGTGAGGGTAGTTTGGACCGTTTTGCCCTGATGCAGGAAGGAGATCGGGACGGTTTTGTTGCTGGCGAGGGCGCTCTCTTCCATGACCTGGAGCCAGGTTGGGTTATCTCGGCCGTTGATGCTGAGGATGGTATCGCCGGGGGCCACCCCGTCGCGGGAGGCGGGGGTGTTGGCGGCAACGTAGTCGACAACGGCGGGATTGTTGAAGTACTGGCTGACCTCGTGGTGGAAGCGGGCAACGAGGAAGAAGATGGCGCCGGCGAGGATGAAATTGGCAACCGGGCCGGCGAGGGCGATGAGGACGCGCTGCCAGCGGGGGTGGGCGTTGAAGTCGCCGGGGTCGGAGGCGAGTTCGCCGGGCTGATCCCCGGCGAATTTCACATATCCGCCGAAAGGCAGAAGGTTGATGCGGTAGTCTGTGCCACCGCGGACGACGCCGATCAGGCGAGTGCCGAAGCCGATGGCAAAGGCTTCAACGCGGACGCGAAAGGCTTTGGCGACGGCAAAGTGGCCGAATTCGTGAACCAGCACCATAAAGCCGAGCACGAGCAAGAACTCGACGATAACCCTGAGAAAGTGCATGCGGTGGGGAGGACCTCGTGAATGAGCTTTGAGACGAGCTAGGCAGGAACGGCAATTGCCTCGCGGGCGAGCTCGCGGGCGCGTTTATCCAAGGCAAGCACCTCGCTGATGGAAGCGGGCGAGGCTGCCGGGGTGAGCGCCAGAACCTCTTCGATTGTACGCGGGATACCCGGGAAAGGCAGATGACCCGAAAGGAAGGCGTCTACCGCTATTTCGTCAGCCGCATTGAGAGCGATGCAGTGCGCCTGGCTGGCGGCGGCGGCTTCGTAGGCGAGGCGAAGGCAGGGAAAGCGCTCGAAGTCGGGTGTCTGGAAGTCGAGCCGGCGGAGGGCGGTCATGTCGAAGGTCAAGGTTGAGGGAAGGCGCTCGGGCCAGCTCAGGGCGTAGAGGATGGGCAGGCGCATGTCGGTGACGGAGATCTGCGCGAGGATGCTGCCGTCGACGTATTCGACGAGGGAATGGATGGTGGATTGGGGGTGGACGGTGACGCGGACGCGGTCTGGAGGAAGATGGAAGAGGCGGCAGGCTTCGATGATTTCGAGGCCCTTGTTGAGCATGGTGGCGGAGTCGACGGTGATGCGCCGGCCCATGTTCCAGGTGGGGTGTTTGAGGGCCTGCGCGGGAGTAATGTTGGCGAAGTCGGCGAGGGGGGTATTGCGGAAGGGTCCACCGGAGGCGGTGAGCCAGATCTGTTTGACCTCGTCCGCTTCGCCGCCGCGCAGGCACTGGTGAACCGCGTTGTGCTCGGAGTCGATGGGGAGAAGGATTGCCCCGCGCTCGCGGGCGGCGGTGAGGATCAGATCGCCGGCGGCTACGAGGCATTCCTTGTTGGCCAGACCGACGGTCTTGCCGGCGAGCACGGCGGCGTAGGTGGCTTCGAGGCCGGCGACGCCGACAATGGCGGAGACGACGAAGTCGGCTTCGGGGTAGGTGGCGACGAGGACGGTGCCGGCGGTGCCGTGGACGACTTCCGTGCCGGTCAGGCCAGCCTCATGGAGCCGTTGGCGCAATTGGCCGGCGAGGGCTTCGGTGGCTACGGAGAGGATGGCGGGGTGCCAGCGTTGTGCCTGGGCAAAGGCGAGGTCGAGGTTGCTGCCGGCGGCGAGGGCGACGGGCCGGAAGCGGTCGGGGTAGGTTTCGCAGAGGTTCAGGGTCGATTGGCCGATGGAGCCGGTCGAACCGAGGAGAGCGATGGTCTTCACTGAATCATTGTCGCAAAGGTCCGTTGCCTTTGGCTGCCTTCGGCCCTACAGCGTAGACCGCAGGACAAGGACCAGCCAGAGGACGGGTGCGGCGAAGAGGAGCGCGTCGATGCGGTCGAGGACGCCGCCGTGGCCGGGAAGGATGGTGCCGGAGTCTTTCACGCCCACGCCTCGCTTGAGGGCCGACTCGGCGAGGTCGCCGATCTGGGCGGCGAGGTTGAGGAGGATGGCGAGGAGGGCGAAGGTCCACCAGGGCCAGGCGGTATGGAGGCGGGTGAAGGTGGAGTTATGGGCGCTGAACCAATCTCCCAACAGAATAAGGGCCATGCCGAAAAGGAGGCTGCCGAGGACTGACGCTACCGAGCCCTCCCATGTCTTGTTGGGAGAGATGGAGGGGGCGAGTTTACGGCGGCCGAAGGCGCGGCCGACGTAGAGGGCGGCGATGTCACCGCACCAGACGCATAGGAACAGGAAAAGCAGGAGGGCCGTGCCGTCTTCGGCGGCGAGGATGCGGGGAATCAGGGAGAGAGGGTAGGCGACGTAGATCAGGAGAAGGAGACCAGCTCCCGTTTCGGCGAGAACACGTGAAAGGGCGGAGCGAAAGGTGTTCCAGGTGAAGAGGAGAAGCGCCAGCAGGGCGACCGCGACAAGGGGATCGAGCATGACCACGGCGGAGACGGCAAACAGAACCGCGATGGCGAGAACGGTCCACCACAGCGGGACCGGGGCTGCCGCTTCCTGCGTGAGATTGCGGAATTCGAGCGCGGCCAGCAGGGCCAGAAGCGCGCTCACGGCGGTCATGAGCCAGGGGATGTTGAAAAAGATGAGGGCCAGAACCACGAGGATCATGGCGGCCCCGGTCAGGACTCGCTTCATGCGTCCCTCTGAGGATACATGGGGTTCCGCGGACGCGAGATGTTAAAGATGTCCTGCCGGTGGCAACAGGCGCTCCGCCTGGCAAGCGGCGGCAGGTACCCGCCGCGCTGGCGGAAGCGGGTCTGGTGCATGCGGGCGACCTGCGGCAGAACCTCGCAGAGGTCCACGTTTCAAGATGCCTTCGCCGGCTGCGTCCCGCGGGAGTTGGTCCGTACGTTCATGGGTTGCACTGCGGCGTGGGTCAGCGGGGTGCGAGTGCGGCTTCGGCGGGTAGAGGAACAACGGTCGAGAGATCTTCATCGCTGGCTTCGCCGAGGCCGCCGAAGCGGCGCTCGCGGACCTGGTAGGCGGCGATGGCTTCGAGCAGATGGGGGCCGCGGAAGTCGGGCCAGAGCCGTTCGGTGACGAAGATTTCGGCATAAGCGATCTGCCAAAGGAGAAAGTTCGAGATGCGCTGCTCGCCGGAGGTGCGGATGACGAGGTCAGGGTCGGGCACGCCGGCGGTGTACAGGGCGGAGTTGATGGCGAGTTCGTCGAAGCGGGTGTTGATACCGTCGTCCACACCTTCAGCGGCAAGCATGTCTTCCACCGAGATGCCGCGCCTGGCGGCCTCGGCGAGCATGCGGTGGGCCAGTGTACGGGCAGCATCGACCATTTCGGAGCGGGAGCCGTAATTCAGCGCGAGGGTGAGGGTGGTGCCGGTGTTTTTTGCGGTTTCAGCCTCGGCCCAGCGCATGGTGTCCTGGACCTCCGCGGGAAGCTCGTGGGTGCGGCCGATGTAGGCCATGCGGATGTTGTTGTCCTGCATGCGCTGCAAATTGCTGACCAGGTAGGTTCTGAGCAGCTTCATGAGAAAGCTGACCTCAGTTTTGGGGCGGCGCAGGTTGTTTTCGAGTGAAAAGGCGTAGAGGGTGAGCCAGGGGAGGTCGATGCGGGAGGCGGTTTCTACGACGAACTGGACGCTTTCGGCGCCCTGCTGGTGGCCGAGGAAGCGTTTGAGGGCGCGTTTGCCGGCCCAGCGGCCGTTGCCGTCCATGATGATGGCGACGTGCTGCGGGATGCGGGCGGGGTCGAGGGTGTCGTAAAGCGCGCGCTCTTCGGGGGAGAGTTCGTGGGCGCGATGGGAGCGGGTGTAGGGGCGGGTGGTTACGGCTTCGCGCACGGCGGTTGGGCTCAGGTACTGAGGGTACCGGAAAGGCGAGGTGTAGGGAATAGGGGTTCTGTGGCGGGGTCGAAAAGAGGCCAATGCGAAGGACGCGAGGAACGCAAAGGTGCGCAACGGCGTTTTCGGAGGGCCGCAGGGCTCGTAGGAAACCCTGCGGTTTGGAAAGAGGTGGGTGGGCGCGGGGTCTAGGCGGTGCGGCGGGTGCGGTTCTGAGCCATTTCGCGAACGTGGTTGAGGAAGATGCTCTTCTGCGTCGGCGTGAGATGGGGGGCGAACTTGGCCATTTCCGCGAGGAAGGGGTCGGCGGTGAGCATGTCGGCTTCGGTCTGGTGACGCTTGGGGGCGTCGCGCAGAAGGGCGGACATGTCGACCTGGAGTGCCCTGGCGAGACGGTCGAGGGAGTTGAGCGTCGGCATGGCCTTGGCGTTTTCGATCTTCGAGATGTAGGTGCGCGGCACGCCCATGCGACCGGCGAGCTGGCGCTGGGAGAGGTTGCGGATGCGGCGAAGGTCGCGGACCGCGGTGGCGACCTGCAACGTGTCGTCCTTGGGTTCAGCCGCGGCGGGCTGGTTGGGCACGAGCGCGATCGCGAGCTGGGGGCGGGGCTGCTCTTTCAGCAGCGACTGCTTGCAGCGTCGGCAGATGTTTTGGGGGGTGCTGAACTGTACGAGCTTGCAGTTCTCGCACTTGAGGACCTCGCGTTCCGTTGTCTCGGGGACGCTGACGGCTACCAGAGTTGATTCCATGTTGTGTGTTGCGGGCGGCTGCCAGAGCGGGCACCGCAGCATCTGTCCAGTAAAGAAACAGGTGATGTGCCTAAGATGACACCCCGTACACAAAGGGTCAAGGGGTAATCACCCTGGATGCGGGGATAGAACCCGCAAATATTCGAAGAAGAACCAAAATGGTAAACAGGGTTGAGGGATCGGTTTAAGTTTCGGCTCCGGGTGGAGTGTCCGTGGGTGAGTTGGAGGATGGTGGTGCGCGAGGTGTGAAGGCAGACTTGAGGGAGCGCGACGTGGGTGGGGGAAGAAGGGCTCTTGCGCGAATGAAGGAATGGTGAGTCGTTTGGGGAAGATTTCAGGGCAGGGGACAAAGGTGTTGACGTAGCCGGGCCAGTCCTTCTTCTCTGCATTGGGTGGAGTGGGCACCTGCAATTCGATAAGTATTCAATCGCGGAGGGTTCGCATGTCGATGCTGGTTCCTGTGCGTGGATCGGCTGCGACGAAGGTCGACAGGGGTTAGGGTGAAGCGTAAGAACTGTGAAGGGCTGAGGCGGATTGCGTAGGGAGACGGTTGGTCGGCAGAGGCTGGGGAGCACAACTGACAGCTGATCTGCAGCCACTCGCGGGTGGGAAGTTCAAAGCTGAAGGCGAAGTTCGCCATGGGGTAGCGTTGAAGGCCCGTATTGAAAACCAGGGTTCGCTGTCCCACGTTGCGGAGGGTGATTTCGAGCGTGGTTCCGACGCGCGGATTCGAACCCAAGTTGGCGGTCATGGCGATTTCGAATGACGGGGTGCGCTCGGGTACGAGGACGATCTCCGACGGGCGATGTGCTCCGGGATCGTGGCAGCCATAGAGAAGTTCGAGGGCCAGGAGCGCAGCGATAGATGGCCTGCTCTTGAGAAGACAGACACCAGCAGGGCTGTAGGTGTTCCAGAATGGGAAAGGTGTCATCACACGGGACGAGTGAGACTCTGAGGATGAGGTGTTATGGGCGAGCATGGCGTTGCGGCAGCGGAGGAACTACTGCGGGAGTGGACGAAGAGCGAGTCGCTGGTGAAACATGGGCTGGCGGTGGCGGCTTGCGTGGAGAGTTACGGGGTGCGCGAGGCGGAGCGGTTGGGGCTCGATGGGGACGAGGCACGCGTGTTTGCGGAGCGGTACCGGTCTGCGGGGTTATTGCATGATATGGACTATGAGCGGCATCCCTCGTTGGAGGAGCATCCGTTTGTGGGAGTGAAGTATTTGCGGGAGCAGGGGTGGCCGGAGGAGATCTTGCGGGCCATTCTGGCGCATGCGGATTACTCGGGTGTGGTGCCGGAGACCCATCTGGAACGGGCTTTGTTCGCGTGTGATGAACTCGCGGGTTTTTTGACAGCTTGTGCGCTGGTGAAGCCTTCCAAGGCGATTGCGGAGGTGGAGGTGGCGGGAGTGCGAAAGAAGATGAAGGATAAGGCGTTTGCGCGGGCGGTGAAGCGGGAGGACATGGTGCGCGGGGCGGAGTTGTTGGGGTTGCCGATGGAGGAGCATATCGGAAATTGTTTGACCGCTATGCAGGGGCGGGCGGGGGAGTTGGGGTTGTAGGTTGGTGAGACAGTGAGGGAGTGGATGTGGCCGTGGAGGACTGGACGAAGCGATTTGCGTTGGCGGCGTTGGTGGGTTTTTTTGCGGGGTTGTTTGCCTTGCCGGTGGCTTGTGGCGGGTTTGTGCTGGTGAATGAGCATCGGTTTGGGGATGTCCAGAGTGGAGGTCCAGGGGCAGTGTTGGGTGGGATGGGGGTGGGTGCTTTGGTGGGGGTTGGGGTTATGTTGCTAGTTCTGAGAAAGACGCGGCCTCGGTAGTCCAAGCTGACAGCAGGTTCCCTGCGGGAATGACAACCAGAAGAGCAAGAACAAAGCCGCAGGAGCGGGCTCGGTGGTCCAAGCTAACAGCAGGTCCCCTTCGGGAATGACAACCAGAAGTGCAAAACAAAGTCGCAGGAGCGGACCTTGAGGGTAAGACAGAAAGGGTTACCGTTGGCAGCCGTGTAGGAAGAGGAGCCAGGCC
>CAXUDN010000152.1:0-8370 GCA_964249715.1 uncultured Acidobacteriaceae bacterium
CGACTGCCGAGATCGCCTGGGTCGACGGAGGTGCCGAGGCCGCCGGTGGGGTAAACTTCGGCAGCGGTGGGAAAGAAAACGAGGTCTACGCCCTCTTTTTCGAGAAGGGCGAGGTCGGAGTCGAGGGTGCGGGGGTAGCGGGCGAGGTCTTCTTTGGGGCCGAACTGGGTGGGGTTGACGAAGATCGTGGCGGCGGCGTGATCGCATGTCCGGCGCGCGGCGCGAACAAGGCTGAGGTGGCCTTCGTGAAGCGCGCCCATGGTCGGAACCAGGCCGAGGGTGGTGCCGGGGGAAGCGCGGAGGGTGCGAAGAGCGGCGCGGGCTTCGGGGATGGTGGTGAGGATCTTCATGCTTCGACAGGCTCGGGAGCGGAGGCGAGTTGGTCGCGGACGGCGCGGGGAAGATGGTAGCTTTCGGCGTCGTTGGGGAAGGCTTGACTGAGGACTTCTTCGCGGTAGTGGGCGATGGCGTCGCGAAGGATCGTGCCGGTGTTCGCGAAGGAGCGGACAAATTTGGCAGAGGGAGCGAAGGTGAGTTGGGCGAGATCGTGAAAGACGAGGATCTGGCCGTCGCAGTGGGGGCCGGCGCCGATGCCGATTGTGGGGAGGGAGGACTGGGCGGTGATCTGGGCGGCGACCTCGCGAGGGATGCCCTCGAGGACAAGGGCGGCGGCTCCGGCGCTTTCGAGGGCGGCGGCATCAGCAAGGAGGCTGTCCATGGCGGCGATGGAGCGGCCCTGCACGGCAAAACCACCCATGCGATGGAGGGATTGGGGGGTGAGGCCGATGTGCGCTACCACAGGGATTTCGTTGCGGGTGAGGCGTTCGACTAGGTCGGCGCGGTCGCGGCCACCTTCGAGCTTGACGGCTTCGGCACCGGCCTCTTTGAGGAAGCGAATGGCGTTGCGGAGAGCCTCTTCCGGGGAGGTGTGATAGCTGCCGAAGGGCATGTCGGCGACCAGCAGGGCGCGGGTGGTGCCGCGGCGGACGGCGCGGGTGTGATGAAGCATCTCGTCCATCGTGATGGCGAGGGTGTTGTCATGGCCAAGGACGGTCATGGCCAGGGAGTCACCGACAAGGAGAAGGTCAATACCGGCTTCGTCGGCGAGGCGGGCGGTCGGGTAGTCGACGGCGGTGAGGGCGGTGATCTTGTCGCCGGTGCGCTTGCGTTCGGCGAGGGTGTGAATCGTGACTTTGGGTGCGCGCGCGGGGATTGCGGGCGTACGCTCTCCGATGAAGCTCATTTTGGCCTCCAGTGCCGCTCCGGCGATGCCGGATGCAGCCCGTTGCTGAGGTGAGTATAGCGTTGGCGGCGTGGTGCCGGTTTTTTGGGCGGCGGGAGCTTACGGCTTCCTCGTCACCATTGCTGAACGCCAGGCGCTGTGGAACGAGTTGATGCAGGATGTGCCTGCTTTGGCTTTGCTGTCGTCGGTCTTGGTTGCGTAGAACGCAGCGTCCTCGTCCTTGAAGTAGGCTTTCATGGTGATGGTGGAGGAGAAGGACATCTCGTAGCCGTAGTCTGTGGGTTTGCCGGTTGCGTCGCTCTTCTGGGTATCGCGTCCTTCGTGGTGGCCGGCTTTCTCGAAGCGGATCACAACGTCGGCGAGTTGCGGATCTTCGACGACCTTGAATTGTCCCCAGGAAGCCAGTGCGTCGTCTGCGCCCTTTTCGACGCCGGGCTGCCTGGTGTCGTTGACGATGGCGACGGTTTTTGCGGTGAAGACGCCGTCGGGAAAGGGCTTGGCCTGTGTCTGTGCCCATCCAGCGCTGAAGACCACGCCGCATACCAAACCGACTCGTAAGAACAAGCTTTTCATCAAGGGCCTCGGGAGTTTGCGGACAGCGTAACAGGAACTCCCTGTGGGTGGAAGGGAGAGCATGTGCTGTTACAGCGGGTGAAATGAACGAATCGGGTTGTTGTTTTCTGTTCCTGGTCATGGACGTTTTTCAGGTCACTTCCGCTGATGCTACGTAGCAGTACTTAGAAGATCTAAGACGCGCTCAGTTCTCGGTCGGCCTCTCGATATGGTCGATGACAATTACCTCTACTGGCCCCTTGGAGGGCACCAACCTTAGCCCTAGCTGCTCCTGAACTGCAGTAAAGAAGGTTGGCGCATCGGCCCGGTTCTCCTGGCCGGAACCTGGGTCAGGGGACTGCTGCGAAGACCATCTTAGGGTGAAGTCGTACCTCCCTTCGAGACCCGTCTGGTCTACTATCGGGTGACCGCCGACCTCCCGACCGGACAACAAGACTGGGAAATGTACCAGCTGTTCCGTGGTCACCGAGGTGGCCGCTATTTCGTTGTTTTCGCCTCGGTTCACTGCTTCCAGCTTGTTGTCTTCACCAGCTTTCGCCGGTGTCAGCTTTGAGCCCCCTTTCGCAACGACAAGCGCAAATGTCTGCATCTGCCTGGTTTCAAAATGCACCTTCAACTTGAAACGTTCCGCCAACAGTGACTGCTCCAGGAGTTCGACTTGCTTCCGTTGTTGTGCAGCCGTTTTCGTCCGCATGGCGGCAAAGACTGAAGGCTCAATCTTTGCTTGGATCTCGTAACGGATGTCTTCGTTGCTCGCCCAATCCGGGGATCCGATGATCCGGCTTCCCTCTGAGCCGATCGGCAGGTTGTACGCTGACGCAATCAATAGTTCCGTCTGCCCGATGAACTGAACCCGGTCAATCGTCTGTCCACTGGGACCATCGGTTGAAAGCTGCTCTACTCTCGCGTGAATGATCTCTTCTCCCGGCGGGGGCGGAGCTGGACGCTGCCAAGGCCTGATCGTAGCCACTTCAAAGGAAGGCAGCGGCCCCGTGGCGTGAAGGATCTGATCGTACATCGGTATGAGCCGGGTCAATCCAAGGGCCAGCGGGGCAATCAAAAAGATTGCAGCGAGCGAGGCCATGGCGATCTTGTCGATGGCACCGAGCCGTCTGATGCGGAGCGTCATCAGAGACACAATGCGCTGATTCAATTCAGCTCCGCTGATACCAGAGATACAAGGGAGAGGCGCCTCCACGGAGAATCGGCAAGCCGTAAGGAGACCGTGCGCGTAAACCTCTGCGCCGCCGAAGACAGACGCCGTTCGGTTGAGCGACGAAGGGGAGCCAGATCGCCAATCCAACGGAGATCTTGCGCTCTCGACCTCAGCGGCGTTTGAAATCCCGGGCTGTATTCTCGATCAGCAAAGTTGTTGTTCCGGCCCGCAGATTGAGAGTCCCAGGACGGGTGTTCCTCTTACTTAGCGGTGAGCTGGGAGCGGACGGTGCAGTTGACGAGGTGGAAGTCGAAGGCGGCGGGGCCGACGGCTATTTTTACTTCAGCGGGGAGTTGGAAGTCGGCTACGGGCGCATACTTCACCTGCATGACGACTGCGGTGGGGTCCGCCGCGGGTGGTTTGCGGTATTGGCTGCGCATGGAGGTGACGGTGAGGCCGTGGACTCCGGGGACGAAGGTGGGGACGATGGTGCTGTCGTATTCGGGCGTGGCTACGTGAACGGATAGGAGAAGCAGTTTGGGGTCGTATTGTTCTTCAGCAAAGTCGGCGCTGGTGCCCGTGAGGACGTGGTAGCCGGCCGCGGTTTGTTCGACGATGGATTTGGTGTCGAGGGTGACGATGTCGCCGGTGAAAAAGCCGTTCCAGGTTTGGAAGAAGCCTGACCAGAGCTGCTGCAGTCCGCCGCGGACCTTTTCCACGGAATCTTCTGTGCCGTCCGGTTCGGGGCCGGGGGCGGTCCAGTTGAGACGGCCCTGGCCGCGGAGGTCGTCGTCGATCGAGAGCTTTACGGCTTGCAGGTAGGCCAGTCGCGGGTCGCCGGCCGGGATGGGGGAGTTGGCGGCTTTCTGCATGAACTCGTGCCAGTCAAAGTTGACTTCGCAATGGAAGCCCTGAAGGCCGCTGTCGACCGGAGTGTAATAAAGGGAGCGGGCTTTCGTGAGGGCCTTGGCGGCGGTCAACGGGGCGGGCGTTTGCGCCGGGGCGCCTGACAGGCCAAACGGAGCAAGAAGCAGGGCGGTAACGGCATACTTGGAGAAGGTCATGCGCCCCCATCGTATCGCGGCGCGGTAAGCAGACGATGACTGCCGGCTATTGGGATGTGGCAAGGCTGCGGGCGCGCCGGCCCAGCTCCGCAAAGCCGGCATCGGAATACCCCGCGTGGGTTGACCAGAGCACGCGCCCGCCATGATCGACGAGCATTACGTAGGCGGCATCGGGTTGGTCAGAGGTGTACCCGGCAACTCGTTTCCAGGCATCTTCTTCGCTTGTCAGCGGCAGGAAGTGAGGTTGAAGGACGGGTGGCACCTTGTGGCGAATGGACCGCAGCACCACTGGGCGTACGAAGCCAGGAACTTCGGCGAGCATGGCCATGTCGTAGAAGCTGACCGCTGCGGATTGCGCAAGTTGGGTGCGTACGGGCTTCTCCCAGGCTGTGGTTGCGTCGGCAGAGTGCCTGCCGAAACCGAGGATCAGGATTGTGGCGTGCTCGCTCAGATTTTGGGGGAGCGATATGGTGTTGCCATCAAGAGCCGTAGCCTGGGTTACGGGGATCGTCTGGACCGTTTGAGCCCGGACGATCCCGCAAGTGAGGGATAGGGAAATTAATGCAAGAAGCTTACCTGCCATTGGCCCCTGTTCCGGTCCCGGTGTAGCTGACGTGCCAGACACTGCGCGAACCGTCGTCGGTGACGAAGAGCGAGCCGTCAGGAGCGACGGCTACGCCGACGGGACGACCCCAGACCTGGCCGTCTTTCGTGACGAAGTTGTCGAGGAAGTCGTCGTACTCGCCGGACGCATGGCCGTTCTGCATGGGGATGAAGATGACGTTATAGCCGGCGCGGTTCTTGCGGTTCCAGGAGCCGTGCTCGGCGACAAAGGCACCGCCGTTAAACGACGCAGGGAAGGCTTCGCCTTGCGTGCGACGCATCACGTCGGGGTAGAACGTCATCTCGAGGGAGGCCATGTGGGGCTGCACGAGAACGTCGGGTGTGCGGACTTTGGACGAGAGATCCTCACGTTTGCAACTGGCTGCCTGGGTAGCGTCGAGCGGGGCTTTTAACTGTGGGTTAGGGCCGGTGCCATTGGCGCAGGGATTCTGGAGGCGTGGGTCCGGGTGACCGCCCATGTAGTACCAGGGCCAGCCGAAGAAGCTGCCTTCCGGAACGCTGGTGACGTAGTCCGGAACGAGATGGTTGCCGAGGTTGTCGCGCTCATTCGTGGAGCACCAGAGGGATTTTGTTTGAGGATTGATGGCTTCGCCTACGCAGTTGCGGATGCCATGAGCGTAAACCTCCTCGAACTTGCCGTCGGGCGAGTATTCGAGCACATCGGCGCGGTGGAACTCGCGGGGATGGGTATCTGCGTCGTCGACGTTGGAGCCGGAGCCCACGCTGACGAGGATGTGTTTGCCGTCGGCGGTGAAAACGACGTCACGGGTCCAGTGGCCGCCGCCGCGAAGTTGGGCGTAGCCGGGGATGTCAGGGATGATGGTCTGGGGGGCGGCGGCGGCGTGGAGGTCACCTGCGTGGTAAGGAAATCGCTCGACGGTGGTGGCTGTACCGACGTAGACGTATCTGGGGTTGTCGGCCGGATAGAAGGCAATCCCAAACGGATGGTCGAGCCCCGTGGCGAACTTTTCGGTCTGGTGTGCTTTGCCGTCGGGACCCACGCCGCGCAGGACGAAGAGGGTGCCGGCCTGGGAGTCGGCGAGGAAGAGGTCGCCGTTAGGGGCAAAACGGATGAGGCGCGGCATGACGAACGTGCCTTCGGTGGCCTGATGCGTTTGCTTGTTGTTTTCGCTGCGCTGCATGGGCGTGGAGTCTCCGCCGGCATACAGGGTCACCTTGAAGCCCGGAGGTGCGGTCGGCCAGGCATCCGCGGGACGCGGGACCACGCTGGGGCCGTTATCGACGGCTTCGGCCGGATCGGGTGCGGGTAGATCGGTAACGGAGATTTTATGACGGAGACCGGGCTGCTGCTGGTTGTAGTCGGTGAAGGCCGACTGGCCGGTGAGCAAACCTGTTTGCGCGTCCTGGGCGCCAGCCGCGCGGGAGAGAAGCCCGGCGCTCGCCAGAAGGATGCTGGTGGAGACTACTGCGGATCGTTTCCCTATGGACCGCCAACAATGTTTTGTCATACACAAACTCCCACTTGCAATCTTGCTGCTCGCTGGAGAATGAGATGCAGGAAAACGCCGAATTTGCCGCGGTGAGAATACGGACATCCGGTTGGGCGTTGCGGTTATCGAACTTCCGCGGACGGCGTGAAGCCCCGCGACGGGGGTGAGTTTTCGTGGAATCCGTCGTCGCTGCCGGAAAGCAATTGGGTTTGTTCGAGGCTGGCGCTCGCGGTCAGTACGGCCCGGTCAGCCTTTTGGGCTATAGCAGCAGAACTCAGGACGGCCCGCATGGCGGCGTCGCGTGGGTTGCGCGGCCCCTCGGCGCTGGCGAGGCCGCGAATGACGGTAAGCATGTTGCCCACCGACTCCGCGGTGTGCTGGGCTGCCAGGGTATCCGGGGCAATCTCTTCGACGCGGAGGTGGACCGAGCCGCTGTAACGCAGGCTGGCTACCAGGTCGGTGTCGACCGGCACGGGCAGATCAAAGCCCATGACGGCGATGCGGCCGCCTTCCGCGAAGGGTAGGCCGATGCGGCCTATGCCCCAGGCCTGCGAGAGAAGGGGGACTTCGTTGAAGCGGGCGGCCAGGAGGGAGGATCCGGGTTTCCAGAGCGCAGGGGCGCGTGACCTGTCGAGAATGGAGTGAATTTGTTCCGGGGTAGGCGCGTTGGAGGCGGCGACGATGTCGTACGCAACGACGGCTACGCGCAAGGTGCGGTTTTCCACGGGAACGGCGTAGATCTCGCGGCCGGCGTAACTTTCTGTCGAGCGTGCGATGGATGCGAGATAGCGATGAAGTTTATCGGCGTTGAAGTGGCCTATAAAGACTTCGGAATAGGCGACCGCACCATTGGGGCCGCGTGGGTCGGGCATGCGGTGGAGGGCAAAGGCGACGCTGTCCAGATCGCGCTCGGGCACGATGCCGGTGCCGTCGATGAATGCCTGAAAGTCACGGCTACGTGCGATTTTTGGGGAGTTTACCCCGGCGTCGCCGCCATGCGCCAGGGCGCGCAAGGGCCGGAGGTTGGCATAGAGGATCGCGTCGCTTTCCGGAAGCAGACGCGCGGCTTCCGGAGGAGCCTTCGCGCGCAGATAGAGCAGAACCCCAAGCGCCGCCAGTAAAGCTAGGCCTACCCAAACCGGCCACCAGGATCGTTTTCGAGTCATTATTCGCGGATGGAGAAGGTGAAGATTTTGCCGGCATTGGAGAGGCCGGGCACGTTGGAGGAACCGGGAGGCAGGACGCCGTATTCACCCTTCTCGATGTCGAGGGGGATGGTGAAAGAGTACATGTCTTTGGCGACCTTCAGGGGGTGAAACTCAATGTCATTGCGCTGCGAGCCGGTCTCGGAATGGAAGACGCCTCCGGTCTTTACGCGGAAGTCGCGGCTGCCGGAATGCCCATCGAAACGTAGAAGGTCGTATTCTTCGGCCTGCGTTCCGACGGGCGTGTAGATAAGTAGATGAATTCCCGTGGGCAGCGCTAATGACGATTTGGCTCCGTCGAGGTGGCCGTTCAGGTCCTGCTTCACGATGTCGTGGGTGACTGTGCTTTTCAGCCAGCCGCTGGATTTAAATTGCACGCGTTCGGTCTTGAGGGGTACCCACTGGCCGTCTTTGTCCTGGTAGTAAACGCCGATCTCGTCGACGCCGGCGGAGAGGGGAGCGGGTTCGACGCTGGGGGTGTTGGAGCGGATGGCGAGGCCGGCGCTGCGGGCCTGCATGGCGGCGATGACGCGCTGGGAGACGCCTGAAGTCTTGAGGGCGATCAGGTCGTCGGGGGAGGTGTCGTAGGCACCTGGCTGGGTCTGGATGGTTTGCACGATGACGGTGTCATCAAGGCCGGCTTTGCTCATTTTTACGATGGTTTCGTTGGTAAGCGCGTGCTGGCGGCTGACGTCGGCGTTTGGGAGGGCAGGGCCGTCGGAGCTGTCAGGCGTTTGCCCGTGCACCCGTGTGCCGCTGCCGAGCAAAAGGAGAGTCAGGAAGAAAAGAGCTCGACGCGACCCGCGCTTCATGGGGCTGATGCTATCACTCGTGGAGAACATTGCTAAAGGGAGTAGACGGGTCTATGCCTCGTTTGGAGGACGGGGAGCGCGGCAGGAGAGCTTTTCGGTGTTCCGGTGCTGTGGTATTGTCTCTATGTGCGCCGCGCTTGCAGTGGCGTTCCAATGTGCTGTCTGGGCTGGCGTAGCTCAGCTGGTAGAGCACCTGATTTGTAATCAGGCGGTCGGGGGTTCGAATCCCTTCGCCAGCTCCA
>CAXUDN010000153.1:0-8295 GCA_964249715.1 uncultured Acidobacteriaceae bacterium
GTGCTCCGTGCGGGGAATGCGATACTTGAGGGGATGATTCCGTATTTGAATTTTGGGCCGTTGCACCTGGGGACCTTCGGTCTTTTGTTGTGGTTGGCGGCGGTAGTGGGGACGTGGGTGCTGCACCGGAATTTCCAGCGGAGTGGGGTGGATCTGGATGCGCTGAACATTGTGGTGTTTACGGTGATTGCGGGGATTGTGGGGGCGAAGCTTTGGCATGAGCTGCAGCAACCGCGGGAGTTGGCGGCGGCCTGGAGGCAGATTACCCTGCCTGGGGCCAAGCATCCGCTGGAGGTGTTGTTGGGGTTCTTTGCCTGGTTCAAGGCTGGGTTTGCGTGGTTTGGTGGGTTGCTGGCGGGGGTGGCTACGCTGGTGGCGCAGGGGGTTTCGCTGCGGCCGAACGGGTTGCGGGGGAGTCAGGCGGGGTTGCGGATCCTGGACCTGGCGGCACCGGCGGCGGCGATTGGGTATGGGGTGGGGCGGATTGGATGTTTGACCTCGGGTGACGGGGACTACGGGATTAATACGACGCTGCCGTGGGGTGTGCACATGGCGCGGAATGCGCTGGTGCCGCCAAATCCGCCGTGGGCGAAGGTGCAGCCTACGCCGGTGTATGAGTTGATGTACTCGGTAGTGATTGGATGGTGGCTGTGGAAGCGGGGTGGACGGCCACGGCCATTGGGGTCGTTGACGGGGGAATATCTGGTGCTGAGCGGGGTTGGGCGGTTTCTGGTGGAGTTTGTGCGGATCAACCCGAAGCTGTATTGGGGGATGTCGAATGCGCAGGTGGCGGCGCTGGGGAGCGTGGTGGTGGGGGTGGTAGTGATGGTAGTGACGCGGGGGAATGCGGTGGTAAGCAGTGAAGCGCTGTCTGCGGAGCGGCCGGCGCAACTCGTCTGAATGCCGTCAGGAACGCTGCGCTTGTCAGAGGCGCTTGAGGTAGTCGCGGGCCTGCTCTAGTTCGGGGAAGAGGCGTTCTTCGGCCTGGAATTCGCGGCTGTGAACGCAGCGGCGGCCGGCGCGGACCTTGACGGGGTGCTTGAGGTGGAGCATTTCGTGGTAGAGGAGGTACTCGACGGCGCAGCGTGGGGTGTCCGGGCGGTCGAAGACGCGGCTGACGACGATGGTGTTGTGGGCGGCGTCGTAGTGGCCGAGCATGCGGCGGGCGGCGTGGGCGCTCCAGGTGAGAACAGGGCGGCCGAGGAGGCCGTGGAAGAAGCGGGTGTTAAGGGTTTCGAAGACTTCGTCGAGGTTGTAGTGGCGGCCCTGGGCGGTGCTGATGCGTTTGCGGCCGCGGGTCTGGCGAATGCGTTCGGCCTGTTTCGAGACAGCTTCGGATTGGGTGTAGCGGCGGTAGCGGTCAGATTGGGCGGCGCCGATGGGCTTGCGGTAGAGCTTGGCGAGCAGGATGTGCGCGATGGCGTGGTGGACGGTGTCGGGGGCGTGCTCGAGGAGGTCGGAAAGACGGACGATGAGGCGGCCTTCGCGGAGACGAATGGTGGTGTTGAGGCTGGTGAAGCGACGGAATCTGATTTCGAGCGGGGGAAGGGGCGCGCGGGGGCGGAGGAGGCGGTATTCCTCTTCGAAGATGCGGTGAAGTTCTGGGGAGGGGCGTGGGAGCGAGGCGGACGGCGGCACGGCTGTGGGTTTAGGTTAGCACTGGCTGGGTTGCGGGCTTGTGCTTTCGGCCCTTGCTTGCGAAAAGCAGGTTCCTGTGAGAATGAATAAGAGAAAGAGACGCGGATTCCCTGCGGGAATGACAAGAAAGCGCTACTCGGGGCGAACGGCGTGGGGGTCGGTGTTGCGTTTCTTTTCGGCTTTTTCGGCTTCGGGGTGAGCTTTGAAGTAGGCGTCGAGGTCGGTTTGCAGCTGTTGCGCTAGCTCTTTGGTGTCTTTGACGTTGTCGAGGGCGATGCGGCGGACCACGTTATAGGCTTCGTTTTCGGTGGGGGCCTGGAGGGTGGCGATCCAATCGTCGGTGGATTTGAGGAGCTTGGGGAGGGTTTTGCGGACGTCACGATGGAGGCGGCTGTATTCGTCGAGGTTGTCGTTGAGTTCGTCGGCGATCTGGCCGAACTGGTCGAGGAGGTCGTGCATGTCGCCGCCGTAATCGGTGTGGCCGCGGCGTTTGGCGACGAGCTCCTGGATGCGTTTCCCGCGGTCGGTGAGGAACTGCTGAAAGGCGAGGATGCGGTCGTTCGGAACGAAGGCGGCGTCGCGGAGGGTGTCTACTTCTTTTTGGCTGAGGGTGTCTTCGGCCGCCTGCGCGCGGGCGTGAGGCGGGGTGAGGAGACAGAAGAGAAGGGCGACAGCGAAGCAGAGTCCGCTCGCGAAGGTACGGCCTGGGGAGCGCTTGAGGGAGGGAAAATGGGCCTTGGGAGCTCTTTTGGTGTGCACGTGCTCGCATCTCAGAAGAGAAATGTGGGGCAGCAGGCTGCTGGGCAGAATGCAGATTGCCTTCGGGAATGACGATAAAGGACGCGGTAACGGGTTGTAGGCCTTCGGTCTGGCCGGAACCGCGGGTCTCTCCACTTCGCTGCGCTTCGGTCGAGGGGACAAGGGAGTGCTCTTGGGCTTGATGGCTTAATGGGCGAAGATCTGGGCGAGCAGGGCGTCGTGGACGCTGTTGAGGTGCTTCAGGGCGGATTGCATGGTGTCGCGCTGATCCGTGGAGGCAACCCGGACCATGTCGGTGAGGCGATGGGCGGTGTGCTCGAGGAGGAGTTCGGCATTTTTGAGGCGTTTGGAGTCTTTGGCGAGGGCGGTTTTGAGCTGGGCCGTGTCGGCATCGGCGTGGGCGATGGCTTTGGCGGCTTCGATCTCGTCGCCGCTGGTCATGGCGCGGCCGGCGAGCTCGGTCCAGTCGTGGAGGAGTTCGCTATAGAGATAGCAGCGTTCTTTGAGATCGGCGGCGGCGGCTCGCTGTTCAAGATCGGCCAGGGTGGTGGCGTCGAGGGCAAGCTCAGCGGGGCCGGAGGCGTGGGCAGGGCGAACGGTGATGCCGGCGAGCAGGACCGCAGCGCACACAGAGGAAGCGAAGTAGCGACGTGCCGAGCGAACGTAGGGACCCATGATGTACCTCGATCAAGCCTTCGGATTCCGTGCACCGAGTCAATGTTCGTGCTCCAAAGCGATGAGCCGGTGGCGAGCTTCAAATTCCTCATCGGGGAACTTGCCGTTCGCCGTGGCCAGAAAGGCGCGGTAAGCTCGTTCAGCTTCTTTCCTCTGATGCAACGTGTCGTGGGCCGTCGCTTCCAGGAATAATGTCGCTGGCGAGTTGGAAAGGACTGTAGCACGCGCCTGTAACGCTTGCAATGCAACCTCCGGGGAATGGTTGCGTGCGGCCGCAAAGGCAAGGTGACCGGCAGTTTCACCCCAGGCTGCGTCGTCGTGAAACGCGTCCCGTTGGGCGACGGCCTGCGTGAGGACGGCTTGGGCTTCGGCGAATTTTTGTTCGCGCACGAGGGTGCTCCCGAGGTCGTCGAGGAGGGTGGGGTCGGCAGGTTGGGCGGCGGCAAGGGTGCGGTAGAAAGGTTCGGCCCCCGGGGCATCGCCGGAGACCAAGAGCAGGTGGGCGTAGAGGCGGGTGAGGTTGGAATTTTCGGCAGTTTGAGGGTCGGTCTTCCGCAGAGTCTTGAGAAGGGTGAGGGCGTCGGCGGTTTTGTCTTCGGCGGCGTCGAGGGTAGCGGTCTGGGCGACGAGGCGGGGGTCGTTGGGGTGGGCGGCCAGGGCGGGAGTAAGGAGAGCGTCGGCTTCGGCCAGCTTATGCTGCTTCTGGAGAACACTGGCGAGTTCCACCGTGGCGGCGATGTCATTCGGGTTTTGGGCGAGGGCGGCGCGGTAGCTGGATTCGCTGTCGGCAAGGGTGGCCGAGGGAGCGGTAAGGCTGGCGGTGAGTTCGGCATCGCCGGGCTGCTGCCCGGTGAGTTGGATGGCCTGGGCCAGTTCGTCACGGGCCTTGTCGGGGTGGGTGGGTTGGTCCAGGCGGGCGAGGGCGCGAAAGGCGCGGGCTTTGAGGGCGGGGGTAATGGAGGCGAGTTGGGCGGCGTCGTTGAGCAGGTGACCGCCCTCACTTGTTTGGCCGGCGCGGATTTTTAGGAGGCCGAGGGCGATACGGGGTTCGGCGAGAGCGGGGTCGGCGGCGATCGCGGCTTCGTAGGACTTCCCGGCGGCGGTATCGGAGCCGGTGTGCTCCTGGGTGAAGCCGAGATCGAAGAGGATGTGGGCGTCTTTCGGATTGGCGATGGCGAGCTGCGCGAGGACGGGTTGGGCGGCGGCGTAGTCACCGTGCTCGAGGAGGTCTTCGGCGTGGCGGATCTGGTCGGCCTGGGCGTTGGTCTGTGTGGCGGCCGCCTGGCGGGAATCGGGGGCGAGTTGCTGGGGCAGGCTCAGCGTGAGAAGGGCGGTTAACAGGAGGGGAACGTGCATAAGTGTCTGATGGTTTGGACGGTTGTGCGAGGCGGCGGGGCTGGGCGCGGGAGGAATCGTTTGCGCTCTAAACGGAGGAGCTTTGCGCGGTTCGCCACGCCGTGCAGAACTTGTGCAGAAGAAGTTCGCAGGGAACTCCGAAGCGGGGTGTCGGTGTTTGTGGGTACAGGGGCAAGCCCACCCTTCCGCTTTGGGTATGGGTGGCGCCGGTTCCTATGAGTATGGGAGTGTGCTTTCCGGGATTAGCCATCCGCTCGCGAAGCGATGGGAACGGCCTTGAACTCCTGTTTTACGCGTAGAGCTCGGACAGGGTGCCGCGGGTGGCTTCGTAGCAGGCGCAGGCGGCGGCTTCAAGGCCCTTGCGGTTAAGAATTCGGATTTTGCCGCGGTTGTGGCCGATGAGGGCCTGGCGCTCGAAGTGGCGGGCGAGGACGTTGATGGTGGTTCGACCGCTGCCGAGGATGTGGGCGAGAAACTGCTGGGTGAGGAGGAACTCTTCACGGGCAGAGCGATCCTGCACTGTAAGGAGCCAGCGGGCGAACCTTGGGCCGGCGTCGTGCATGCGGTTGCAGGCAGCTGTCTGGCCGAGGTGGGCCATCTGGTGCTGGACGTATTGCAGGATGGCTTTACGTATGCCTTCCGAGTTGTTGAAGAGCTTGTCGAGATCGCCGAAGGCGATACGGTAAGCGGAGCCGGCGAGCTGGATGAGGCACTGCGAGACGGAGTGGGAATTACCGAGGAGATGGAAGCTGTTCGTGACACCTTCAAAGCCGACCAGGCCGATCTCGACGATCTCTCCGTCGTTGAGCTCAACCACTTCAGAGGCGAGCGCGGTGAGCATGAAGTAGGCGTGCTCGGGGCGGTCGCTGGCTTCGGAGATGATTTGCCTGGCCTCAAGATCCACGAGAGTCATGTGACGCAAGAGTTCTTTCCTGTCTTTAGCGGTCAGGGACTCCAGTAGGCGGTTCTTTTCTGACATCCAGATACGGCTCCTCGGGCGGACTGTGCAGGAACCGCTTTAGGTTGCGGGGCGCTGCGGTTGGGATCTGCTGCGGAGAGAGCGTGTTGCAAGCCGCTCGACGTCCTCGCAACGATTAGACGCAAATCATTTCCGATCGGACCCACCTCCGAGAAATGTTCAGCATCCTACACTTCGAACGAGGCGGAGCGTTGCAGGTATCGACCCGAAGACGCAAACCCCTGACTGAGTGAAGTGCAAACCATCCCCTGGGATTTCCTCTTTTCGCGCTGAGTTTTGTTCCTCTTCAAAACGTGTGCCTGTGTACACGTTTGCGCTGCCTCGCGTCTGCGAGGCGTGCGGGGAGGCATGGATCTCAGCTCAACTTCATCTTGCGGCCCGGGGCATGCGCGTCATGCCCATGCCCCATAACACGCAGCACACAAGGAGTGAAAATGTTTCTTCTCTGGTGGATTCTGGTTGGTTTGATTGCCGGCTTTCTTACAGGCAAGCTTATGCACGGTAGCGGCTACGGGCCGCTGATGGACATTGTGGTTGGCATCGTCGGCGCGATTGTCGGCGGGTTCATCATGCGGGCGCTGGGCTTCGCTGACCAGGGTGGCTTGCTGTACACGATCCTGGTTGCGGTGGTGGGTGCGGTGCTGCTGACGCTGTTGTTGCGGCTGGTCACGCGAAAAGCGTGATGCGGGCGATCTGAGAGGAGGCAGCGGCCGCTGCGGAACGGCTGCTGCCTCCTTCTCAGATCGCTTCTGTTGTGATTGCTATCCATCCGCTTGATAGGTCTATGTGTGACCTCTTCAGATTTCTTTTGACAAAGAACCAGCCTCCCACATATCACTTGAAAGCCGCTCTTTGGCGGCAAGATTTTTCAAGGAGTCACGATGCGGAACGGATGGATTTGGTCTCTTGGATGTGCGGCGTTGACGTCGACGCTGGTCACAGGTGCAGTCGCGCAGACCCTTGCGGACCGAGATAAGATCGCGCAAGACAAGGTTCAGCTTGCCGAATATGCCAAGCGCGTCAACACGGCTTGCGGAACTCACATCCAGTTCTCAATCAATTACGCCTCGTACCAGGGCAAAATGCCGGGTCCCGGCGTGCGGCGGCAATCTGACACCGAATACCTGATGAACGCCGGTGATGCCATTATGAATGTGTGTAATACCGAGGCGGGCAAGTCGGCGGTGGCGGCGAAAATTCATTCGGTGGTGGGCGCCTATACCGACGGGGAGGAAGAATCGCTTGCCAACGGTGTCTTCACCTACCGCGTTGGCTTCTCGGGCGGCAGCGTGGATCACCCGGAAAAGTTCCTGAAGTCGCACCTGTAGCGCGGTGGGACGACCATGAGCAAGAAGCAGATTCGAAATACATTTCTGATCGTGCTTGTGTGCATGATCGTCAGCTTCGCCTACAGTTTCTTCCTCAAATACCGGGAGGGAAGAATGCCGTCCCATCTGCGTCAGGTGATGGGCGACTCTGCCGGTTCGGCTTGCCGAAGCAGTCTGAACCTGAAGGCGACCGCGACGGGCGCGCAGATCGTAAGCTACTGCAACTGCTACGTGGATACGGTGCTGAACAGCATGTCCGACGCGGAGGTGACGATCGCAGCCGATCGGAACACCCTCGACGCTGCTGACCGGGCGAGGGCCAGTCTGGCGCAACGACATTGCCAGGACAGGTTGTACCCGAGGAAAGTCAAATGACGGAGATCCGGGGACTCAGGTATGAAATGGAGCAGACGAATCGCGGTGGTTTTGGGCTGTCTTGCCGGGTTGACTGCGCGGGCTGGCGGGTTTGACCTTAGCGACACTCAGGTGAAAGACGAGATGGCTCGGCGTGCCTCGCTGCTCTGCCCGGGATACTCGACAGACCGCGGCATGCCTGGAATCCAGGCGGTGAAGGTGGATGCTTTACGCGTGCTGCTCGCCCATAAGTTCACGGTTTGCCCGGACCGGCGCATTCAGGCTTCAGTGGGAGCAATCTGGAATTCGCGCTGGGGCGTTCTGCTGTGGAATCCAACGACGCCGCGCGCGGTGACGGTCATGGCCCAACGAGCGGATGCGATGACTCACTCGCTTGATTTCCCCAACGAGCTTAGCGTGTACGACCTGGAAGGCAAGCCGCTTAAGGGACAGATCGTACCGTCCTTCGAACCGCGGGATACCTTTACCGATTTCTGAGACTACCTCACTTGCGCTGTCTGACGACAGGTCAACGAGTGCTGCTCTGGAGAACGCCACTCAGCCACTGGCCGGTGTGGGACGCGGGAACGGCGGCGATTTGTTCGGGGGTGCCGGTGGCGACGACCTGGCCTCCGCCGAAGCCGCCTTCTGGACCCATGTCGATGACGTAGTCGGCGGATTTGATGATGTCGAGGTTGTGCTCGATGACAAGCAGGGAGCCGCCGCCGTCGATGAGTTTTTTGAAGGCGGCCAGGAGGCGGGCTACGTCTTCGAAGTGAAGGCCGGTGGTCGGTTCGTCGAGGATGTAGAGAATGCGGCTGCGGGCGCGTTGAGCGGCCTCGTTTTTGGGGGCGGCGTTGGCGCTGGTGCGCGCCTGGGCGAGGTGTTGGGCTAGTTTGACGCGTTGGGCCTCGCCGCCGGAGAGGGTGGTGGCGGATTGGCCGAGGCGGAGATAGCCGAGTCCGACTTCGTCGAGGACGGCGAGCTTGTCGACAATCTTGGGGTGACCGGCAAAGAAGGTTACGGCTTCGCGGACGGTGAGGCCGAGGACGTCGTGGATGGATTTGCCTTTGTACTTGACGTCCAAGATGGCGGATTTGTAGCGGGTGGCGTTGCACTCTTCGCAGGGAAGTTCGACGTCGGCGAGGAATTGCATTTCGACGGTGACGGTGCCGTCGCCTTCGCAGACATCGCAGCGGCCGCCGG
>CAXUDN010000154.1:0-8128 GCA_964249715.1 uncultured Acidobacteriaceae bacterium
AGGGTGTCGCGGTCGGTGGTGACGCGCGAGGTGCAGGACCAGGTGAGGCCGAGGGGCTTCAGTTTGGCGCAGAGTTCGACGGTGCGGACCTTCTGGATATTGAAGGTGTCGTCGTCGAAGAAAAACTCCTTGACCTGGGGGAAGTTTTCCTTGGCCCACTTGAGCTCGGCAGCGACGTCATCTGTCGAGCGCTTGCGCCAGGCGTGGCCTGACAGGGTCTGCGGCCACAGGCAAAAGGTGCACTGCGCGGGGCAGCCGCGGGTGCTGTAAAGCGCGATGTAGGGGTGAAGCAGGAAGGGGACGTTGTACCTGGTCACGTCCATGTCGCGCTTATAGATTTTCGTGGCCCAAGGCATGGCATCGAGATCGTCCACCTGGGCGCGGTCGGCGGTGTGTTGGATAACGCCGGTGGCGGGGTCCTTGTAGCTGATGCCGAGTATCTCGGCGAGGGGCTTGCCGTTGGCGAACTCCACGACTGCAAAGTCGAATTCGCGGCGGCAGATGAAGTCGATGGCTTCGCACTCGTTAAGGGCGCGATCGGGGTCTGTCGTGACGGGCGGCCCGACAAAGGCGATCTTGATGGAGGGATTCGCCGCCTTGATGGCGCGGGCGAGTCCATGATCGCCGGCCCAGCCGACCGTGGAGGTAAAGAGAACCAGGAACTCGAAGCTTCTGGCGGTCTCGATGACCTCGGCAGCGGTGACGTGGTGGGGCGGGGCGTCGAGGAGCTTCGATCCCTCCAACATGCCGGCGGGGTAAGCGAGCCACACGGGGTACCAGTAGGACTCGATCTCGCGGGTAGCCGGCCAGCGCGAACTTGCGCCGCCGTCGAAGTTTTCAAAGGAGGGCGGATTCAGAAGCAGGGTCTTCAGGGGCATAACTGTCCTTAAGTTTACCATCCGGTCACCCATTTGCCCCCGCCGTGGTGCAGGCGGGGACCCGGGCGGTCACGGGTGTGGCGTAGTGGGAGACGGGGTTTGTGGGGTTGATGGTGCAGGGGTGGTGACCGGAGACGAGGGGAGCGAGCCCGGCGACGTGCCCTCGGTCGGTGGCAGCGCAGGTGTGGTTCCGGCAGGGTTGGGAGCGCTCGGCTGTGTCCCTTCCGTGGGCGGCAGGGCAGGCGTGGTTCCGGCGGGATTGGGTGCACCAGGCTGTGCGCCGGCAGGAGCAAGCGGAACGGTCGGAGTCGGACTGCCGTTCGCAGTCGCGGGGATGGCGCCCGGGATCGCTGCTGCGAGCCAGCCGCTCAGCGAGCCCTCCTGGCGCATAAGAGTGATCTCAGTCTGTTCCAGCTGGAGGTCGGCCGAGAGCATGTCGAGAGAGCGAAGGCGCTCCTGGAGCCGGGCGTTCCCTTCGTCTTTGGGAGATAGCTGTTCGCCTCCGGCGATACCGGCGTCAGCTCGCAGGCGAATGAGAACGGCATCGAGCTGATCCTGGGCAAGGTCGCGGTCGAGGCTGGCGAGGCGGGTGCGCGCGGCCAGTTCAGCGGCGCTGTGGCGGAGTTTATCGCGACCGTCAAGGAACTGCAGTTGCTGCTCCTGGGCTTCGGCAAGGCTGTGGGCAGCGTCGGCGAAAGATTCGCGGTACTTGGCGCGATGCACCATGTCCAGGATGGGAACGGAGACCTCGACACCGAGGCTGAGGGAATTGAAGCTGTTGCCCGTGTGAGCGTAGTAGGGGTAGTACTGCGTATAGCTGCTAAAAGCGGTAGAGATGCGGCTGTATTCAGCATTAAAAGCTACCTGGGGAAGCAGGAGGTAGTGTCTTTGGCCGTGCGCGGTGTATTCCTTGGCTCTCGCCGCGGCGAAGGCGGCAGAGATGCCGATCAGTTGCTGGGAACCGGCGCTTTCCGTGGCATCGGGGCTTGCCGGCGCGGGTGGTTCGAGGACGGGAATGGAGTTGTGATCGGTGGTGAGCGCACGCCGGGGGATCTCGATGAGGCGGGCGAGGTGGGCAGACTGGGTGGCGATCTCGTCGTCGATGAGGAGCTTCTGCAGCTGGATCTCGGCTTCGGTGTGACGGGATTTGGTGAGGTCGAGGTGGGGGTCGACGCCCGCGGCGAAGCGATCTTCGGAAATGGTGACGAGATGATGGGCGAAATCGAGCGCCTGGGCCGCAACCGCGCGACGCTGGAGGGCGTTGTCGAGCGTGATGTATGTATTGGTGGCGTCTTCAACGGTATCGCTGCGGGCGGCATCGAGGGCGAGTTGGGCGGAGTTCACACCGGCATGAGCGGCGCGAATGTAGTCGCGTTGGGAGGAATTATAGACAAGCGATTGGGCGGCGATGCTGAAGACGACGGGCGGGGCGAGGGGAGCGCCGGTGGATTTACCGACTCCGCCGTTGGCCGCCACCGCGGGAACGAAGGCATCTTTGCTTTCGGAGAGAAGGGCCTGTGCGCGGGCGACCTCGGCTTGCGCAATTTTGACCTTGGGATCGTTCTTGAGGGCCATGTTTACGGCGGCGGACAGCGAGATCTGCGCACTTGCAGGGAAGGCCGCCGAAAGCAGGGCCAAGCCGGCGAGAGGAAGGGAACAGGGGAAAGAAAACGAGCGCATCAGAGCGAGCCCAGGCCCTTCTGCGCGGGCGCGTAGCCCGCGGCCAGGGCGAGTGCCTGTTGAAATTCTTTACGAGCGCCGTCGTGATCTCCCTGGCCGGCAAGGATTTCGCCGAGCATGGTGTGGACGCGAAAGGCGGGAGCCTGGTCGGTTTGATGGCCGCGCTCCAGGTAACTACGAAGGACGGGGATTGCCTGGGCGGCTAGATGGGCATCGTTGAGCGCCCCGGCTGCGTCGACAACATCGGCGTCGAGGCTGCGGTCCTGCGCGATGGCGCGGCGAGCAGCGGCGGAGGCCATGCCGGGCTTGTTCTGGCGAACGTAGAAGTTGGACAGGTCGACGAAAGCGCCGGGAGAATGGGCGACCGCAGTGGCTGCGAGAAATTCGCGCTCCGTAGTTGCGCTGTCGTCGCGTTTTTCAGCCACGAGAGCACGGAGGCGGTGAGCGGTTTCGGGCAGAGTGGACAGGATGGCGTCGGCGAGCGCAGTGGCTTTGTCCACGCCTCCACCGACGATGAAAGGGGCATCGACGTAGTATTCACCAAGGTCATTTGCGGCTGCGGGATTTCTCGGATTGAGCTTGTAGGCGGACTGAAAGGCGTTGCGGACTTCACCAGCGAGCTTGAGACCGGCAATGGGACCGGCGTGTTGGGCCTTAATGCCGAAGGCGCGACCGGCCCAGTCCTGGGCATCGGAGGTCTGCGCGAGACCGGCATTGAGGGCCGCCTGGCATTCTGCGGCGGCTTCTGTGCCGTGCCCCTCGGAAAGGAACGCACGGCAGAGCAGAAGGTGGGCGCGGGCGTCGGCTGGGTTTTGGGAAACAGTGAGGCGAAGGCCGGCAATCGCCTGGTCGGCGCGGCCGTGGAGCAGGTCCTGCTCAGAAAGGCGGAGGTCGACGGTCGCATGGGCCTGTATGCAGAAAAGAAGGCCTGCGAAGAGCGGCAAGAGACGGGGGTGGGCGGGATAGTTGAGGGCGCCTGGCATGGAATGGGAGGTCTGTTTCATGCGGACCTCGTCACGACTGCGGCTTAATACGCATGCCGTCGGCGAGATCGACGTCCGTGGTGGCGGCGAGGGCAACGACGTCGCCCTGCGTCAGGCCGCCGCTCACGCCAACGCGGGTGAGATTAACATCCCCTTCGCGAATACTTACGGGGGTTCTGACGAGCCGGTTTTCGATGACCCGGAAAACGTAGTTGTCGTTGCCTTCGGTACGGAGGGCTTCACGCGGGATGCTGAGAATGTTGAAGTGCTCGGAGGTGGTGACGCGCACAGTGACGTTGATGTTGGGAATCAGATCGCCTTTGGCGTCGTCGATGCTGATGAGGCAGACGCCGACGTTGCGGGTGCCGTTGTAGGTGATGACGGTTGTGGGCGCCTGGGTGACGTGGCCGTGCCAGGTTTGGTTGGGTTTGGCGTCCCAACTGATCACGACGGGCTCTCCGGCGTGAAGCCTGCCGATCTCCGGCTCGTCGAAATAGGCGCGCACCTGAAGGCGGTTCAGGTCCGCGACGTTGACCAGGGCATCCCCGGCCGGAACGAAATCGTAACGTGCGTAGGGCAGCGAGTAGACGGTGCCGGAGATAGGGGAGTGGACATCGAGGTCGGCGAGGCCGCTTTGGGCGGCAACGAGGGCTGACTGGGCCTCGGTGACTTGCGCGCGCTGGGTGGTCAGGTCGGTGGATCCATAGCGGTCGTGCATGCGTGCCTGAAGTTGGCGAAGGTGTGCCTGATCGGTGTTCAGCTTCTGCTGGGCGGCGGCGAGTTCGTTAGAAGAGGCAGCGCCCTTGGCGAGCAGTGACTGGAGGGAGGTGACGGAGCGGGTGTCGTCCTTCACCTGAGCGTCGGCGGCGTTCAGGTCGGAACGCGCGCTGAGCAATTCGTCCTGCGTGCCGCCGGCCTGCATGTTGCGCAGAGCATTCTGCGCGCCGGTGAGGGAGGTTTGGGCGGCCGCCACTTTGCTTTGCGCATCGGTGGCATTCAGTCGGACAAGCTCCTGACCTTTGGAGATCTGCTCGCCCAATTTGACGGGAAGGGCGGCAATCACGCTTGCCATGGGAGCGTGCACCTGGAAGTCAACCAGTGGCTCGACGCGGCCGTTGGTGGGTACGGTGTCAATCAGCGTCTGGCGTTCCACCCGGGAGATGCGCACAGTGACGCGATCACGCCGTCCAGGCAGCGCGTAGTAGATTGCGGCGGCGGCGATAAAGAGGACTGTAAGTGTGATCCAGACGCGGCTTTGCTTCCGTGAGGGTTCTGCCATACGCGAAAATTCAGTATATAAGACACAGCTTGCATGACTCAGGGTTCACAGACTTTGACGGAAGATGACGGTGTTGTCATGCCGGTTTTGGCTGTGCGTCTTCGATCTGCAACTCCCAGCCACCAAACTCCGGGTGCCAGTTCCGGCTGAGGCGGCACGCGACATCGAAGCAGCTTCCGGGCGCCCAGGCTTCGGCGCGGGCGCGCTCGACCCAACTGGTGCGGCGACTCCACGCCGTGGCGCGCCAGGTACGGGATCCGTTTTGGGTGAGTTGCAGGGCGAGGTGACGGTCTTTCAGGACTTTGACGGGCGCGCAGAGGCGGACGTTCCGCAGCAGGAACAGGGGTTCCGGGTTGCCGTTGCCAAAGGGGGCGAGGCGATCGTAGGCGGCGAAAAAGGCGGGTGTGAGCTCCGCGAGGGTGAGTTCGGCTTCGCAAAGCCGGTTGTCGGCGGAGTGTGGGACGGTGAAGCTGACGGCGAGTTCCTGCAGGCGCTCGCGCAGGAGGGGAACGCGATGGGAGGGCAAAGCGAAGCCGGCGGCGTGAGCGTGGCCGCCGAAGCGGAGAAAGAGCGGGTCGTCGGCAACGCGATGGACGCTGGTGAGGGCGTCGAGAAGGTGGAAGCCGGGTACCGAGCGGCCGGAGCCATGAGCTTCGCCATCCTGGTGGGTGAGCACCAAGGCTGGGCGGCCAGTACGGTCGACGACGCGGGAGGCAAGGATTCCAATCACGCCGCGGTGCCAGGTGTTTTCGGCGGTGTCGTCGAGAACGAGGCAGGCCGGCAGGCCGGTATCGGTCCGGCTCAGCGCTTCGAGCTGTGCCTCAATTTCGGCGAGGGCGAGCGCCTCGGTGGCGCGGCGGTCGTCATTGAGGGCGTGGAGTTTTTCGGCGAGGGCGCGTGCAACGGCGGGGTCGCGGGCCAGGAAGAGCTCGACGACGTCGGACGCGATGTCCATGCGGCCTGCAGCGTTGACGCGGGGACCGATTCGGAAGCCGACATCGGTAGCGGAAATGGGGCGGCTTAGGTCGATGCCGGCGAGTTCCATGAGGGTACGGAGGCCGGACTGTGCGGGCTGGCGGAGCGCCTGGAGGCCGAGGGCGGCGATGATGCGATTTTCGCCGGTAAGGGGGACGGCGTCGGCGATGGTGGCGATCGCAAGCAGCTTCAGGAAGGACGGTAATGTCTTTTCGCGGAGACGACGGAGTGCGGCTTCGTCGGGGGCTGTGCTTTCGAGTAGCGCCTGGGCGAGTTTGAAAGCCACGGCGGCGCCGCAAAGGTCCTTGCAGGGGTAGTCGCAGCCGGGTTGGTTGGGGTTAAGGACGGCCAGGGCCCGGGGGAGGGTACCTGCGTTGTCGGTGAGGTGATGGTCGGTGACGATGAGGTCGAGACCGAGGCGGGCGGCTTCTTCGGCGGCGGCGAAGGCGCGAATGCCGGTGTCGACGGAAACGATGAGGCGGACCCCTTCGGCCGCAGCGTCAGCCAGGCGGGTTTCGCGGATGCCGTAGCCCTCGCGGATGCGGTGCGGTATGTGGTAACGGATGTCGGCGGGGATGCTGAGGGAAGCAGCTGCCCGTTCGAGGGCGGTCTTGAGCAGAACGGTGGCTACGGTGCCGTCGACGTCGTAATCGCCATAAATGAGAATGGGTTCGCGGGCGAGAAGGGCGGCGCGGAGGCGGTCGACGGCAGTTTGGAGGCCGCGCATGCGGAAGGGCTCGTGGAGAGCTTCCGGGGTGGGGTGGAGGAACGTCTGGGCGGCCTCGGGCGTGCAGATGCCGCGTCTCCATAGGATCTGCGCGAGGGGATAGGGGAGGTTCGTGGCCGTTGCCAAGGAGCCGACGGCCGCGGGATCTGTGGGCGTGGTGAGAAGGCCAGGAGGGAGGCTGGCGACGGGAGGTTGCGCCGAGGACATGGGCGCTTACTCGTCGTCGTGATCGTCGACGATGATGCTGCCCATATCCTGCACGGCATCGAGCAGGGTTTGGAAGCCGTCGTACCACTCCGTGGCGGTTTCGTAGAGGAAGATCACGCCGCCGGCGGCGAAACCGAGCTGGATATAGCCGGTTTTTCCCACGTGGCGCATCAGCGCCTGAGCTTCCTCGAACTCGCCCGGGTCGGCGTCGGGGTAGTTGGCTTCGCGGAGCTGGCCGATCAGGGTCGCTACGTCTTCGGGTTCGAGGAGCACGGAGTTCATGGTGATGAAGGGAACGCTGGCGGCCTTGGCGTGCTCGACGAAATCCTTCCAGCTATCCAGGTCGTCATCTTCGAAGGCTACGGTCGGCACGTCTTCGGGCACAAAGGCGTTCATGCGCCGAAGACCGTGGCCGGCGATGAAGGCAATCATGTCGTCTTTCAGCGTGCTGAGATCGTCGAAATTCATTGGCTCCCATTCTGACAGATGTGGCGGTGAGCTGGCATCGCCGATTTCTCCGGGTATTCTGCCGGCGGCTTCCTCGGGGTATTCTGCTAGGCTTTAGTCACCGATGATTTTCTCGAAGGATTACCTCGGATACCTGGCGCGCCAGACGACCAAGCACCTTGTGGCGGCCAAGATGATCCGGACGGATAAACAGGGTGCTGTGGATGAGCGTGTCGCTCAGGCCTTAATTGAAGAGCTATCGCTGGAAGACCGCATCAACGAAGAGGTGCGGGTCATTCTGGAGGCGTTTCAGGATGACATGCTGAAGACGGGGGCGAGCTACCCGGAGATGTTCAAGAAGGTGAAGAACGAGCTCGCCCGCAAGTACAAGGCGGTGCTATGAGAATCAGCCGCGACAAGCTCAACAAACTGGCGCACGTGGTTGCCGACACGTTGGCGGAAATCGATGACGTCGATTTCCAGGAGGATCGCAACACCATCCGGCAGGAGGCGCGGAAGGCGCTGGAAAAGCTGCTGATGGAAGAGTTGAAGATCGATCAGGCGGCGCGGCTGAAGATCAGCTCGCAGCGGAAGATCATCCTTGAGGGCTCGCAGGAGTGGGACATTTTGTACCGCAAGTATTACAACGATGAGGTCAAGAAGCTGGGGATTTAGCCCCGCGCATGGGCAGGGCCGCGGGTTGGATGGCGGCTGGGTCTTTGCTATACTCGGTGAGTCGCGTCGGGCCGTCCGGTCCGCATTCGTGGCGATATGGTGTAACTGGTTAACACGTCGCCCTCTCAAGGCGAAGAGTTCGGGTTCGAGCCCCGATATCGCTACCATAAACATTTGTGATGTTTTCAGAGTTCCTGTAATCAAGGGGATTACTCCGCTGTTATCGTGCGCCTGCCCCGGAGGACGAAATGGCGGCGGGTTTTGTGGAGCGGAGGAA
>CAXUDN010000155.1:0-8062 GCA_964249715.1 uncultured Acidobacteriaceae bacterium
TGATCAGAACGTCCCTCACGGAGTTCTTCATTTCCTGCTCCGTTGGACTCGGCCCCAAGTCCTTCGGCCAGAATTCCCCGATGGCTTCGCACATACTCAGTCTGTTCCAGACCGAGAAGTCGATCACTACAATCTGGCCGACTCTTGTTCCCTTGGGAACTGTGAATGGCACTCTTTGACTGCTATTGACTTCCATGGCGACGAATTGGATGAGTTCCTGGGTGAGGTCCATCAGGTCGTGGTAGTTGCTGTAGGCCTGGTAGAACTCGAGCATGGTGAACTCGGGGTTGTGCTGGGTGCTGATGCCTTCGTTGCGGAAGTTGCGGTTGATTTCGTAGACGCGGTCGAGGCCTCCGACGACGAGGCGCTTGAGGTAGAGCTCGGGGGCGATGCGGAGGTTGAGGGGGAGGTCGAGGGCGTTGTGGTGGGTGGTGAAGGGGCGGGCGGCGGCGCCTCCGGCGACGGTGTGCATCATGGGGGTTTCGACTTCGAGGTAGCCGCGGTCGTCGAAGAAGCGGCGGATGGCGCGGAGGATTTTGGAACGTTTTTCGAAGACTTCTCGGACGTTGCGGGGGGCGTCTAGATGTTGGTTGTTGGGTTGGGTGGTGTCGGTGACGGGGGAGGTGCCGGGGGGAAGGGCTGTGGAACCCGCCTCCACCGGCGATGAGGCCTCCGGTGAAGAAAGGGCACCCGGGTTTTGTGGCGCTTCGGACCCCACCCTTTGCGGAGCAAAGGATGGGCCACCCGGTTTCTCGGCTGTCGTGACGGGGTCGGCCTTGGGGAGGGCGCCTGAGTTCATGATGAGGTCGACGTAGCGTTGGCGGTAGCGGAGTTCTACGTCTTCCAGGCCGTGGTACTTGTCGGGAAGGGCGAGCATGGCTTTGGCGAGGAAGCTGATGGCGGGTTTGGCTTGGGCTGCGGAATTTGCGGGGTTGGGAAGGGGGCGGGCTTTGAGGGTGAGTTCGCCGGTGCGGGTGCGCATGAGGACGCCGCGGACGCCGATGTGGTCACCGAGGTCGAGGAGTTTGTAGAGGGCGAAGGCGTCTTCGCCGACATCGTCCTTGCGGATGTAAATCTGGAGGCGCTTGCCGCCCTGTTGCAGGTGGGCGAAGCCGGCTTTGCCCTGGAGGCGGTGGCTCATGAGGCGACCGGCGACGGCGACCTCCGGGTGTTCGGCTTCGAGATCTTCGGTGGGGACGGGGACGCCGGGGGTGTCGTAGCGGGTGAGGAGGTGAGGGATGGGGCTGAGTTGGAGGGCTTCGTCGGCGGAGGGAAAGCGGTTGGGGTAGATGGCTTCGGCGGAAGCGAGGGTGGGGTCGAGGCGCTGGCCGAGGGTGCGGATGGCTTCGAGTTTTTCGAGGCGTTGGGTGAAGAGGTTCTGTTCGAAGTCGGATTCGAATTGGGGCAAGGTGTGGGGGCTCGCGTTTCTTTTCGTTCACGCAAAGTATATCGGGCTGCGGTGTTACGGACTGCGGCGAGTGGCGCAAGTGGGCTCCGCACAGGGGCGAGAACGGTGATAGAAACGTCGCATGATGCGGGTGCGATTGGGATGGGTTGCGGCGGTTCTGCTGGGTGCGTGCGGGCCGGCATTGGGGGCACAGAAGGCTGTTGTTTTTGAGCATGTGCGCGTTTTCGACGGCGAGCGGGTCAGCGAGGACCAGACGGTCGTTGTGGCCGGTGGCAAGGTGCAGGCCCTGGGCTCCGGTGTGGAGGTCCCCGCCGGGGCAGAGCATGTGAATGGGATGGGGAAAACGCTGTTGCCGGGATTGATCGATGCGCATGTGCACATCCATGGTCCGTTGAATCTGAGTGAGGCGTTGATGATGGGCGTCACCACGGAGCTGGACATGATGAGCTCGCCGGAACTGGACGCCTGGCTGCATGCGCATGAGAACGGCGAATGGGCGGACTTTCGGGCGGCGGGCATCCTGGCGACGGTGCCGGGTGGGCATGGGACGGAATATGGCGTGGCCATCCCCACGATTGACAAGCCGCAGGATGCGGAGAAGTGGGTGGATGCGCGGATCGCGGAGGGGAGTGACTATATCAAGCTGGTGCATGGAGATTCGTCGATCTTTGGCGGGCGGATGTCGACACCGACGTTGAACAACGCCACCATGGCTGCGGTGATTGCAGCAGCGCATGCGCGGGGAAAGCTGACGGTGGTGCACATCGACACGGAGCAGGACGCGCGGGATGCGTTGGATGCGGGGGCGGATGGACTGGCGCACCTGTTTTTCGGCGGCGGCCCGAAAAAGAACTTTGCCGCGACCGTTGCGGCGCACCATGCGTTTGTTGTGCCGACGCTGAGTGTGCTGAGCGGGACCTGCGAAATGGAGCCGATGGGTGCGTCGCTCGCGAAAGACCCGGATCTGAAGCCTTACATGACCGCCGGCCAGGCCGAGCGATTGCAGGTGGGACACCGATTGCTGAATCTGCAAAGGTATGGGCCGCGAGCGATGGCGCCGAGCTGTGATGGGGCGCGGCGGGCGGTGATGCAGTTGCGGGCGGCGGGGGTGCCGGTGCTGGTGGGGACGGATGCGCCGAATCCGGGAGCGGCGCATGGGGTGAGTGTGCATGCGGAGATGGCGGAGTTGGTGCGCCTGGGGATGTCGCCCACAGAGGTGCTGGCGGCGGCGACGTCGCAGACGGCGAAGGCGTTCCACCTGACGGATCGCGGCAGCATTGCGCCGGGTATGCGGGCGGACCTGCTGCTGGTGGACGGCGATCCGAGCAGGGAGATCCGGGACACGCGTAAGATTGCGGGTGTTTGGAAAGCGGGTCTGGCGGTAAAGCGGGGCAGGCCCGAGGGACGTGGCGATGACGGACGGTAAGGAGTCGGGCAAGGGAACTGCGGGGCGGGGCAATGGGGCGCTGGGGCAGTTGGTGAAAGCGGAGTCGTTTCTTCAGCTGGCGATTGCTTTGCCGGCGGGGTGTGTGATTGGGTGGTTGATCGGGGCTGCGCTGGATAAGCACTTTCATCAGCACTGGATGGGCATCGTGGGGATTTTGCTGGGGGCTGTGGGTGGGTTTGTGCAGATGTTTACGATGGCTTCAAGGTATCTGAAGCGGGATGATTGAGGAGGTCTCAACGCTTCGTTCTCAGTTCTCAGTTCTTGGTAGCCGGTGCTCGGGTGGCTGTTCCTGAGCGCTCCCGGTTGGTCGCACGTAGACTTGGGGTGATGGAGCTTTCGGAGTTTACGGATGCTGATTTTCGGGCGACGATTTTAAGGGCGCTGCGGTTGCTGGCGGTGTTGACGCTGGTGGCTTTGCCGATGATCTGGTGGAAGCTGGGATGGCGGAGTGGGGTTTTGTTGCTGGTGGGGGCGGCGATTTCGGGGTCGGGGTTGTGGGAGTGGCTGCGGCTGTTGACGGCGGTGATGCGGCGGATGGATGCGGGGGGTGAGGCGGGGGCGAGTATGCGGCCGATGGGGTTGATTCTGGTGGGGTTCTTCGTGCGGCTGGTGCTGGTGGTGGGAGTGCTCTATGGTAGTCTGAGACTTCTGGAAGGTTCCGTTATTGCCATTGCATTGGGCCTTGGTTTGGGCATTGTTTCGCTCACAATCGAGGGTTTACGGCTGGTGAGGGCGTGGACGGCGTAGGTGGCCGGTATGGTCGCTGAAGGGCTTTCGGAGTTGGATTTGTAACGCATCATGCAGACACAATTAGCGTTGACCCGAGTTTTGAATCACTTCTTCGCGCGCCCGGTGGACGGGCTGCTAGGCGCGTTGCATCTTGCGCCGGCCTACCCGCGGGCGCCGATTACCAATGCGTTTGCGATGGAGTTGCTGGTTTTCGTCATCCTGCTTGCGTACTTCCTGGTCGTGCGGTCTTCCCTGAGCGTGGAGACGCCGGGTGGAGTCCAGCATCTGGCGGAGATGACGCATGAGTTTGTTTCCGAGCAGGGACACCAGATTATCGGGGAGCATTCGGAGCGGTTTACGACGTACCTGACGGCGTTGGGGCTGTTCATTTTGCTGTGTAACCTGATGGGGCTGGTTCCGGGACTGGCCTCGCCTACGGCGGATGTTTCCGTGCCGCTGGGCTTTGCGGTCGTTACCTTTTTCTACTATCACTACCATGGGATTCGGGCGAATGGGCCGGCGTACATCAAGCAATTCCTGGGCCCGCTGCCGATTCTGGCGCCGCTGCTGTTTCCGATTGAGGTGATCTCGCACTGTGCGCGTGTGCTTTCGCTGACGGTCCGGTTGTATGCCAATATGTTTGCCGGCGATCTATTGACGTTGGCGTTTTTTTCACTGATTCCGGTGGGTATTCCGCTGGTGTTTTTGGGCTTGCATTTTGGGGTGGCGATCATTCAGGCGTATGTTTTTATGTTGCTGGCGGCGATTTATCTGTCGCTGGCGGTGTCGCACGATCATTAGGGTTTAGCCTTGGCAGGCGCTCCAACACGCAGATTCCCTTCGGGAATGACGCCAAAAAGGCGCTGCAGTTGGCAGGGTTCAGATGTACAAGATTCCCGCGAGGGGGCGCTCCCTCTTCGCGGTGGGTACTACCGCCGCATAGCGTGAGGGGGCCAGCTTGGTGAGCCTCAACCACCCACTGGCGGCGAGATTACGGGGGCAGGAGTAACACTTATGCGTACTATGAAGTACATTTTCTCCATCATGGCTGCCCTGCTGATCTCGGCACCGGCCTTTGCACAAGGCGCGCCGGCGGCAAGCCCGGCAGCGCAGTGGGTTCCGCTGGCTGCGGGTCTCGGCATGGCGTTGGCCGCGGGACTTTGCGGTCTGGGTCAGGGACGGGCGACGGCTTCGGCTACGGAGGCGCTGGCGCGCAATCCGGGCGCGCGGCCTGGGATCTTCGTGTTCCTGATTCTGGGTCTGGCGTTTATTGAGTCGCTGGCCCTGTTTACGTTCGTGATCATCTTCCTGAAGGTTGTGGCGAACCCTTCGTAGGGTTTGATTTTGGAAAGTGAAAGGCCTCCGCGAAAGCGGGGGCCTTTTTGCCTTGGGCCAGTCCGCTGCGGCCTAACACCCAGCGGCTGGCCGCCAGGCCGCACGCTCATTTTGGTTGGAAGCTTTCCACCAGGGGAGGCTTGTCCGGTTGCAAGAGGAAGACGGTAGGACGCTCTCTACCAGAACCGGATAGGGACGGTCCGACGTAGAGGGAAAGGTTGGGTTGCTCTACCGGCTTGCCGTTGCCACGGTGTATATCGCTCGATGGAATGGGAAAACCCAGGCACGATAGGGAACTGGGACGAATCGTGAGGGCTGATAGCACGCTCCGATCGCCGCGTCTTCTTTGTAGGATTTCAGGATGTATTGCGGATGGATGTGGGGAATGAGGTTGTAGTCGTGCGGCATGCAGACGGTCGGAACATCCCATGTGGGAACGTTTCTCAGGAAGGGCTCATTCGCCGGGTGTACGGGAATGTTTGCATTGACGTGACCTGTGAGGGAGACTTCATACCATTCATCAGGTCCGAACCCTTGCGCGATGCGGTTGCGAGGGACTCCAGCATTCTGGAGAGCTGCCATGGCTTGTTCCTCCGCGCGTGACCCCGCTTCGCGGTCGTGTAGAGCGGCGGCGCCGTAGTACGCAAACAAGAGAAGCACAACATAACTGATGCCGGGAAGCGTAAGTGACTCGCTACCCTCAAAGACCCTGAGAAGAGCAGGCACGAGAACGGGCACTAACAGAAGGAAGTAGCGATCCTGTATGAACGAAAACATGGCTCGCGGAGAGATGAGGCAGACGACGCTAACTCCAAAAGGAAACAAGATCCAAACAAGCGATTGGTTGTCAGTATAGAAGCGCAACAGTCGCTCGCTTCGCCAGAATCTGGTTCTGTCGACGCAGACAACACCGACGAGAACGACAAGCAACGAGATGATCACGCGGGCGGTAAGGTTTACGGTCACGACATCGACAATCGGAGGAGGTGAGTTTGTCATGCCTTGACTCACCAGCATTGGAACAAACCACGGCATGATGTAGTTCGGCAGGGCGCCATGCCGCAAGCTGATGGCCGTGGCGGCGAAAATCACAAGGACAATCAACGCAATTCGTGCCGTATCCCGGAGTGTCATTGACCGCCAGAGGGAGAGCCACGCGATCGTGACCGGCAGCAGGATGAGTACCAGGTAAAGGCAGACCTTTATGTACTGGATCCCAAGGTGTTCAAGGAACGGCAAGCGAATGTGCCCCACAAGCACGTGCTCCGGAACCGAATAGGGCTGATGGTTGTACCACCGAAGACACGCAAGGACGAAAGCGAGACTCGCCGTCCACTGGAGAACAACGGTCTGGATAACTCCACGCTTTTCGCGAAGCATGTATCCAGTGGCTGGAATCATAACGAGAGCGCCCAGCCAGCAAATCTGGCGCACTGTCCCGGTCAACAGGTTTGTTGCACACGCAGCGATCAGCCAAAGGATGGTTGCTCGATCGGTCTCGGCAGTGATCGCCCGCTGGCACATGGCGATGCAAATAAGCACGCTGAGTAGGCCAGGGATGTCCGACATGAAGCTTACGGACAGGGGCATGAACAAGGGGCTCAAGGCGAGAGTAAGGGTGCCAAAGGCGGCGTTCCTCACACCGAATCTTACGAGGACGCCGTAAAAGACATAGGTACACGCCATTGAAAGAACAAGCATGGAGGAGCTTAGCGCGTTAAAAGAGAAGCCGAAAACGTGGATGATGGCTGCTCCCCAGACAGCCTGCCAGCCGAGCATCATGCTTGCCCAGCCGTTATAGACGACGTGGCTGGTTCGTGCGTACTCCAGCGCAGTGCGTATGTAAGAGAAATCATCGCCGTGGGAGTAAGCCGAGAAGGGCCGAGCCAGGAGCGCAACGGCGGCGTAGATCAGGGTGACTGAGAGGGCGCCCCGCCGCGCAGTCGAAAGTTTGGGTTTAAGCATTCTGCTATTGGGGCCGGTGGTGAAAGCCAGAGGTTTGTGGGAGAGCACCCAGGGCGTATTCGCTGGGAGGCTACACGTCGTGGCGGATGAGGCCTACTCGGTGGCTGTGGGGGACGAGGTCGGGGCTAGATGCGAGGTATACGGTGCGGGGGTATAGGAGGGTAGGGATTGCGGGCTGGCGCGCTGGACCAGGTTGAGCATATGGCCGGGGAAGATGCCGAGAGCGAGGGTGGCGAGGGCGGTACCGGCGAGGGCGAGGGCAGCGGGGATCGTGACTCTACGAGGGGTGTCGTGGCCGAGAGAGTCGGGGAGGGCGCGGGCGTAGAGGGCGGCGAGGAGGCGGAGGTAGTAGAAGCAGGCTACGCCGGAGTTGGCGAGGCCAATGACGGCGAGCCAGACATAGCCGTTGGAGATGGCAGCGGAGAAGGCGTAGAACTTGCCGAAGAAGCCGCCGGTAAACGGGATGCCGATAAGGGAGAGCAGGAAAAAGGCGAGGAGGCCGGAGAGCAGGGGTTTGCGCTGGGCGATGCCGGTGAAGTCGTCGAGGGAGCGTGCGCCTTCGGCGTAGCCGCTGAGCTCGGTGAGGACGAGAAAGGCGCCGACGTTCATGGCGGCATAGGCGGCGGTGTAGAAGAGGGCTCCTGCGACGGCGGTGGGTTCGGTGGCGGTGAAGGCGGCGAGCAGGTAGCCGGCGTGGGCGATGGAGGAGTAGGCGAGGAGGCGCTTGACGTCGCGCTGGAGCAGGGCACCGAGATTGCCGATGCACATGCTGGCGACGGCGAGGATGTAGATGAGGACGACCCACTCGCGGTGGAGGCTGGGCTCGGCGTTGAAGAGGAAGCGGAGGAGGACGGCGAAGGTGGCGGCCTTGGGGGCGGTGGACATGAGGGCGACGACGGGGGCGGGGGCGCCCTGGTAGACGTCGGGTGTCCAGACGTGGAAGGGGGCGGCGGAGACTTTGAAGCCGAGGCCGATGAGGACCATCGCGATGGCGAGAAGGCCCATGCGGGGGGTGGCAGTGTGGGCCATGCCGCTGGCGATGGCGGCGATTTGCGTCGAGCCAGTGGCACCGAAACAGAGGGCGATGCCGTAGAGGAAGAAGGCGGTGGCGAAGCTGCCGAGGAGGAAGTACTTGATGGAGCTCTCGGACGCGGTGGCCTGGCCTTTGCGGAAGCCGG
>CAXUDN010000156.1:0-7915 GCA_964249715.1 uncultured Acidobacteriaceae bacterium
CAAGCGCCGAGAACACAACATCTCCTTGGCGGCCTGGTAGAGAGAAAGTGTTCACGGATGGAGAGTGCAATCGAAGGCGCGAGCCGGTTTGATGAAGTGCAGAGAAGTGCGAATGAAACGGTGTGTAAACCCTTACTCCTGCATGGGGAACCCTGAGGGTACGCTTGTGGAGATTAGTTTTAACCATTTGTTCTGAACAGGGTGGATCCCTGGAGGGCAACCAAAGCTGCGGAAGACGCCCTTTTCGGTAACCTGCACTCTAGGATTGCAGCGCCGCAGTGACCAGCGCCTTCGCCTCCTCCTGAATCTGCTTCAGGTGGTCCTCACCCTTAAAACTCTCGGCATAGATCTTGTATACGTCCTCCGTCCCGGAAGGTCGTGCGGCAAACCATCCTTGCGCCGTGGTCACCTTGAGGCCGCCAATCGCCGCGTGGTTCCCAGGTGCCTCAGTTAGAATCGCCGTGATCGGATCGCCGGCAAGCTGCTTCGCCGAAACCTGCGCCGCAGATAGCTTCGCCAGCTTTGCCTTGTCTTGTTTGCTGCAGGCAGCGTCAATACGCTGGTATACAGGTGCCCCGTATTTCGCTGTGAGTTCCTCGTAATGCTGCCCAGGATCTTTCCCGGTCGCCGCCGTCATCTCGGCAGCCAGCAGTCCGCAGATCAGGCCGTCCTTATCGGTGGTCCAAACCTGCCCGTTGCGCCGCAGGAAGCTCGCACCGGCAGACTCTTCCCCGACAAACCCCAGCGTCCCGTCGAGCAGCCCGTCCACGAACCACTTGAAGCCCACAGGCACCTCCAGCAGCCGCCGGCCCAAGCCCTGCGCAACCCGATCGATCATCGACGACGAAACAAGCGTTTTGCCAATGCCAACCTTGTCGGACCACTCCGGACGGTGCGTATAGAGATACTGAATGCAGACTGCCAGGTAATGGTTCGGGTTCAGCAAACCGGCGGAACGGGTCACGATGCCATGCCGATCGTGGTCCGTATCGCAGCCCCATGCCACATCGTAGAGGTCCTTATTCGCGATCATGCTCGCCATCGCAAACGGCGAGGAACAGTCCATCCGGATGCGGCCATCCCAGTCCAGCGTCATGAAGCGAAAGGTGGGGTCCACATAGGGGTTCAGGATCTCGAGCGGCAGCTTGTACTGCTCGGCAATACGCGGCCAGTAATAGACACCGGCACCACCGAGCGGGTCCACGGCGAGCTTCAATGTCGTCCCCCGCAGCACATCGAAATCAATAATGTTGTTTAGATCGGACACATAGGCGTCAATAAAATCGTGTCGCTGGGTTGTTTCCGCCACGAGCGCCTGCTTGAGCGGAATGCGCTTAATCCCGGTGAGCTTCGCCGCGATCAACTCATTGGCCCGGTCCTGAATCCACTTGGTCGCGGAAGTATCGGCAGGTCCACCCGTCGGAGGGTTGTATTTGAAGCCGCCGTCCTCGGGCGGATTATGCGAAGGCGTGATGACGATCCCGTCCGCCTTGTGGAGCTTGGCGCCGGCATTGTGCGTGAGGATCGCGTGCGAAAGCGCAGGGGTAGGTGTGTAGCCAAGATCGCGGTCAATCAGCACCTGCACGCCATTCGCCGCAAGCACCTCCAGCGCAGCCGCAAAGGCGGGCTCGGAAAGCGCATGCGTATCCTGCGCAAGAAACAGCGGACCCGTGGTCTTCTCGTTGGTGCGATATTCCACAATGGCCTGCGTAATCGCAAGAATATGGTCCTCATTGAATGCCGTGTGGAGCGACGACCCCCGATGCCCGCTGGTGCCGAAACTCACCCGCTCGGCAGGGTTCGCCGCATCAGGGTGAAAGGCGTAGAAGTCGGTAAGCAGACGGGGCAGGTTGACCAGGCGGTCGGGTGATGGATGGTGGCCAGGGGTATTGAGCTTTGGGTCGGGAAGTGCAGGGGCAGGCATGCGCGGAAGCATACCGCATCTGAGGTGCGGGCGACGAGAGTCTGCCAGGAGCGGACGCTGCTATCCTCAGCAAACCATGCGCCGACAGCTCGCCGCGGTAGACCTTCAGCTCGCGATCCTGGGGACAGTCCTGCTCTGTCTGGGCGCGGCCCTCTCCGCAGCGCACAGCCCGTCGCTCGGTGCCCTCGTGGCGCTTACGCTTCGGTGGGTCGCCGTGGCTATTTTTGCGGCAGTGGCCGTGCGACGGCGAAAGCTCACACCCTGGATCTTCGTCGCCATGGTCGCAGGGGCAGAGCTCGGCGTCGATGCGCCGCACGTGGCCGGGCAAATGCGTGTGTTTTCGGACATCTTCCTTCGACTGATTAAGACAATTGTGGCGCCCTTAATCCTTTCCACCTTGGTGGTCGGCATCGCGGGACACGGCGATCTCAAGGGCGTTGGCCGTATCGGACTCAAAGCGCTGATCTACTTCGAAGTCGTCACCACGCTGGCTCTCGTGATCGGCCTCCTGGCCATCAACATCAGCAAAGCCGGCGTCGGCCTCGCCATGCCCATCGCCCAGAGCACTGCGACCCAGACCGCCGCTACTGCCCCCGTCCATTGGGACGACTTTCTCCTCCACATCTTTCCGGAAAACCTCGCCAAATCAATCGCCGAAGGCCAGATTTTGCAAGTCGCCGTCTTCGCCGTGTTCTTCGGCATCGCCCTGGCAACCCTGAGCGAAGCCAAACGCGGCCCCGTCCTGCGCCTCTGCGAGAGCCTCAGCGAAGTGATGTTCCGTTTCACGAACGTAGTTATGTACTTCGCCCCCCTCGGCGTCGGCGCCGCCATGGCGTACACCGTGGGCCACATGGGCCTTGGCGTGCTGGTAAACCTTGGCAAACTGCTGCTGACCCTGTACGGCGCGCTGGCTTTGTTCGGCGTCCTGGTCTTGCTTCCTGCCGCGCTGCTCTTCCGGGTACCCGTTGCCCGCTTCCTGGCCGCTGTAGCTGAGCCAGCCACCATCGCGTTCGCAACCTCCACCAGCGAGGCCGCCCTCCCACGCGCCATGGAAGCCATGGAGGCTCTCGGCGTACCCCGGCGGGTGGTCGCCTTCGTCATCCCGGCAGGCTACAGCTTCAATCTGGACGGCTCGACTCTTTACCTCGCGGTCGCCAGCATCTTTGTTGCCCAGGCCGCCGGCATCACCCTGTCCATCGGCCAGCAACTTCTCATGATGGCCACCCTGGTCCTTACCAGCAAGGGCGTCGCCGGCGTGCCGAGAGCCACCCTGGTCATTCTCCTCGCCACCGCCAGCACCTTCCACCTGCCGACCGAGCCCATCTTCGTCATTCTCGGTATTGACGCCCTTATGGATATGGCGCGCACGGCCGTGAACGTCCTAGGCAACTGCCTCGCTTCCGCGGTGGTCGCGCGCTGGGAAGGGGTTTTCGGCACCGAGCTACCTGACCCGATCGTCCTGGAGGGTGCTGAAGCCTGAGCCGCCCCTGCGCTGTAGCCGGAACGCAACTTCGGCGGCCTCACCCCGTCTCTTGCAGTATGCAATTGCCGCTGTCCGGCCGGGTGATCCCCGCCGCTTTTTGCGCTCTCCTTCTCCCCGCCAGCCTCGCGCAGGAGGCCAGGCCGTCCGACGCCAAGGACGCCAACACCATCTCCGTGCAGGCCAAATTGGTAGTCGTTCCCGCCGTGGTTCACGACAAGAAGGGATTGGTCACCAATCTCACACAGAACGACTTCGCGATCACCGTGGACGGCAAACCCCAGACCGTCCGCTACTTCGACCGCGACACCGACGTACCCCTCACCGTAGGCCTGCTGGTCGACGTGAGCCGCAGCCAGACCTCCGTCATCGACGACGAACAGAAAGCCAGCCAAAAATTCCTGGACTCCTTTCTTCTGCCCGGAAGCGGTGCCCGCCCCGCCGACAAAGCGTTCATCCTGCAATTCGGCCACTCGGCAGAACTTCTTCAGGACGTCACCGACTCCCACCCTCTCCTGGCCGCAGGGCTAAAGGAGATCGGCACCCAGGCGCCCGGCTCCACCAACGACGACAACAATACCGCCAACGCCGGCAACAGCAATAGTGGCAACAACGTCCCCAACGCCAATGGCGGCAATCAGCCTAACAACAACGGCGGTTATGGCAACGGAGGCTATGGCGGGTACGGCCGCCACGGCGGCAACCCAAACGGCAGCAACAACGGCGGAGGATCCAATGCAAGCAATCGCCCCATCGGCGGCACCGTACTCTACGACTCGCTTTATCTCTCCTCGAACGACGTTCTCAGCAAACAGACAGGCCGTCGCGCGCTTGTACTTTTGACCGACGGCGTTGACCGCCATAGCAAAGAAGGCCTTACCGAGGCCATTGAGGCCGCCCAACGTGCTGACACCGTGGTCTTTGCCATCTACTACAAGGGTCAGGACCACAACGACTTCGGGCCCATGCGTCGCGGCTACGGTGGCTACGACCCTTACGGCCGCTACCCGCCCACCACCGGCGGCAGTACCGACCCCGGCACCTATCGTGATCCCGATGGCAGAAAGATCCTGCAGCGCATCTGCAACGAGACCGGCGGGGAGATGTTCGAGCTGAAAGGGAAAGGCTCCATCGACGAAATCTACAAAGAGATCGGCGATCAACTCCGCGCCCAGTACAGACTCGGGTTCACCCCAGGCCTGGAGGCCGCCAGCGCGGGCTACCATCCCATCCAGCTCACCTTAACCAACCCCGCCAGCAAGAAATTCGAGGTCCAGACTCGGGACGGATACTATACCGGACCGCCAAAGGCCCACTAGCTCCATGTTCCCGGAGTTCGCCCCCACGCTTCTAGGAGGATTAAGCTGACAGGTTCAGGGAACCGGAAGGCAAGGAAAGCTGCGCCGTCGGACGCTTCGTGTAAGGCGGCGTGTTTTTCTTGTGACCTCGCCAGGTCACAATGATGATCGCGGCAACAATGATGACTACAAGAGCGCCAACGGCCAGGTAGACCACGTGCGCAAAGATCGAAGGGTCGGGTTTGTTGCCTTCAATTTCCATCCCCCTTAGGATGCAGCTTCCTCCTGATCTCTTCGTATACGAGGGAAAGAAGAATCCAAATTGCCCGACGCGCATCTTTGCCCCATGATGGATGAGGGCCCGCGCTGCATGCAGACCACCCTCAAGGAGACCCATGAAGCGTTCGCAACCCGCTCTGCACGCTCTCGCCGCTATGTTCCTGGGCGGAGCATTAACATTGTCCGCCGGCGGCCAGGTGACAGGTTCGCCCTACCCCCACGCGCATGTCTACCCGGAGATCAGCCAGGCGCAAACTGATGTTCAGACCGCCCTCGTCGAAGCCCGCCAGACCCACAAGCGCGTCATCCTGGACTTCGGCGGCGACTGGTGCCCCGACTGCCAGGTGCTCAACATCTACTTCGGCCAAAGCCCAAACCGCGAGCTTCTGGACAAGTATTTCATTCGCGTTAACGTCAATATCGGCCACGAAGACGCTAACCTGGACATCGCCCACAAGTACGGCGTCCCGGTCCAGGGCGTCCCGGCTCTCGCAGTCCTGGACGACCACGGCAGGATGATCTACGCGCAAAACAAGGAATTCTCCGATATGCGGCACATGGAATCTTCTGACCTCACCCAATTCCTGAACAAATGGAAGCAGTAGGGGAACTCCGGCCCGGAATCCGATCGTAAAAGCTCATCATGCGCACAGCAACCGCTGTCTCGGGCCTATTTGAAAGCGTATGTGTCGCCCCGGCGCACCGCCTGGCCCGCTTCATCGGCCTGCTGCGCCGGTCCGGGGTGGCCGCCGCGGAGCACGATGCCCTGACCCTTGCGCAGGCCGCCGCGTACTCCGCCGTGGTGGCCATTTTCCCCACGCTGATCGTCGCCGCCGCCGTCATTGGTATGCTCCCCACGTACCTTCCGTTCCGCTCCCAGCTTGCCGTCCTTTTCAGCCGCGTTCTACCCTCCAACGTGGTCCCCGTATTGGAAGGCTACTTTTCCGTCACGCAGAAATCCCAAACAGCCAGCGCTCTTCTCGGTTCCCTGATCGTCGGGCTGTTTGGCGCCGCCAGCGTGATGTCGACCCTCATGGAAGGCTTTCGCCGCGCACACGATCTGCCCCTGGTTCCTGGCAGTTTCTGGCTTCGCCGCGGCCGCGCCCTCGCTCTCGTGCCGCTTTCATTCGTGCCCATGGCCGCAACCAGCCTGCTGCTTGTCTTCGGCAACGCGATCACCGGCTGGCTTGGCCGGGATCTTCCCCAGGAGTTGAAGCCGACCTTCGCCTTAGTCACCCTCGTCCTGCGCTGGTCCATCGCCCTGGCGGGAAGCACTGGCATTATTGCTGTGATCTACCACCTCGGCACCGACCTTACCCTTGACATGCGTTCGCGCCTCGAGCCCTGGGTCCGCGAGCCCTGGAACGTGCTGCGCAAGAGCTGGACCTGGCGCGCGAGCCTCCCCGGCGCCGCCCTCGCAACCGGGCTCTGGTTTGTCGCAACGCTGCTGTTCGGTATTTACGTGACCCGCTTTGCCAACTACACCCGGGTTTACGGTTCTCTCGGCGCTGCCATCGCTCTGATGGCCTGGTTGTACATCGTCGCGTTCTGCGTTCTGATCGGCTCGGAGTTCAACGCGCAGTTGGGTCAGCCACGCCGTGATCCGGAAAGCCACGCCCTGCTTTCGCAAATACCGATATCCTCGCGGCTACGTCCCTAGCCGCTCCTGTTTCGCCTGACCTCGCGAAATGCATCCCGTCACGCACGGTCCCCCTACTCTCATCTAGAATGACCTCTGAGATCGGCGCGGGCTCGAACGGGCTCTCAATTCGAGCCGACATGAGCAAGCATGAACGGGGCAGACATCAGTAGTTGGAGTGCAGGCAAAACCGTGCGGCGTGCCAAAATCGTCGCAACCTTAGGACCGGCTTCCAGCTCCGAAGATGTCTTTCGCAAGCTGGTGCGCGCCGGATTAGACGTGGCGCGGCTAAATTTTTCACATGGCTCCCACGAGCAAAAAGCCGAACTCATCGCCATGGTGCGCAAGGTCGCCCGCGAAGAGAAGAAGCCCATCTGCATTCTCGCCGACCTGCAAGGCCCCAAGATCCGCACCGGCACGCTGGTCGATGGAAAACCGGTCCTGCTGGAAGCCGGGGGGCAACTGGTCATCACTCCGGAGCGCATCGAGGGAACGGCCCAGCGGGTCTCCACCGTCTTCACAACGCTGGCCGAAAATCTTCACGCCGGCGACCGCATCCTTCTCTCTGACGGTCTGATCGAACTCAACGTTGTCGGGTTCCAGGGCGCCGATGTTGTTACCGAGATCATCAACGGCGGTCTGCTCGGCGAGAAGAAGGGCATCAACCTTCCGGGCATCGCGGTCAAAGTGCCTTCGCTCACCGAAAAAGATGAGATCGATCTCGTCTTTGCCATTGAGCAGAAGTGCGACACGATCGCCGTCTCCTTCGTACAAACAGCCGACGACGTTCGCTATGCCAAAGGCCGTATCGCGGCGCTCGGCTCCGACGCCTGGGTCATCGCCAAACTCGAAAAGCCGCAGGCCATCGACCACCTCGACTCCATCCTCGAAGCCGCTGACGGCATCATGGTCGCTCGCGGTGACCTCGGCGTCGAGGTCCCGCCTGAAAAGGTCCCGGCCATCCAGAAGCACATCATTCGCCGCGCCGCCGAGTACCGCAAACCGGTCATCACGGCCACGCAAATGCTCGAATCGATGATCGAAAATCCCCGCCCCACCCGCGCCGAGGCCTCCGACGTCGCCAACGCCATCTACGACGGAACCGATTCCGTCATGCTCTCCGCCGAGTCCGCCGCCGGCAAATATCCGGTCGAAGCCGTCGCGATGATGGCCAAAATCGTCACCGAGACCGAAACCCAGATGCTGCTCGAGCCGCGCAAAGCCGGCTCTCTCCAGCGCCGCACACTCTCCATCCCCGAAACCATCTGTGAAAGCGTCGCCCATGCCGCGCAGGA
>CAXUDN010000157.1:0-7892 GCA_964249715.1 uncultured Acidobacteriaceae bacterium
ACACGCGCAACCGCCACCTAACCCAGTCCATCGTCCACAAAACCCGGGTGGCCCACCCTTTCGCTCGCGAAAGGGTGGGGTCGGCCCCGCCAACACCAGCGGGAAACCGGATCCCATCTACAAACTAGCCGTCGCCCCCGCCACCGCAGCCCCCGCCGGCGCCTTCGGCCCCCAATACGCCTTTCCACCTACCGTCTCGCCGTTAAAGTTCGCCATCTCCGGATCCAGCGCGGACTCCTGCCCCGCATACGTCACCGACCACTTCAACGCCAGGCTTCCCGCGATGGTAAGCAACGGCGCCACCCCATCCCGCACCCACTTGCTCTGGCTCCGCCGCAAGATCGCCGGAGCCACAATTCCCAACCCAAGCGCCCCCACTATAAACAGCACCGACTGTTTTCCCTTCCACAAAGGCCGAGCCGCCCGCTTCGCTTCCCCCAGATACAAGCCAACCGCCACCGCCTCAGCCGCTCCCGCCACATCCTCAAACGTCCCCAGCGCCTCATGCACCCCATGGTCCCGAGACCCGTAATTCAACAACGTCAGCGTCGCCGCCCCGCTACTCATCGAACTCGCCGCAAACAAAGGCCCCAGGAAATGCGAACGCGACCACACCGGATTCGCCGTAGTCTCCAGCAACACCCCCGGATAACTCACCATTGTCCACGCAAACGGCAGCCCCAGCACCCCAATCACCCGCTCCGGCACCCACCGCTGCGCGAACCGCATCGCCTCCGCGCCCCATTCCCACGGCATCCATCGCGGCTTCAAACCCACCAGCGTCAAAAACGAAGCAATCGCCCCATACCCGCTCAGCGCCCACGCCCCATGATTCATCGGCGAGGTCTTCTTCCAGATCCGCAGCATATGATGAAACCGCTCCGGCCGCCCCAGGTCGATGATCAGCAACGGCGGGCACACCACCATCGTAAAAAACGATAGGATCCGCCCCCCACGGATCAACCCCGCAAACCTCTTCTTATCCCGCAACCCCGCCATCGTGCACAGAATGTAAGACCCCGCACTAACCCCCTCAAAAAAGAAGTACAGCGCAATCTCCCACTTCCAGAACGGCCGCTTCAGAATCGGCAACCCGTAGTATCCCGGGTCCTTCACCCGGTCCGGCTTCGCCGCTTTCAGGATGTCGTAAGCCGGCGTCAGTTTAGTGAAAACATCATCCTTGTCCGTGTGCTCCTGCACCTCAACAAGGTTCCGCTCCAATGGATCATCAGCCATGCCGCTCGCCCCCAAACAACAGCGCCGACACCGCCGTCAGCGCCACCGAAGCCGCAAAGCTCAGCAGATAGTTCGTCTTCAAATGCGCCGCGCCCCGTCGCGGAGCCTCCGGCAGGTTATAAACCGAGGCCTTATCCTTCAACAAAAAGAACGAATTCAGCGCGCTATACTCCCCCGCCGCCTCCGCCCCGTATAAATACGCATCACTCTGCCCTTCAGCCTGTAACTGCTCCACCCGCTGTTGCGCATGCTCCTTTAACTCACTTACCTTCCCAAACTTGATCGACTCCGTAGGACAAGCCTTCGCACACGCGGGAACTAAGTCTTCCTTCTGCCGGTCATAGCAAAGCGTGCACTTATGCGCCCGCCCATCTTCCTTGTTACGACTAATCACCCCAAACGGACATCCCACCACGCAATTCGCGCAGCCATTACAAACATCCTGCTGCACATACACATTCCCGAACTCGTTATAGATCAGCGCCCCTGTCGGGCACACCTCCACACACGGCGCATGCTGGCAATGCTTGCAAACATCGCTCATCATCAACCAGCGCCCAATGTCGGACCCCGGATCAAACTGCTCCACGAACGCCACGTGACGCCATGTGGTATCGCTCAACGCGATGGTGTTGTCATAACTGTTCCCCGTCCAATGAAACCCATCCGCCGGCAACTGGTTCCACTGCTTGCAAGCCACCTCGCAAGCCTTGCACCCAATGCACAGCGTGGTGTCCGTAAAGAACCCGGTCTCCTCCTGCTCCGGAGGCGGCTCCGGCCGCAGAAACGTGCTCACCAGATCGGTGGCAAACCCGGAAACCGTCTGGCCATGAAGGCTAAACTCACTCATATCAACTGTCCTTCTGCCTGATCCGACTTCGCCGTGTCTGGCGACTTCTCCCGCGTAGGCCAGGGCTCGGCCGCCAGCGGCGCAATGTCTCTACGATCCTTCAAACGCCCCGCTCGCACATTGCAACTGAACGCCTTCGCCTCGTGCATGCTCACATTCGGGTCCGCGCTGATCGACGTCAGGTCATTGGCTCCCGCGCCCACCACCTCGCCGGCCCATCCCCAATGGAATGGCATGCCGATCTGATGCAGCGTTTTCCCATTCACATGCAGAGGCTGGATCCGCTGCGTCACCATGGCCCTCGCCTCCAGCGCCGCCCGCACATTCCATACCACCATCCACTCGCCGTGAACAATGCCCTTCTCCGCCGCCAGCTCCGGGCTGATCTCAAAGAACATCTCCGGCTGCAGCTCATTCAGCCAGCTATCGAAACGGCTCATCGGCCCACTCAGGTAGTGCTCCGTCAACCGGTAATTCGTTGCCACGATCGGATACTCATCATCCGCCGGGTTGTACTCGTTCAACGGCCGCTCGTACTTCTCAATGGTCGGATTTTCCCGCACCTTCGGGTACAGCAGATTCGGCACCGGCGACTCCATCGGCTCATAATGCGTCGGCAGTGGCCCATCCTGCGCGCCCACAGGGGCAAACAGCCAACCCTTTCCGTCGGCCTTCATGATGAACGGCGAATCCCCCGCAATGGCCGCCATCCCTTTGGCATCCTTCTCCGGCCGATACGCAGGGTCTTTCGTCGGCTCAAAGTCCGGCACATCCGGCCCGGCCCACTTCTTTGCCTCCGCGTCCCACCACATATACTTCTTCCGCTCTGACCACGGCTTCCCTTCCCCATCCGCCGACGCGCGGTTATACATCATGCGCCGGTTTAACGGCCACGCATACCCCCACTCCGGGCTCGTCCTTACCCCCGGCGTCGTCTTCCGCGACCGCGACCGGTTCACCCCGGCCTCCGGATACACCCCCGAATAAATCCAGCATCCGCACGCCGTCGACCCGTCGTCCTTCAACGAATTGAAGTTCGCCACCTGCTTGCGGTCCGCCACGGTATATCCGTTGATCTCCATCAGGATCTTGCACGCATCCGGCTCCCCAACAATGCGGCTCGGCGTCCCATCCGGCAACGCCTCAGCATGATCCTGCTCATAGTCCCAGGTCATGCTCCGCAGTCCCTGGTCCCGCAACTTCGTCGACCCCGCATACATCCGCTTCAGCCGCTTGCCCAGGTCATACATGAACCACGCATCCGACCGGCAGTCCTCCGGCGGATCGATCGCCTTGTCATGCCACTGAAGCAGTCGCTGCGTGTTCGTAAACGTGCCTTCTTTCTCTGTATTCGAAGCCGCCGGCATAAAGAACACCTCAGCCCCGATCTCCGCCGGATTCGGGTTCTCCGGCCCCTTGTACCAGAAACACGCCGTCTCAATCTCGAAGTAATCGCGGATCACCATCCATTTCAATTTCTTCAGCGCCGCGCGGTTCAGCTTGCCGTTCGGCGTACCCGCTGCCGGGTTCTGCCCAAACACGAACATCCCCTGAATATGCCCGTCCTCCATCCGCACCAGCGACGCCGGCATCGAGTAGTTGTCATCGATCCGCGGCACCCACCCAAATCCAAACTCGTTCTCGGCCATCGCCGCCTCGCCATACCAGGCCTTCAACAAACTCGTGATGAACTTGGGCATGTTCGCCATATACCCCGTCTTCACGCCCTCCTTCTCGATGTACTCCTTCAGCGAGTTATGATCCCGCAGCGCTGAAGGCTGCATCAGGTATCCCGGCAGCATGTCATACAGCGTCGGCACATCGGTCGACCCCTGAATGCTCGCATGCCCGCGCATGGCCATAATGCCGCCGCCCGGCCGCCCGATATTGCCCAGCAGCAACTGCACAATCGTCGCCGCGCGGATATACTGCACCCCCACCGAGTGCTGCGTCCAACCCACCGCATACACCAGGCACGTCGTCCGCTCCCGCCCCGAGTTCGCGCAGATCGTCTCCGCCACTTTAAGGAATTGCTCCTTGGAGCATCCGCAGATCGACGCCACCATCTCCGGCGTATACCGCTCGTAGTGCCGCTTGATGATGTTCAACACACACATCGGGTTCTCTAAAGTCGGATCAGTCTCGACATTTACCTCATCCAGCGACCCCGATCGCGACGTAAACGACTCGCTCTTCTCCGCGTCCCCGGCCTGGTTGTCCGACCCCGCATCCTGATTCGCATACTGCCATGTCTTATTGCCTTTGCCGTACCGCTTCGTCTCCGGATCGAAACCCGAAAACAAGCCGCCCAACTCCTCCGTATCCTGGAAGTCATCGCTGATAATCGAGGCCGCATTCGTGAACGACAGCACGTACTCCCGGAACCACTTTTCGTTCTCCAGGATGTACCGGATCAACCCGCCCAGAAACGCGATGTCCGTTCCCGTGCGGATCTTCACATACTGCTGACACATCGCCGACGTCCGCGAAAAATGCGGGTCGACATGGATCAACTGCGCACCCTTCTCGCGCGCCTTCATCGGGAAACGGAACCCCACCGGGTGCGCTTCCGCCATGTTCGATCCCATGATCAGAACGCAATCCGCGTTCTGCATGTCTTCCTGAAAACTAGTGGCCGCCCCGCGACCCAACGCAGCGCCCAGACCGGGCACCGAAGCGCTGTGTCATATTCGTGCCTGGTTTTCGATCGCCACCATGCCCAGCCCACCGCCGAACATCTTCTTGATCAGGTAGTTCTCTTCGTTATCCATCGTCGCCCCACCCAGCGACATCACATTCGTCATGTGCGCCAGCACCTTGCCGTCCCGCTCTTCCACAAACCCCTCTTCGCGCGCCTCATACGTTAACTGCGCGATTCGCTCTTGCGCCCACTCCAACGGCCGCTCTTCCCAATTCGCCGAAAAGGGCGCCCGGTACAGCACCTTCTTCACCCGGTGCGGATTGGTCCCCAGCTGAAACGCATTTGACCCCTTCGGACACAACGTCCCCGCATTGATCGGGCTGTCCGGATTGCCCTCAATGTCAATGATCTGCCCGCCCTTCACATACACATTCTGCGAGCATCCCACCGCGCAATACGGGCACACACTCTTCACTTCGGTTGCGCCCTTGATCCGCGCCACCTTGTTCACCGTATTCGCGCTGAACGGCTGATTCCCAACCGCCCGTTCCGCATCCCGCACCGGAGCTTTTCTCCAAGCCATCTCGAATCTCCTCCGCCCCACGCAAGCTCCGGGGCCGCTTATCCCATGTCACCGGCTACGTGCCCGCCGGTCACGCACATCGCCTTATCTTCCCACCCACCCGCGACTTCAGGCCAGTGAACGCTGCGCTAACCGTCCATTGGATGCAAAACCCGCAGCAGTCACTCCTGGCCGCACAGTCCTTTGCCCCTCTCTTGATGACCAAAGATCCACGAAATCCTATCCCACCCTGCAACCTGTCTCCCGTCCCTCCGTTCTCACCCGGAAGTTGCAGCTTTCAGCTACCATAACCTTGAACATCTGCACCAAGGCCCCATCCATTAGGAGATCCATGCGCCACCCCCTCGTTGCCACCTCTGCAGCCCTGCTCGCCCTCTCTTGCTTCCTGCACACCACCCCAGCCCACGCCGACACCTTCCTCCTCACCGCCTCCTCTCCCGCGACCGCCGTCAACACCGCCGTCGTCGCCACCGCCACCCTCACCGGCACCCCCGATCCCACCGTCGCCGGCGCCTTCGACCTCACCTCCGGATCCGGCACCTGGAACGGCGAAGCCATCACCCTCTACCTCCCCAGCGCCACCGCCGGCACCTTCCAGACCGCGAACTTCACCACCCCCGGCGCCCCCAGCTACGAGTACGACAACGTCGTCTACACCTCCGGCAACAACGGCCTGGCCCTTGACGAATACGGCCTCCTCTTCTCCTCCGCCACCGACAACTACAACCCCTTCATCCAGGGCACCGGCTACGTCTACACCGACAATGAGACCGACTACGGCTTCAACGCCCCCCTCTACACCCTCACCCTGACCGATCTCGGCCCCACCCCCACCTCCACCACCCCAGAACCCACCTCCATCGCCCTTCTCGGCACAGGCCTCCTCGGCACCGCAGGCGTCCTACGCCGCCGCTCTCGAGAGGCCTGAGCCGTGGACTGATCTCGAGACGCCACCACGACCGTAACCGGCAGCAGCCCAGGAGCATCGACTGTGGACTGGGCTGCCCGCACGGACAGGGGTCTCAATAGCTCAAAAGGAAGTCTGCTTTCTCCTCGTTCAGCCCCTCTTCCCGCTGTGGCATCTCCAGTCGCGCAGTCACGCTCAGCACCGCAAGTGCGAGAAGAAGGCAGCATTTGATCGCTCCTGGCAGCGAGGGGTGGGCCTCTGTGGCGGCGAATATCTCAGGACCTAACGCCAGACCGAACAGTGTCAGGGCAAGCGTGAGCCCCGCTACCGGGATTTCGGTTCGCGCAGACCTCACCGCGAGCACGACAACCATCGCGAAGGGCACATAGAGCAGGCAAAGGGTGTAATCGAACGATGTAGGCGGCAGTGTGATCGCGGCACAAGTCAGAAACAAAACTTGGTTTGTCACCGGACGCCTCCATGCCCCAAGGGCAAGCACAAGGGCGGCGACTGCGGCGAGAGGATAATAGAGCGTCAACTCTCGATGACCGTTCGGGTGATGACCGTCCGTGAAGTTCTTCACCAGAGCAAATGCTGAATGATCCCACGGCCCCTGCAACCCTCGCTCTCCGTAAACCCATGTGAAGTTGTGAATGGCTAAGACGGTTCGCTTCATCGAATCCACGACATCGGGTTCCAGGAAACGCAAGCCGAGCAGACTGAGGACGCCGGCAGCACCGGCGCCCACAAGAAGCCACCGCCAATCGCACCTTCGCTTCAGATACAGAGCAAAGAACAAAAAAGGATAGATCTTGAACGAGGCGGCGACGCCAAGGCACACCGCGCTGGCTGCCATCTCCCCTCGGCAAAAAAACCAGATTCCGGCTGCCACCAGAAGCCAGGTGAGCCCCTCGATGTTTCCCCTCTGGGCGGCGAAGTAAAGCGGCCAGGAGAGCAGCAAAACACTGGCGCAGAAAACGATGGCGCTTGCCACCCCTAGACCTTCTCGAATAAGCCTTCGCGCAAACACAATGCCCATCAGAACGCCGGATCCCAGGATGGTCACCACCAGGACCGCATACGCGGTTGCGGCGCCCGTTATATTCGCGAGCCTATAAAACGGGTAGTCCACGAAGATGGCCGGTGCAGGGTAATACCACCCGAACCCCGGCGCTGTAAAAAACTTTACCGAGTGCCGCAGGGGAAACCTGGAAAGGTAGCAATAAAAGTCGTTGCCGTAGATCGGGATCCAAAGCCCGGTAAACCCGAGGTATACGCCATGGCGCCTCACCCTCCAGACTGCCATCAGGAGCGAAAGCAGGGTCACTGTCGCAATCGTAATAAGACATACCGCGAGAGGGAGAGGTAAGCGCTTCAAATCCCGGGGCATGATCATGCATTCTATGGGAAGCCAGTCTCAGGCCATCGGCTCTAACTACACAGCCCCTATTGCGCGGGGGTGGCAATGCAATTGCACCGCCTTGATAAAATAGAGTTCTATGCCGCCTCTCCAACGCCGCAAAGCCGTCACCGTCAACATAGGCGGCATCCGCGTAGGCTCTGAAGCCCCCGTAGTCGTCCAGTCGATGACCAACACCGACACCGCCGACATCGAATCCACCGTGCAGCAGGTCGCCGCCCTCGCCCGCGCCGGCTCCGAGCTCGTCCGCATCAC
>CAXUDN010000158.1:0-3603 GCA_964249715.1 uncultured Acidobacteriaceae bacterium
GTCTATGCTGAGTCGCCCTATGATGAGTGGCACCGGCTTGCGTGGGCGGGCGCCCTCGTGCTGATTGTATTGATTATGGTTTCTGTGACCCTGGTGCGCATCTTCGCGAGCCGCGGCGCGCTTAAGGGAGGACGGTAGTGGGCGTCGACATCCGGGTTGAGAACCTGAACGCATGGTATGGACCGGTCCATACGTTGAAGGAGGTGACGCTGCATATCCCTGCAAACAACGCGACGGCGCTTATTGGGCCTTCAGGGTGCGGTAAATCAACCTTTGTGCGCTGCCTGAACCGTATGCACGAGACCACGCCATACGCTCGGGCGGAAGGCAGCGTGCGCATGGGTGATGTGGACATCTACAAGGATGCGTCTCCGGTGGAGATCCGGAGGCGCGTTGGCATGGTGTTTCAAAGGCCGAATCCGTTTCCCACAATGTCCATCTACGACAATGTGGCAAGTGGGTTGAAGCTGAACGGCTATCGAAAGCGCAAGGTGCTGGACGAGATTGTGGAGCGCTCGCTGAGGCAGGCAGCTCTTTGGGACGAAGTGAAGGACGACTTACGCAAGAAGTCAGGCGCGAGCATATCGGGCGGACAGCAGCAGCGGTTATGCATTGCGCGGGCGCTGGCGGTCGATCCCGAGGTGCTCCTTATGGATGAACCGGCGAGCGCGCTCGATCCCGTGTCCACATCCAAGATCGAGGACCTGATCTTCCATCTCAAGACGCAATACACCATCGTGATCGTGACCCATAATATGCAGCAGGCGGCGCGTGTGGCGGAACAGACAGGATTCTTCCTGACGGGCAAACTGGTGGAGTTCGCCTCAACACACAAGATCTTCACCAGTCCGTCCGATAAGAGAACAGAGGATTACATTACGGGGAGGTTCGGCTGATGCGTACACGATTTCATCAGGCTTTAGATGGACTGAAGGAACGATTGCTGGTGATGGCCGGGCTGGTGGAACAGGCGATTCAGCGGGCGACTTCGGCGTATTCGGACAGGGATAACGAGTTGTGCGATCTGGTTCTCATGTCCGAGCCGGCGATCAACAGGATGGAACGCGAGATAGACCAACTCGCGCTGGACCTGCTGGCGATGGAGCAGCCGATGGCGGTGGATCTGCGCTTCATCATGGCGGTGATTCGCATCAACGCCGATCTGGAGCGCGTAGGCGACCAGGCGGTGAACATCGCCAATCGCGTGAAGGAACTGGGTACGATGAACGCGAGCGATCTGCCAGTGGATATTCCACGGCTGGCGCATCTTTCGTCGGCAATGGTCCGCAGAGCTCTGCAGGCTTTTATTGAAGCTGACGCCGATATGGCACAGAATGTCCTGACTCTTGATGACCAGGTGGACGATCTGAACCGGGATGCATATCAGGCGTTGGGCAGATACATTCAGGAGCATCCGGACTGTGCGTCCCAGGCGTTGAATGCGTTGGTGATCTCGCGCAATCTGGAGCGTGTGGGCGACCATGCAACCAACATCGCGGAAGACGTGATCTTCTGGGTGCGGGGTTTGGATGTGCGTCACAGCGGTCCAGGGAAGGCCGACACAACGCACGCGACACGCTGACCTGCTTTAGCGCAGGTTGCCGGCGGTCATGTCGTAGGCTGCGATGCCCAGGTCGTTCAGCGAGGAGACTGCGGCTTCCACGTTGCGGCGGATCGTGGGTTCCTGCGCGCCTGGCGTCTGGTGTGCTTCTTCCACGGCGACTACGCGGCCATAGGGCCAGGAGCTTTGGGGAATGGCGCTCATGGCTTCGCCGAGGTTGTCGATGCTGACGTTGACGACCTGGCGACGAGCGCCTTCCGGGCGAAGCATGCCTCCTGAGCCGTAGGGTGATGGATTGGCGTCGGCCATCATGACACGAACTGTGAGCATGTCGGGTTGCACGGTGATGCTGGGGTTCTGCCAGCTTTCAAAGCTGTGTACGGCCATGTAACGGTTCTTGCTGGGCGGAGGAATCTGCTCGAGCTCTTGCCGTTCTTCCGCGGTTTGGGCGCGATGCTGTGCGTTGGCCTGTGCGCCGGAGACAACGTTGCTGCGGCAACCGGTAAAGGGCAGCGTGAGGAGAAGGCAGGAAAGGGATGCAAGCGAGCGCGGGGTCAAAGCCAAAGTCACCATAGCGATGATAACGGAGGCTGGAGCCTCTGCGCGAGGCGTGGTGGCAACAGCCGACACAAGGGCTTTGCCACGTACAATCAGGAGATGGTTAAAGGGATTACCAGCATTGCGCAGATGCCCTCGCCCGAAGCATTGGAGCGGCTGAGCGGGCTGTTGCAGTCGTTGGGCTTCGAGCAGGGTCGTGGATGGAATGACGGGTCTGGGCGCGGTGAGGCGTTCCTTGCGCCTTTGGGGAATCTGGAGCTGGTTGCGGGTCGCGCTCCCGCGACGCCGTTGCTGCTGATTGAGGTGACGCAGCTGGATGCGGTGCAGGCGACGGTACAGCAGTGGCTCGCGGCTGGTTCGCGGAGCGAGGAGGTCGGTGCGCGGTTGAGTGAGGTGGAGGAGACGCACTGGAAGTCGCGGCTGTTTACGGCGGAAGTTGCGGATGGTTTGCGGGTTGGGTTCTGGGAGTCGCTGAATCCATTGCACGGAAGGCCTTTGGCGGTTGAGGGCGATCTGTCGGCTGCGGGAAAGCGGTTTGCCATCGTGGTTGCGCGGTGGAATGCGGTGATTACGGACCGTTTGCTGCAGGGAGCTTTGGACGCGCTGTATCGGAGTGGAGCGCGGAAGGAAGACGTAGAGCTCGTGCGGGTTCCTGGAGCGTGGGAGATTGCTTCGGCGGCTCGGACGCTGGCGGAGTCGAAGCGGTTCAGTGCGGTAATCACGCTGGGTGTGCTGTTGCGAGGGGAGACGGCGCACTATGAGGCGATCTATAACGAGGTTTCGCGTGGAATTGGGCAGTCGCAGCAGGAGACTGGGATTCCGCATGCGTTTGGGGTGTTGACCTGCGAGACGTTGGAGCAGGCTTTGGATCGAGCTGGGTTGAAGGCGGGGAACAAGGGCTTTGAGGCTGGAATTGCGGCGATCGAGATGGCTTCGATCCAGGAGAAGCTGAAGGCGAAGGACGTGCAGCAGGCTGGGGTGAGCGCTCGTGGGTAGTCGACGGAAATCGCGCGAGATGGCGATGCAGATGCTCTTCCAGGGCGATCTGGGCAAGCAGAAGCCTGAGGACGTGGAGCGGCTGTTCTGGGGATCGCGGGACGATGCGGATGACGAGACGCGTGGGTTTGCGGACGATCTGCATCGCGTGGCGACGAAGCGGGATGAAGAGATTGACGCGTTAATCCAGAAGCATGCGCAGAACTGGCGGTTGGAGCGGATGCCGGTGGTGGACCGGAACCTGCTGCGGGCGGCGATTGCGGAGATGCTGGGGTTTCCATCCACGCCGACAGCGGTGGTGATTAACGAGACGCTGGAGATTGCAAGGCGGTATGCGGCGCCGGAGAGTATTCACTTCCTGAACGGGGTTCTTGATGCGATTGGGCGGGAGTTGTTGGAGAAGCGACTGGCGCGTTAGGGTACCCCCCCCCGGGGGGTACTTTTGGGCTAAAGTACGTCGAAATCTCGAGTTAGCTGGGTACTTCGAT
>CAXUDN010000158.1:3703-7764 GCA_964249715.1 uncultured Acidobacteriaceae bacterium
GCAACCGCAAAAGCAGATTCCCTTCGGGAATGACAAACAAGAAAGCAAAAGCAGATTCCCTTCGGGAATGACAAACAAAGAAGCAAAAGCAGATTCCCTTCGAGAAGGGCAACAAGAAAGCAAACGTGGTTTGCCTTCGGGGGATGACAATCCCTCCTGGGGATGACGAACGAGGAGAACGGGGACTTCACCGCTTGCAAGTGAAAAGCCCAGGCCGGGTTGGCCTGGGCTTTTATTGTGTGTGCGGTTTTGGGGTTAGGAGGTGGTGCGGCGGACTCTTTGGGCTATGAGGTTGGGGGTGGCTGGGTTGTTGTTTGGGTCGGGGAGGTTGGGGGTGATGACGCCTGTGTCCTTGCTGGTGGCGCCGGTCACGCTGATGACGTGGACCTGGTTGTCGCCGGAAGTGCCGGCGTAGAAGGTGGTGTCGTCTGAGCTGTAAACGCCGGCTACGGGGGCAATGGCGGTGCCAGTGAGGGGGATCTCTGTGAGGGTTCCGGCGGCGGGCTGGTAAAGGGGAAGAACGCTTCCGCTACCGGTGTAGGTAACGACGGCGGAGCTGGAGTTACTAGCCGAGATGATGCCGCTGATCGAGGAGAGGGTGGGGCCGGTAATTGTGTGGGTGGCGACGGTGGAGGAGAAGGTGGGCGCGCCGGTGAGGGTGGTACAGATGAGGGGGTTGTTGGTTTCCTGCGTGGAGGGCGGAAGGGTGATGTTCAGGTCGTAGAGGGTGGCGGTGGAGGCTGTGGCTCCGAGAATGTGGTTGCCGTCGGTGGTCGCATTGAGGCGATCGGTGGGGACCTGCTTGGAGTCGGCGAGGGGAGAGAAGATGTTCGTGGCAGTGGGCGGAACGTTGGTGCCCGAGAGCGTTGTAGTGGAGCAGTAGCTGCGTCCTTCGGTGGAGGTGGAACCGGCGAAGTAGGCGCCTACGTCCGGTACGGTGACCGCTACGTCGTTGTAGGTCTCGTCGAGGGGGGTGCTCTCCCATCCTGTAAAGGTGGTGTAGGTGAGAAGGACCGGCACTGGGTTGGTGCCGGTGCCGGTACCGGTACTGGAGGCGGGGACGGTGGCGGTGACGTAGAGGGTGCTGGAGTCAGGGGTCCACTCGGCGCGGGTGCCGACGCCGTTGAAGCTGGTGTAGACGCCGCCGGTGGAGCTGATCAGGCTGACGGTCTGGCGGACGGGGTCGGTGACGACGACGTAGCTGTTATTGGGCGCAACGGCGAGGACGGGACCCTGGATGGTGGTGAAGGTATTGGAGAGGGTGTTGGCAGCGGTAGCGAGGGTCATGAGGCCCTGGGAGCTGCCGAGGTAAAGCGTGGAGCCATCCTGCGAGATGACCATGGAATTGGGAACGAAGGGCAGCTTGACGGGGGAAGCGAGCTGGCCGGTGGTGAAATCTTCGCTGACAACGTACTGGGATCCGAGATTGGTGACGGTTTGGCCGTTGACCGTGGAAGTTGAGGGTGTGCTGGCCATGTAAAGTACGCTGGCGGAGGTGCCGGCGGCGGTAACGGTGATGCCGTTGGAGGTGATGGGCTTGCCGTTGCCGAGATAGCCGATCTGCGAGAAGGGCGCCGTGTTGCAGGTGGGCGGGTTGCAGACGGCGGTGATGGTCGCCGTGCCGGGGAACACCGGGTTGACGACGCCACCGCTGGCAGGGAGGTTCACCGGGAGGGTGGAGTTGAACTCCAGCGTGAGGCCGGTGATGGGCTTGTTGTTGGTGTCGAGGACAGTGGCCGTGAAGTCCTGGGGGGTGTTGAGGGCGACATTAATCTGGCTGGCACCGGCGGGCTGGTTGGTGGCGGCGAGCTGAATGCTGGCGGGGGGGCAGGTAGAGAAGAAGCCGGAGCTGAGAGCAGAGGCCGAGTTGGAAACGGTGGCGGTAACAATGGCGGAGCCGGGCTGATTGGCCGTGGCAACGCCTTGCGCGTTGATGCTGGCCACGTTGGTGGCGCCCTGCAGGGTGAAGTTGACGGGACCGACCTGACAGGTGATGTTGTGGGCGGCGTCGGTGAAGCCACTCTCGTAAACACGCGCGGCGAGCTGGTACGGGGTGTTCTGGGAGACGCACGCGGCCGGGCTGTACTCGGGATAGAGCTGGGTGGCGCCGGTGGTGCTCTGGTTGCAGGCTGCGCCGTTGCTGGTGAGGCAGGTGGAGTCAGGATCTACATCGCAGTTGGGGGGGCCGCCGCTGAGAGCGACGGCGGTGACCTGCGGGTGGATGAAGACCGCGATGGGGTTGCTGGTGGCGCCGTTGGCGGAGGCGGTGATGTACGCGGTGTGCTGGGTGGTGCTGCCGGCGGCGGGCGGGGTGCAGACGGTGTAGTTGCCGATGCCGCCGCCGGTGTTGCGGTTCCAGGAACCGGCGCAGACGGTGCCGTTGGTGGGGTTGACGTCGGCGATGGCCTGGCTGGTGGTGGCGTAGGTGTAGCCCGTGACGGTGACGCTGGCACCGTTGCAGTCCTGGGCGGTGGCCCCGAGGGGGCTGCCGATCTGGCCGTAGTTGAGGGATTCACCGCTGACGGTGAGATTGGCGGCGAGAGTGATGGTCTGGACCTGACCGGTGGTGGGGCCGGACTCCAGGTTGCCGGAGCAATAGGTGACGGTGTTTTTTTTGCCGCACCCGGCGATAGAAAGCCCCAGGGGTGTGGCAAAGAGAACAAGAATAACGAGACACAAAAACCGCTGCATTCCACCTCCCCGTTGCGGCGACACTGCGCACGGCAACGGTCCTTCGAAAACCTTCGGGTATTCGCACCTTCAGTGTAGAGTTGGACGTTTGGGGTGGCAAATGGGTGGGGGCTTTGGTTCCCCCGCGTTAGGGATTGCGCCTCAAGAATTCTGCCCGTACCGACGCCGAGAGGCGAAAGCTCGTCGCATCGAGTTTCCTGAGGGCTGAATGGAACCGTGTTTTGCCGAGATGTGCGCCAAGCTCCAAGATCCCCAGTGTTCCCCTGACTGTCAAATGAAGTGATTGGGCGACTTCCCGGGCTTTGTGCTCATCGAGGAGCACAGTCGAGAGGCCGAGCGCGAGCTGGATGGCTTCGCGTTCACCCGGTCGAGCTGATGGAGTGCCGGACTCGTGATGGCGGCTGCAGTGCGCACTTCAAGCCAGTCCGGCAATTGCTGAAGCCAATCTCGAACTTTGTCAGGGGTTCCAGTGTCCTGAAGTTCGGCGTAGGCTGCGCCTGGTAAAAGGACATGGTGAAAGAGAGCAGGCAGAAGCTCGACCTCATCGATCAGCACCAGATAGTTGAGCGGTGTAGTGTCGGTGACAACCGTCATGCGGGCTAGGCGGGAGCCCGGGGATCAGCTATGTCTTGAGGAAGACCTGATCGGTCCTCCTGAAGATCCTCGACGGTGTACAAAATCTCCCACACGTCGTGTTTCTTCAGGAAGGCGTTAAAACCGTCACGGGTTCGGAAGCCGAGAAGGGTACGAGTTTGAAAAGGGGTCAGGGCACCGGTCCGATAGCCTTCGAGGGCAAACGCTTCCAGCGCCTCGCGTGCCCCTTCGGGATGGCGGCCAAGGTCGTCGGGCAGATGGACGGTGATCTGCTTATTCCTGAGCGTAGCAGAGGCACGTGGCAGGGAAGGTGGCGGGCCACCCGTTGTGCGTGGGTGGCTCGCCGGGATAATCCATAGATCCAAGCACTAGAGCACGGAGGGCTAGCTTGGGGGCATGTTGTCGGCGAACCATTTGGCTGTGCGTTCGGCGCGGTCGCGGATGTGGTCGGGGTCGCGGAAGCCGTGGCCTTCGTTGGGGTAGACGACGAGCTGGGTTTTGACGTTGAGATCGCGGAGGGCGTGCCAGAACTCGAAGGATTGAGGGGCGGGGCATTCGCCGTCGCGGTCGCCGACGATGACGAGGGTGGGGGTTTTTACGTTTTTGATGAAGGTGATGGCGGAGGATTTGGCGTAGACGGCGGGGTCGTCATAGACGCTGGCGCCGAAAAACGGGGTCATCCATTGGTCGATGGAGTTTTCGCCGTAGTAGCTGAGCCAGTCGGCGAGGCCTGCGCCGGCGACGGCGGCGCGGAAGCGGGTGGTCTGGGTGACGGC
>CAXUDN010000159.1:0-2677 GCA_964249715.1 uncultured Acidobacteriaceae bacterium
GCTGGTGGGGTAGCGGTTTTCGGTGCGGAAGGTGTATTCGAAGATGCGTTCGAGGGTGCGGGCGGTGGCGTCGTCGGCGAAGAGGGGGAGGCCGCCGGGGTGGCCGAAGCTTAGGGGGCGGAGGTCATCCATGCCGAGGACGTGGTCGGCGTGGCCGTGGGTGTAGAGGACGGCGTCGAGGTGGCGGAGGTTGAGGTGGGTGGCTTGGGCGTGGAAGTCGGGGCCGGTGTCGATGAGGATGTTGTGGGGCTGGTGGGTGAGGGAGTTTTCGCCGTAGGTGAGGAGGATGGAGGGGCGGGTGCGGCGGTTGGGGGAGCCAGGGAGGCGCGCGTCGGTGCAGACGGCGCACTGGCAGCCGAGAGTGGGGACGGCCATGGAGGTGCCGGTGCCGAGAAAGGTGAGGGTGGCTTGCATGTCGTTGCGAGTGGCTGGTGTCGGTGCCTGGTGCCTGGACTAGCGGACGATGCGGGGGCCGCCTGTGGGTGAGCCGAAGTTGGCTGGACCGCCGGGTCCCGGCGCTGGTTGGCGTCCGGCGGCTTGGCGGGCCAGGGCTTGGGTGATTTCGAGGAAACCCATGCGGAGGTCGAAGAGGGCGGATTCCAGGAGTTGGTCTTCGTTGGGCGAGAGATTGTTTTTTGATTTTTCGGCGAGGATGGCGAGCATGTCGATGGTTTCGCGGGCCCCGAGGATGTCGACCCGTGGGGTTTCGCCGGGTTGGGCGCCGCCGCCGAGGAGGATGAGGGCCTGGGTGTAGAGGGACTGGACGAGGCGCTCGAAGTTCATGGGCGGGATGCGTTCGCCGCCGGGGTTGGCGGCGCGCATGGCGGTTTCCAGGCGATCGACCGTGGCGTTGTAGGCGCGGGTGGCTTCGGAGGATTGCTCGGCGGTGGGGCCGGGGGGGAGGGAGTCGTCGAGGAAGGTATCGGGGGTAGACGTACCCGCAAGGGAGGGTGCTTCTTCAGGGTAAAGGCCGTCGATGGCCTCGGACTCGGGGAGGTCGGCCAGCTCCGCGGTCGTCTCGACGGGGGTGGGGGGCTCGGTGACGAGCTGGGGACCCTTGGGTGACTCGGTGTCGGCTGGGGAAGGAATGGCGGGCGCTGCGGTGGGGAGGTCGTGGCGGAGTTCGCCTTCGGTGGTGAATTTGCGGCGATCGTTGACGACGAAGGTTGGTTTGTCGGGCATGCTTGGTCTCTCGGGTGAGTTGGATGCGGGAGAAGGGCGTTCGGCTCTGTTTGGGGTGGGATGCCGGGCATGTAGTTGGGTGGGGGTTGAGGGAAGGCGAAGGGAATGGCCGCGGCGAGGATTTGGGCAGAGGACACTAGCGGATTGCCTACGGAGTCTGGCGGCCAGAAAAGGCAAGAGCAGAGATAAATCAAGGGCAGGTTCCCTGCGTGGATGACAAATAGAAAGGCTGAGGCTAAAACAAACGCTGATTCCTGCGGGAATGACAACTGGAAGCAAGAGCGAAGCGAGAGGTAAAAGAAAAAGCAACAGTTTCACCGGAGAGGAGGTTAGGTCAGGTTCCCTGCTTTGCGGGGGTGGGCTGTGCCGCCTGGGTAGGTGAGTGGGGTGTGGGTTTCGAGGAGTTCGCGACGGGCGTAGCCGAGGGCTAGCCAGAGGGGGCCTTCGGTGGTGGGGAGGGGGATGGCGCTGGTGAGCTCGCCGGCGGGTTTGCCGTTGGCTTCGAGGGGGATGGGGAAGGTGGTGGGAGGAACGGCGCCTTCGAGGCGGAAGGGGGTGAACTGGCGGTGAACCTGGCCTCGGGAGCGGATGCGCTCTACGATTTCCTGGCCGAGGTAGCAGCCTTTGGCGAAGTGGAGGGCGTGGGTCTGGGCGGTTTCCTGGGGAAGGTCTTTGGCGGTTTCGGTGTTGCGGATGTCGGTGCCGTAGCGGGGGCGGGCTTCGAGGATGCGGAGTTGTTCGAGGATGTCGGTGCTTAGGCTGACTGCGCCGCTTGATTCCATGCGTTGACGCATTTGTCTCAGGTCCTTTTCCTCTTCAAACCAAAGCTCGTAACGCTGAGTGGACGGCGATGGAGGAGCGAAGACGATCACTATCCCCCGGGTGAGTCGGCCCAGGAATGGGAAGAAAATAGAAGGCTTGTCGGGCAATTGCGCGAGAGTGATGGTTCCGGGTCGCGGTACAGGCAAAGGGGATGGTTCGTCGTCGTCGTTGATCCTGGACAGCAATCTGTGGATGAGATCGCCTGATTTGGGGCCAAGCACCGTGAGTCCCGCAGCGGCGTGGCCGAGAATATGAAGGCCGGGCACCAGCTCGACGTCGTCCATGATGATGAACTTTTCCAGGAGTTGGTGGATGGTGTCGATTTGGTTTGAGTCGGTTTCGAGGAGGTAGGCCGGCTCTGCGGAGAAGGGTTCACGGTAGATCGTGCAGTCGCCCTGGATGCGGCCCTGGGCGTTGAGGAGGAAGTTGTAGTTGCCCTCGCCGGGGGTGAGGTCCTGGATTGAGTTGGTGACCATGCCGTTGAGCCAGCGGGTGGCGTCGGGGCCGGTGATGCGGAGGAAGGCTCGGTCGCTCAGGGGTGCGAAGGCGGCGGCTTCGAGGAGGGTTTGGAGGTCGCCGGTGATGGATGAGGGCATGACAGGGTTGATTGTACCGAGGGGGTTGGTGAGGGGAGGTCATGGCGGGCGTGGCGGAGGAAAGACGAACGCAAAGT
>CAXUDN010000159.1:2777-7677 GCA_964249715.1 uncultured Acidobacteriaceae bacterium
GTTGCTGTATGGGATGGAAACGGGTTGAGATTGCAGCGTAGGTGAGCAATTTGGTTACCAAACTACCCGTTTGTGGCAGTGCTTTAAGACTATTTTGGACGTAGACTCGATTTAGCGACTGTAAACCCCTTTGCAGACGGCACGCATTGAGCTTACGGACGCCTTAGAAAGACAAGGCGGCTCAGAATTTGCTACAGACCAGTCTGAATGTGAAGCTCTCACAACGCCAGGTGCTGACCCCAGGCCTGGTGCAGATGGTGGGCGTTCTTGCGCTGAACAATCTTGAACTGCGGGAGATGATCAACAACGAATTGGTCGAGAACCCGGTGCTGGAAGAGATCGATGAAAGTGTGGAATCGATAGAGGACCGCGCGGGGCGGGAGGGGGACCGGGAGCGCAGCGCGGAAGAGGTGGTGGCGGCGAGCGAGCGGGTGGAGAAGGATCCGTTCGAGGAGGTGGATTTTGGAAGCTATTTTCAGGATTACCTGGATCCGGGGTTTAAATCGCCTTCTACGTATGAGGAGTATGACAAGCCGTCGTTTGAGCACTTTCTAGCCGCGCCAAGTTCGTTGGGGGACCATCTGCTGTGGCAATTAGGGGCCATGCATCTGAGCCGGGAAGAGCGGCTTACGGTGGAGATGCTGGTTGGCAACCTGAACGAGGACGGTTACCTGACGGCGAGCGACGAGGAACTGCTGGGGCTGGGACTGGGTCTGGTTTGGGAGACGGAGGCGGTTGGGCTGAAGTGCCTGAAAGCGGCCCGGCGGGTCTTGCTTGGGCTGGATCCGGTGGGGGTGGGTGCGCAGACTTTGCGGGAATGCCTGGCTGTGCAGTTGCGGACGATGCAGGAGGAGCGGCTGCGGCGTGGGGAGTGGAACGAGGCAGACCGGAGCCTGTTTGAGGTCACAGAGTTGATCGTCCAGGAGCATTTACATCTTCTGCAGCGGCGCGATTTGCGGGAGTTGGGACGGGTTTGCCGGCGGCCTTTGGCCGAGGTGGAAGCAGCGGGGGAGGTAATCCGGAAGCTGGATCCGCGGCCGGGGGCGCGGTTTCAGGAGTCGACGACGCGCACGGTTCAGCCGGATATCAGCTTTGTCAAGCGGGATGAGGACTGGGTTGTGCTGATGAATGACGGGGATGTGCCCTCGTTGCGGCTGAACCATGACTACCGGCGCATGATGATCGAGCGGCGCATGGAGCGCGAGGTGCGGGAGTATGTAAAGGAGCGGTACCGGTCGGCGATTCAGTTGCTGCGGAACCTGGAGCAGCGGAAGGCGACGATCGCCCGGGTATGTGAGGTGATTGTGCGACGGCAGCGGGAGTTTTTGGAGCTCGGCGTGGAGGGGTTACGACCGATGATGATCAAGGACGTTGCCGATGAGATTGGGGTGCATGCTTCGACGGTGAGCCGGGCGGTTTCGAACAAGTACGTGGCGACGCCGCAGGGCGTGCACGAGTTGCGGTTTTTCTTCTCAGAGGGGGTAAACGGGCCCGAGGGTGGGGACCTGCCTTTGCTGCTTTTGAAGCGCAAGGTGAAGAAGCTGATTGAGGACGAAAATTCGGCAAAGCCGATGACGGATGACGCGTTGGCGGCGGAGTTGCTGGCGCAGGGAATCCGGGTGACGCGGCGGACGGTGGCGAAATATCGGGAAGACATGGGCATTCCGAGCACGCATCAGCGGCGCCAGCGCTAACGGCATCGTCGCCAGCGTTAACGGCATCGTAATGGGCGGAAGGAGTTCTCATGCATATTGAGTTCGTGGGCCGGCACTTTACCGTGACGGCGAAGCATAGAGCACATGCGACCGAGTACCTTGAGCGGATCGTTCAGATTGTCCCCAACGCGGTGAGCGCGCGGGTGATTTTGACGGAAGAGGGTTACCGCAAGATCGCCGAGGTTGAGTTGGTCTTTCGACAGGGCGATCTGGTGGGCAAGTGCGAGGGAACCGACATGGACCAGATGTTGCATGATGCGCTACGGCGTGTGGAGCAGCAGGCGGTGAAGCACAACCAGCGTGACCAGACGCTGAGGGACCACAAGAAGCCGGTGACGGAGGACGAGGCCGAGGAGCGCGGGGAGACGGCGACGTTGAATACGCAGTAGGCGAGTTCCAATTTGGGAAAAAGGCCCGGGTTGCCGGGCCTTTTCTTTGCCTGATGACAAAAAGCAAAGCTAAGTAGAGATAGCATCGAGAGCATATGGCGACCAAGCGGGCGGCCGCGAAGAAGAAGGTTAAGAGCAAAAAGGCAGCGGTGACGGGCAAGCCGGAGATGGCGCTGCAAAGGCAGGCCGACGGGAACCCGCGCGAGCTGGTGATCATTACGGGAATGTCGGGGGCGGGGAAGGCTTCGGCGCTGAAGACATTTGAGGATTTGGGATTTTATTCGGTCGATAATCTACCGCTGGAGTTGATTGCGCGGTTTGCAGACCTGGTGGCGAAGTCGGCGGAGATTGAGCGCGCGGCGCTGGTGATCGATGTGCGCGAGGGAAGCCGGTTGGAGCGGTTTCCGGCTATTTTGAAGCAGGTACGGGCGGTGCTGCCGACGCGGGTGGTGTACCTGGAGGCGAGCGAAGACGTCATTGTGCGGCGGTTTTCGGAGACGCGGCGACCGCACCCGCTGGGGCGGGGGGAGACGGTGGTCGCGTCGGTCCAGGCGGAACGCAAGCGATTGGATCCGGTGCGCAATGTCGCAGATATTCTGCTGGATACGTCGAAGTTCAACGTCCATGAGCTGCGGGCGCATTTGCAGGCGCAGTTTGACCGGGCGGAGGGCGAAAGTGAGCGGAATCTTACGATTTCGGTGATGAGTTTTGGGTTTAAGAGCGGGGTTCCCTCGGAGGCGGATCTGGTATTCGATGTGCGGTTTCTGCCGAATCCGCACTTTATCCCGGAGTTTCGAAAGCTGACCGGGAAGCATCCACGGGTGGCGAAATATGTGCGGTCTTTTCCGCAGACGAAAGAGTTTCTGGATAAGTTGACGGATATGCTGACGTTTTTGCTGCCGCATTACATCAAGGAGGGGAAGAGTTATCTGACGATCGGGATCGGGTGTACGGGGGGGCAGCACCGGTCGGTGATGATCGCGGAGGAGTTGAAGAAGCGGCTGGGGGCGGCGGGGTATCGGGCGAAGACGGGGCATCGGGATATGCCGCGGTGAGTTGTTGGTGCTTGGTGCGTAATTGGGGAGATGGTTGGTTGGGGGGTGGGTTTGCGATTGCCGCGGTTGTATCCGATTGTGGATGTGGGAACTTTGGCGGCTCGGGGGGGGGCGCTGGAGGAGGTTGTGCGGGAGCTGGTGGGGGGTGGGGGGGTGAGTTTGCAGTTGCGGGATAGGGCGGGGGAGGCGGCGGAGGTGTTGCGTCGCGCGGAGGTGATCTCCCGGGTGGTTGAAGGTACGGAGTGTTTGGCGGTGATGAATGACCGGGTGGATCTGGCGCTGCTGGCGGGGTGGGGAGCGGTACATCTGGGCCATCGGGATCTGCCGGTGGAGGCTGCGCGGGTGGTGTTTGGGGGACGGTCGTTGGTGGTGGGGGTGTCTACGCACAATGACGAGCAGGTGGTTGCTGCGGAGGGGGGTTCGGCGGACTATGTGGCGGTTGGGCCGGTGTTTGGGACAGGGACGAAGGCGGATGCGGAGCCGGTGGTTGGGTTGGAGGGGGTGCGACGGGCGCGGGCGTTGACGCGGAAGTCGCTGGTGGCGATTGGAGGGATTACGCGAGGAAATGCGGCGGCGGTGGTGGAGGCTGGGGCGGATGCGGTGGCGGTGATTGGCGGGTTGTTTGTCGAGGGGATGAGTTTAGGGGCGGTGCTGCGAGATTTTTTCGGGCGGTTGGGGTAACGTCGTATTCATTCATCAAGAAACTCTGAGTGCGGCGGTTGATCGGGTGCTGGACGGAACGTGGAAGTGGGCCTTTGACTGAGGGAGAGATGAGCCTGTCGCCTGGGGCGGGGGTGGCGGCGGACACGGAGCGGGGTGCTCCGGTGCAGGGTGGTGCGCGCCTCGTGCAGGGGATGGGGTTGTTCTCGGCTACGGCGATTGTGATGGGCTCGATGATCGGGTCGGGGATCTTTATTGTGCCGGCGGATATGAGCCGGACGCTGGGGTCGCCGGCGCTGTTGATTGCGGCGTGGCTGGTGACGGCGGCGATGACGATCATTGGGGCGCTGAGCTATGGGGAGCTGGCGGCGATGATGCCGAAGGCGGGCGGGCAGTATGTGTATCTTCGCGAGGGACTGGGGCCGATCTGGGGATTCTTGTATGGCTGGACGCTGTTTCTGGTGATCCAGACGGGGACGATTGCGGCGGTGGGGGTGGCGTTTGGGAAGTTTTTGGGGGTGTTTTTTCCGGAGGTGAGCCAGACCAACTGGCTGTGGCATCCGGGTGGCGGGAATATCGGGCTGAATACAGCGAATCTGGCGGCGATTGCGGTAATTACGCTGCTGACGGTGCTGAATACCTTCGGCGTCAAGCTGGGCGCAGCGGTGCAGAATGTGTTTACCTCGGCCAAGGTGCTGGCGCTGCTGGCCGTCGTGGCAGTGGGACTCTTGGCGCGCAATGCGGCGGCGATGGCGGCGAACTTCGGCGCGGGCTGGCAAGCGTTTTTCCAGCATGCCGGGTTGGGTACGCTGCATGCTGCGACGGTCGGGGAGCATGGGCCCGCTGTGCTGGTGGGGGCGCTGACAGTAGTCGCGGTGGTGCAGGTGGGGTCGCTGTTTTCGTCCGATGCGTGGAACAACGTGACGTTCACGGCGGGGGAGATTCGCAATCCGAAGCGGAATCTGCCGCTTTCGCTGGCGCTGGGGACGGGTGTGGTGCTGTTGCTCTACATCCTTTGCAACTTCGTTTACCTGAGCGTGCTGCCGCTTGCGGACATTCAGCATGCGGCGCAGGACCGGGT
>CAXUDN010000160.1:0-7499 GCA_964249715.1 uncultured Acidobacteriaceae bacterium
AATCCGACATGCGCGAAGCCGCCAAAAAGTTCGAATTCGAAAAAGCCGCCAAACTCCGCGACCAAGTCAAAGAGCTACGGACGAAAGAGTTCCTGTTTAGCTAGCCTTGTAGGCTCGTGCACCTACCTGATGTAAACTTCCGGGACCGTACTGATTCTTCCTCGAAAGGCCATCGAGATGCCCGATGATCAGAAGGACGGAGGCCCGAAGTACTACCAATGGGGAACCGTCCTAACCATTTTCCTTGCGCTTCTGACAGTCTTTACTATCTTCTGGTGCCTACTTTTAGGCTCGGGTCGTCTTGAACGAGCCAGCTTAGCTCTTGTTCTATGCGCGTCGTCCTTTTGCGTTGGAAGCGCTCTTGGATTCATGTTTTCGATTTTCGGGGACGAGCAACAGCAATTCGGAAAAATACAAGACGCGATGATTGCTCTTGGAAGCGGGATAGCAGGAGCAGGCCTCGCTAGGGCGGCAGCCCTAGGCAGGCTATTGGGAAGAGTTCCGGTTCTCGCGGTCAACAAAGATCTGAATAGTTCCTTTTCGAACCTGACCGCCGTCACATTTTTCGTTATCGGTTTCTTCTTCATGTACTTCTACAGGAAGTTGGCAATAAATCCAGCGCTCGCTGAGGCGCGTGGTGCTATAGACAGACTTCAACAAACCGGGGCCGCGAGTCGGACCGCAACTGCTGTGACAGAACGGCTGTCTCAAAGCCTTCTTCTCGGGCGGCAGTATATAGATGAGGTTGAAGATTTAGATCCCGTCGAAGCGAACAAGCTTAGAGAGGAATTATTTGCCGAAGACGTAAACCAATTCCTTGTGGCCTCGGAACAGGACGTCAGGCGCGGCATTAGTCTGCCGCAGGACAATGTCGCTCTCGCAGCGCGTCTCAACTACTATCGCGTGTATTTCCAGAAGGACGACGTCGCAAGAAGCCAACAGGAGTCGATAGCTCTGGAGTGGATACGAAGAGCCTTGATCCGGGATCCGGGTAACCCAGACCTACAGATCAAGATGGCGGACATTCTTGCACTTCAGGAAATTTACAAAGATGCCGTTTCGATTCTGGAGCGCCTTGAGCGAGATGAGGACTCTCCGCAATACGTGCAGCAGTGGCTCGGTTATTTTCTTCTCTTCATCGACGGGCGGGAAGAACAAGCTATACGAGTTTCTCTGCAGTACCACGAGCGCTTCCCGGACGACTCCAGTTCTCTCTTCAACGCAGCTTGCGGCTATGCGCAGCTATACCAGAAGGAACTCAGTGATTATGGGACTGATGAACTTAGGGATTCGGACTACCGGCGACAGAGCTTGGCGTTGTTAGGTAGGGCTACCAAGCTCGATCCGGAGCTTCGTGCGCTTGCACGAAAGCACAGTGTTGACGGTGATAGCTTTGAGGCATTAAGGGACGACGGCGAGTTTATTCGCATTATCGCTGATCAGCCATCCAGCACCGTTTCTCGTAAAGTAAAGTGACGGACTAGAGCGGGTGGGCGGGTGGCCCACATCTCAATCCCCCACGACCGCGGGTGCCCCACATCTCGGCGGGTGGCCCACTCATCCGTTCGACGTTGAACACCATGGGTGGGCCGGTGGCCCGCCCACACCCTAACCTCCCGAACCACCAACACCATGGGTGCCCCATCCATACGCAGCTTCATCGCGGATGGGTGGGGTTTCGACGAGGCCAGAAGTACCACAGAACCACCGTGCCGAGCCGTCTCAGAAGTTACCGGACCAAGGGCAGGTGGCCCACCCATAACCTCCCAGACCGCCACCACCATGCGTGCCCCATCCGTGCGCAGCCTCATCGCGCACGGGTGGGATACCGACACAGCCCAAAGTGCCATAGCTCCCATCCACACGCGCCCCGTACCCTAACCCGGTGCCAACCGGTCTAAGACGCTACCAAACACAAGGCCACGACCACCTCATCACCTTCAGCTGTTATCGCCGTCTCCCCTATCTCGACAACAACCACGCCAAATCAATCTTCGTACACATCCTCGCACCCGCCCGCCTACTTCGGCAGGACCACCCCAGCCGACCAAGGCGGCACCACGCCGATCACCCGCCCATAAGCAATCAACTGTCCGGTATGTTCGTTATCGTGGCAGAGAATCCGCAGATACATCCCGTCCACTGCCACGGTCTCGTCCTCAATCACCACGTTGCGCTGCAGATCTCCCGGCTTTAACTGCACCCGGGCCGTTTTCACCGCCTCCAGCGACCGCCGCAGCCAGTGCACCACATCGGGCTTTGACGTAATCGTCTTTTCCACATCATTTCGTTCCAGCTCGTGCGGCATCTTCGGTCCGGTTACACTCAGCAGGTAGAAGTTGGCCTGCGCAATGTGCATCAGCACCTCACTCACCGAGCGCACGCCCGGCGCAGGTCGCCATCCATACTTATCCGCCGGGATCGCCTCGGCCTCGGCGATGAGCAGCCGCGAAACATACCGCCACTCCCCGTCATACCCTTCCCAGATACCCTCATTGGCAGCCAGGGTCGCAGGGCTCTGTGCCCTCAGGGTGAACGTACTCACAAGCACGACGAGCAAAAACAGCTTCTTGCGCATGCTCAACAAAGTAACAGGGGCGGGACGCGGCGCGTGACCCACATCCCAATCCGCCACGACCGCGGGTGGGCGGGTGGCCCACCCACGACCTATCCTCCCAAACCGCCAACAGCATGGGTGCCCCATGCACACGCAGCTCATCGCGGATGGGTGGGGTCGCAACGACGTCCGGCTGCTGCCCCCCCATCACGTCGCGATGAGTAGGGTAGGGCGCGGGTAGCTCAACGGGCGCTGATCTATCTCGCGATCCTTAAGCCAAAAACCCCGGCCGCAGCCGGGGCCCTTCGCATCCGCGGCACCTACCGTACAAAACGACGCCGCACCGCACCCGCAGCGCCAAGCAAACCGGTTCCCAGCAGCAGAATGCTGCTAGGCTCCGGCGTCGTTGCTGCGCCTACGGTCGCCTGAAAGGTCGAATTACCTGCGCTGGTCAGGTCGAAATAGCCGTCCGACGTCAGAAACTGAGATCCGGGGTCGCGGATCGAGGTCCCTGTAACAGGCCCCAGGGCAGACTCGAGGTTATAGGTGCCGAAGACCACACTTCCTGTATCGAGAATATCGTCGTCAAGCGGGTCCGGGCCGGTAGGTCCGGCGCCGAAAAGCGGCTGATTGCTGAACTCATTCCCCAGAAGAGTGAACATTCCCACTCCGGCCACCGTACCCTGCAGTTCCAGGGAGATTTGATAAATACCCGGAGAGCTTTCGACAACGGCTGTCGTATCCCCTGTCCCCGTGATGGTAACAAGAGCGTTGCTGAAAGCTACGCCGTTCAGACTCCCCGACGCGACCGCCGATGTGGTGTAGGTGATGGGCTGGGCATGCGCGGCGACGCCGAGCGACACAAGACATACTGCAGGCAAGAGCTTTACGTTCATTGAAATCTCCATAGGTGAAATTGGCCCATAAGCACACGGGAAAGTCCTTCCACGGGAGACCGTAAGGAGAGCTCAGCGCCGGTTCATAGCGAAGTTCATCTGCATGCAGGACAACTCACTCTGCCACGTGGGCTCTGAACAAGGAAGAGAAATACAAACATGACGGCTATCGCCTGCAAAGGCGCCGCAGACAGCCCCTCCGTTCGAGGGGATGGAATCAGCCCTGTGATCCTGCATACAAGGCGGCTTACGGAAGCACAGGCCGAAGCGGCGGTCCGTTAGCCCCAGCGGCGCACTGCCCATAATCTTTCGCAACCCGGCTGACCATAATAACCCTCTGACGGTCCGGATTCCTGTGCTTCCGCCCGATCACTTTCACACGCTCGCCGGCATGCAACATCCCGGTCTCGCCTTCCAGCAGGTACAGCGAATCGCCCGGTGCGGAACCCTGCAGACCGAGCGCCCCTCCCTGGCTCACCACACATCCCGTCGGATGCGGCGCGCGCGCAAGAAAATAGGTTCCCACCCCAATCACAACAGCGGCGCCCACAATCACCGCGGCGACCTCACCCCCTGAAGGCCCAATGCGGCCAATGGAGGAATAGCAGCAGCCATAGGGAGAGTTCGTCTGCGCGTCGACTGAAGCAGGCAGGAACCAGAGAACTGCCGTCACGACGAGCATCCGCGCAACGAACCGCAACGTGTATTGGGACAAGATGGCACCTCGCGGGCGTCGATGTATTGGAGGCCTCGTAGAGCTCTCGACCACCCACATGCCAAGCATCCACCGGGAAATCCCGAAGGCGACCAGAATGTCGTCTGCCACCGACGGAAATTTCGTTCCCGAACGGCTGCGGCGCAGGTGCCCCCCATCTCGCTTCTGAGATCTGGGTTCCCACTCCGCCCACCCCCATCACTCAAGCCTCATCCCCAACCCACCCGGCCCGAGCCGCCGTCCATTTCGACTCAACCTCAATCACCCCACCAACTCCCGCCTGCAAGCCCGCATCATCGAACGATTTTCGACCTCATCCCCACAACCACCCGCCCACAGCCGGGTTCCTACAAATGCGTCACGAATCGGCAGCCGCCAGGGCCCGGCGAGCTAGCCCAAACGATAAGGAAAGGCTCCCCCGCGATGAACCTCAGGCATCTTACTCTCGCTGCTACCCTCGCTATCCTGCCGGCAACGGCCGCCATGGCCCAGTCCACCACCTACAACCAGCGCCACTCGATCCACGCTCGCCAAAGCCGGCAACAGGCCCGCATCAACCACGGCGTACGCGACGGCCAGATTACTCCCAAGGGCGCAGCTCACGCCGAAGCCAACCAGGCCCGCATCAGCTCCGAACAGCACAGCATGCGCCAGGCTGACAACGGCCACCTCACCACCCAGGATCGCCACACCCTCGCCCGCCAGCAGGACCGCACTTCCCAGGGCATCTACGACCGCAACCACAACCAGTACACGGACCCCGGCGTAGCCCCTCACTAACCGCCCGACAAAAGCAAACAAAGCGCCCGGCCACGCCGGGCCTTTTGTTTGCCGTAGCCCGTGAGAAAATAACGTCATGAGCTCTCAGCCAGATCAACCCGCTCAAATGCCGAAACCGACGCTCCCCGCCCGCAAAACCGGCCTAAGCCCCGCCCAGCAGAAGCTCCAGGCCGCGCTCGAGAAAGCCGCCAACGCCAAAGCCGGCGTAAAAGCCTCCCACACGGAAGCGGGAGGCTCCTTCAAGGCCAAGAACAGCTTCGCCAAGAAGGCTGCCTTCCAGCGTAAAGCCACCTAGCCCGTCGCGCTACACTCCAACCAAAGCCCCCTGTTCGCGCTCCACCATCGCCAGATACTGGTGCACAAACGCGATCGCCATGCTGCCCTCACCCACACTCGACGACACCCGCTTGATTGAGTCATGCCGCACATCGCCCACGCAGAAAAACCCTGGCAGGTTTGTCTCCAGCAGATAAGGCTGCCTTCCCCCGCATGACTCGTTGGGCAAATCCCGTCCCGTACAGATATAGCCACGCTCATCGCGCATCAGGTTCTCGGGCAGCCAGTCCGTGTTCGCATCCGCCCCAATCATGACGAACAGCGCATGCGCCGGACGCTCACGCGGCTGCTCTCCACGCGTCACCGTACACACCGTCTCCAGCCCATTCTCACCTCCAACGGAAATCACTTCCGTATACGGCTCAACCTTGATGTTGGTCCGGTGCCCGATCTGATCGATCAGGTACGTCGACATCGTCAGCTTCAGCCCCGCGCCACGCACCAGCACCGTCACACTCCGCGCATAGCTGGAGAAGAACATTGCCGCTTGCCCGGCAGAATTACCGCCGCCCACGATGAAAACATCCTTCCCCACCACACTGCCCGCTTCCATGCGCGAGGCTCCGTAGAGCACACCGCGCCCTCGCAGCCGGTCGATGCCCTCCGCCTCCAGCCTCCGCCAGTCCACACCCGTCGCCAGCACCACGCAGCGCGTATTCACACGGTCGCCGCCGTCGATCTCGATGCAATAGCCGCCTTCGGTCAACGGATGAATGTTCGTTACCTCTCGCGTGACCACAATCTCCGCCCCAAAGCGCGAAGCCTGCTTCTGCGCGCGATCACTCAACTCATCCCCTGAGATCCCGTTCGGAAATCCAAGATAGTTCTCGATCCGCGACGACGTACCCGCCTGTCCGCCCACCGTAGCGCGCTCCACGACCAACGAACGGAGCCCCTCCGACGCGCCATAGACCCCCGCCGCCAGTCCCGCGGGGCCCGCGCCCACAATCGCCACGTCATAGCTCCGCTCCTTCGGCTCCGTCTGGTAGCCCAGAGCCTGCGCGACATCGCGAACCGTGGGCGACTCGCCCAGGCAGACGCTTTGATCCACCACAACCGCCGGACCTTCGATCCCGCGATCACGCAAACAGGCAGGAATCCGTTCCGGCTCACGGTCGCGGTCCACCCACGCGTACGGGATCCGGTTACTTGATAAAAACGCCCGAATCTCGCGGCAATCCACGTCATAACGGGACCCCACCACCATCGCCCGGATCCCGGGCGTGTCCCTTGCGAACTCCTGAATCTGGGTAAGCCGGTCACTTAGCGTCTTCATGATCAACGCGCTGGCCTCGGGCACTTTGTCCACGAGAAATTTCAACTGCAAGGCGCTGAGCCGAAGGATGCGGCTTGGCTCCTTGGCCTGGACCGAGGCCAGCGAAGGTGCGCCCAGGAAGATCGGCACCTCTCCGAAGAAATCCGGAGCCTTGAACTGCTTCAGAACCTCCTCGCGCCCGTTGATCTCCTTGACGACCTCAACAGAACCCTCAAAAATCACATAAAAAAACGGCGTCTCTCCCTCGCGGATCAGCCATTCGTCCTCACAAAGCCGTACGTCAGCGGATTTCTCCGCGAGCTTCTGCAAGGATTCCTGCGGCACCGTTTCGAACAGAGGAAGTTCCCTCAACTCTTGCGCTGTAAACAAGGCGACACCTCCACCTCTATGCTCTCACGCGACCCCTGCATGGCAGGGGAACGCGTGCGATGTTTTCCTCCCGCCGCGAGCCCACCGGAATATCGGCCCAGGACATAATGAACGCATGGCAAACCTTCTCAGCCTTCCGGTCACCACCCTCGGGGGACAACCCCTGACGCTTAACGCCTACGAGGGCAAGGTCCTCCTCATCGTGAATGTTGCCTCCAGGTGCGGCTTCACGCCCCAATACACCGGCCTCGAAGCGCTTTACGGGCAATTCAAAGACAGCGGCTTTGAAGTCCTCGGCTTTCCCGCCAATGACTTCGGCAATCAGGAGCCCGGCACCAACGGGGAAATCGCCACCTTCTGCTCGCTCGACTACCCCGTCACCTTTCCGCTCTTTTCCAAGATCACCGTGACAGGCCCTGGGAAGAATCCGCTCTACGCCGAGCTCATCGAGCAGCAGCCGCAGCGCATTGCCCACAGCGACGAACTCCTGCAACACCTCTCCGAATTTGCCGCCGAAAACAACCTCCCCGCTCCCAACAAGCTCCCGGAGGTCCTCTGGAACTTCGAAAA
>CAXUDN010000161.1:0-1310 GCA_964249715.1 uncultured Acidobacteriaceae bacterium
CAGCAACCCAACACCCCAACCCGGGTAACCCATCCTTTACACAGCAAAGGGTAAGGTCCCAAGCACCACGAAACCCCCAACTCAGCCAAATAAGCCGGGTGGCCCATCCTTTGCACAGCAAAGGGTGGGGTCCCAAACACCACAACTCCCCCCAACCCAGCCACATAAGCCGGGGTGGCCCATCCTTTGCACAGCAAAGGGTGGGGTCCCGCAGCACCACCAACCCCCAAACTAACCAAATAAGCCGGGGTGGCCCATCCTTTGCACAGCAAAGGATGGGCCACAAACACCACAAACCCCGCCCTCACCCCACCTCGACCCCACCCGCCATCACCTCCATCGCCCCCCGCCCCCGCAAATCCTCCGCCACAGCCTGCCCAAACTCCACCGCACTCACCCCCCGCGGCGCCTTCCGCATCACATGCACCACCGTATCGCCATCCGGCGCAGCCACCATGGCATGCAGATGCCAGGCCTCATCCACCGCATGGCAATACGCCCCCAGCGGCAAATTACATCCACCTCCCAGCCCCGCCAGCACCGTCCTCTCCGCGCTCGTAGCAAACGCCGAATCGGGGTGATTCACCCCCCGCAAAGCCTCCATCACCCGCCGCCGATGCCCAGCCCCATCCGCCGCGTTATCCTCTCCACCCAACATCTCCAACCCCAACGCTCCCTGCCCCGGCGCCGGACAAACCTCATCCACCGCAAACCTCTGGTGAACATGCTCCGTCCGCCCCAACCGCTCCAGCCCAGCAGCCGCCAGCACCAGCGCCTCCGCCTCACCCGCAGCCCACTTCCGCAGTCGCGTGTCGATATTCCCCCGCATCTCCACAAACTCAATATCCGGCCGCAACGCCAGCAACATCGCCTTGCGCCGCGGACTCGTCGTCCCCACCCGCGCTCCCGAAGGCAGCGTGTGCAGCCCCCAGAACTCCTCACACACAAACGCATCCCGCGCATCCGCCCGCGCCGGGATCGCCGCCAGCGTAAACCGCGTATCCAACTGTGTCGGCAGATCCTTCAACGAGTGCACCGCGGCATCAATCCGCCTCGCCAGCAAAGCATCCTCAATCTCCTTGATGAAGATCCCCTTCGCATCCAGCGGCGTCCCATCCTCAAAACTCAGCGGAGCCATAAAATTCGGATCCTGCATCCGGTCCCCGGTCGTGCGGATCACCTCTACCTCCACCGCGTGCCCATGTCGGCGCAACTCGCCCGCAATATGATTTGCCTGCCACAATGCCAATTGCGATCCGCGCGTCCCAAGTCGTATAGGTTGATTAGTCATCGGCAACAGAATACGCCCC
>CAXUDN010000161.1:1410-6117 GCA_964249715.1 uncultured Acidobacteriaceae bacterium
TCTTCTTGCCTGCGGTCTTCTTCACAGCCGTCTTCTTCACAGCCGTCTTCTTGACCGCCGTCTTCTTCGCTACGGTCTTCTTCGCCGCAGAAGCCTTTACCGCAATTTTCTTCGCAGCGACTTTCTTGCCTGGCGCCTTCTTGGCCACACTCTTCTTCGCAGCCGTCTTCTTTGCCGCAGCCTTCTTCGCCGAAGCCGGCACCGTCTTTTTTGCAGCCGTCTTCTTGCCCGCGGTCTTACCCGAAGACTTCACCGAGGCGCCCTTCTTCGCCGCACCCTTCTTCGCCGAGCTCTTCTTCCCGGCCGTCTTCTTCAACAGCGTCTTCCCCGCCTCCGAGTCCGGCTCCGGGTAGATCAGTTTGTTGAAGTTCGAAAGCTCTCCCCCAGCCGTCTCTTCCTGATACAGAAACTCAAGCCCGCTCTTGTCGAACTTCCCAAAGAAGTCCTCCCACTCAATCTCTTTCAGCGCGTCATCGTTCGCGTTCGGCGCACCCGGAAACTCCAGCCGCAAAATGCCCGGCGCATCGGGTTGTTCCGTGCTGGCAACTTCCGCGGGTTTGGCGCCGCGTTTCTCTGCCCATTCGCGGATGAAGTCGTGGTCTTGCGTTGTGTTCGATGCCATAGTCCCTGACCTTTGCCTTTGTGATGAAGTTGGTTCCGACTCTGCCTTCGGATGAGAGATGGTCGCACAACGCTGTCTACCCGTGCACTCTCTTTTTTATGCGCCCCCCGCAACGGCTCCCAACACGGCATCCACCAGCCTTCCGCTCGAAGGCTGAAGGCCCGTCACATATCGGCCGATACCGGCCGCAAAGAACACAACAAACCCGTCACTCACCGTCTCCATCCCGCTGGTTCCGCATCGCCGCAATCTGCGGATGCAGCAGCTTCGACGTCAGCGAACGCGTCATCGCCTCCACCGCCGCCTGCTGCTCAGACGTCAAATTCAAGCGCCCCAACGACCGCGCCAGCTCCGCCTGCCGCACCGCCTCCGCCCCCGCCATCAACTCCTTGATCGCCTCCGTCGAAGGCGCCTGCGCCACCCGCTCGCGATACCGCTCCACCTCGGCCAGCACAATCTGTTCCGCAGCTTCCGCCTCCCGTGTTCGCCCCGCGCGGTTCCCCTGCGCTACCCCCTGCAAATCATCAATGTCATACACAAAACAGCCTTCAATTTCATTCACCGCCGGGGCCACATCCCGCGGCACCGCAATATCGATAAAGAACACCGGCCGGTTCTTCCGCCGACCTAGCATCGCCCGCGCCTGCGCCGGCGTAAACACATGCCCCTCCGCCTGCGCCGCCCCGGCACCCGTCGACGTAATCAAAATATCCGCCCGGTGCGCCTGCGCATGCAGTTGCTCGAACGGGATCACTCCCGTCGTGATCGTAGGCGTCCGCAGAGCATCCGCAATGCGCTCCGCTCGCGCCTCCGTCCGGTTCGACACCAGCAGCGTCGTCGCCCCCTGCTGAATCAGGTGCCGCGCTGCCAGATCGCTCATCTTCCCCGCCCCCACCAGAAGCACCGTCTTGTTCGCCAGGCTGCCAAAGATCTTCCGCGCCAGATCCGCCGCAATCGACGCCACACTCACCGTCGTTGCCCCAATCTGCGTCTCCGTCCGGACCTTCTTCGCCACCGAAAATGCCCGCTGCATCAACGGATCCAGCGTCGCCTTCACCGCCCCCACCTCACGCGCCACCGCAAACGACTGCTTCACCTGCCCCAGGATCTGCGGCTCCCCCACCACCATGGAATCCAGCGAAGACGCCACCCGGAACAAATGCCGCACCGCCTCCGCCTCATGGAACCGATAAAGGTGCGGCTCCACATCCGCCGACCGCAAGTGCAGATATCGCTGAAAGAATCCCACAGCGTTTGCTGGAGGCTCAGCCACCGTCAACAACTCCACCCGGTTACACGTAGAAAGAATCAGTCCTTCGCGAATCCCAGGCTCTCCCACCAGCGTCCGCGTAGCCTCCGCCAGCCGCTCGGGGGGGATCGCCAACCGCTCCCGCACATCCAGTGGGGCCGTCGTATGACTCACGCCGATCAGCGCAAGCGAGCCCGCGATTTTGCTCATGGCGCCTTAAACCTGTGCACCGCCGACATCTGATTCGCAGCCCACACCGCCAACACAAAAAACAGCGCAAAGCTCGACAGATACACCGCCCGCCGCCCCCGCAACCCGGAGTGCCGGCGAATGAAGATCATCAGCATATACGCCACCCAAAGCAACAGCGACAGCAGCACCTTCGGGTCGGCAAAAAACGCCGGTCCCACCGTCTGCAGCGCCACCACCGACCCGATCAACAACCCCGCCGTCATGCAAGGCAATCCCCACAGCAAAGCCTTTAACGCAATCGCATCGATTGTCTCCAGCGGCGGCAACCAGCTCCTTCTGCTCGACACACCTCTCTTCTGCTTCAGCCCCCGCTCCTGCAGCAGGTACAACACACTCGCCAGCAGGGAAACCAGCAGAGCCGCATACGCCGCCAACAGCAACGCCACATGCAGAAACAACCACCACCCCGACCCCAGGTACGGGTACACCAGCATCTCGCGCCCCGGCCGAAACGCCGGCGCCAACGACACCAGCACAGCCACAGGCAGCAGAAAGATCCCAAACGCCACCGTCTTATACCGCACCGCCAGCCCCAGAAACGCCCCAGCCAGCATCAGCCCCAGCAGCGACAGGCTCTCATGCGTATCCACCGGCAAAGCATGGTGTGCCGCCACCATCGTCTCTACCAAAGAAACAAAATGAAAAAACACCCCACCCAACGCCGCAGGCATAGCCACATGCCGCCACCGCGGACGGCTATACAACGCCGCCGGCAACACCGCCAGCGCCGCAAACGCATACAGAACCACAGCAACTCGAAGCCAAAGCAAGGACATACGCAGACGCAGACAACGCAACGTTCAGTATAGCCAGCGCCGGCCCCTGAAGCCCCGGTACAGCTCCGAACCCGGACCTTCTGAGGTCTCGGCAGAGCAAAGCAAGACCCCGGCCGTAGCCGGGGCTTCGAATGTCAGCAGCCTACGCGAAGCGCCGCTTCATCGCACCGGCGACCCCCAACAGACCCGTGCCAAGCAGGGCAAAGCTGGAGGGTTCCGGAGTGACCGAGCTAGGCACTGAGCTTGCACCGACCGTGATATCAGCAAAACCGATATAGTTCGCTGAACCGGAGAAAACCACCGACTCCGCGGTTCCACCAAAACTCACGCCGATCTCCTGAAAGTCGTTGTAAGGATCGGGCGTGGCCGCGAGACTCAACGTCGAAAGCAGGGTTCCGGTACCGTTCAGTCCACTGAAGACTTCCACAGACCCCGGATCGGCGCCAGCATAGTCAAACGAGAAGCCCGTCGTGAAGCCTGCGGCGACGTTCATGGTGTCTGCGCCCGAAAGAAAATAGAGAATGGTGTTGCTACCCGGCGCAGGGACATTGCTGAAATCGCCCGAACCACCACCCGCCACCGAAATCAGGGCGAGGCTGTCGCTGCTGAAGGCGATCCCATAGTTCGGGCCACCGGTCGAGCCGTTCCCGCCAGTGCCACCGTTGTAGTAGTTATCCACAGCCTCATTACTCTGAAGGCCGGTGAAAGTGAGTGTGACGCTCGAAGCATGAGCAACAAAGCTCGCAGACAAAGCAAGGGAACAAGCAGCCAGTAATTGGCTCAACCGCATGGGAAGCTCCTAAGAGAAAGTTCCCCAACACTACAACCTTCGCGTCATTGACCAAGGTACTCATTGGTAACAAAGGCTGGAACTCTGGTTTACGAAGGATCGGGTCCGAACGCGGTCTCCTCAGGAGACGAAGACAGCAAGCTACAGCGTAGCCACACTCTGCTCCAGATAACTTTTCAACCGTCCCTCAATCAAACTCTGCGGCAACAAAAACGGCTTATCCAAAATCGTCACCCGCAACTTGCCGTCGGCATGCTCATACTTCGCCGTCACCCCATCCTTGGACAGCGTCCCCGTCGGCCCGGCCAACACAATCCCGTTTGCCGCCAAACGGCGGGTCGCAGCAGCAAACTGATCCTCAGTCATCGGCACTTCAATCATGCACCTGAGTCTACGCCGCCGTGGAAAAGACCGCCCTATTTCCCCGCGATATCCTACCTTCCAGCCCGCCCGATGCCCGTCTCCCCCGAGTTCCACAAAAGTCCCGCCACGGACACCGCCATCACCCCGGCCATGCGCCAGTACCAGGCCGCAAAAGAGGCTCACCCTGACGCCCTCCTTTTCTTCCGCATGGGCGACTTCTACGAGCTCTTCTACGAAGACGCCCTGGTCGCCTCTCGCGAGCTCGGCCTCACCCTCACCTCCCGCGATAAAGCTCGCCAGGTCCCCATGTGCGGCGTCCCCTTCCACGCCGGCGCCACCTATCTCCAGAAGCTCCTCCGCAAAGGCTACAAAGTCGCCCTCTGCGAGCAGATGGAAGACCCCAAGCTCGCCAAGACGGTCGTCCGCCGCGAAGTTACCCGCGTCCTCACCCCCGGCACCGCCCTCAACGACACCCTTCCCGCCGGCGAAAGCCAATGGCTCGCCGCTCTAGCCCCCATCGGCACCGCAATCGGCATTGCCTCCCTGGACCTCTCCACCGGCGACCTCCGCGCCACTGAATTCACCGGCCCCGATGCCTGGCCCCTCGCCTTCGACGAACTGGCCCGCATGAAGCCCGCCGAAACCCTCCTCCCCA
>CAXUDN010000161.1:6217-7492 GCA_964249715.1 uncultured Acidobacteriaceae bacterium
CCACCCTCGAAGGTCCAAAAACCGAACTCGACGACTTCGTCTTCACCCCCGACTACGCCCTCCCCCTGCTCCGCCAATCCCTCCGCGTCCACTCCCTCGACGGCATGGGCCTCACCCACCACCCCGCCGCCGCCACCGCCGCCGGCGCCCTCGTCCATTACCTCCGCGCCACCAAGCAGGGCGCCCTCGAACACCTCGACACCGTTCACTTCTACGAGCGCCGCAGCTGCCTCGAGCTCGACGCCGTCAGCATCCGCAACCTCGAGCTCGTCGACCCCCTCTTTTCCGGCGAGACCAACGAAACCACCCTCCTCCACACCCTCGACGCCTGCTGCACCCCCATGGGCAAGCGCCTGCTCCGCGCCCAACTCCTCCGCCCCTTGATCAACCTCACCGCCATCAACCAGCGCCTCGACGCCGTTGCCCTCGCCGCTACCGACATCCGCCGCCGCGAAACCCTTCGCCGCGCCATGACCGGCATCCTCGACCTTGAACGCCTACTCGGCCGTATCGCCCTCGACTCCGCCGGCCCCCGCGACCTCGTTGCCCTCGGCTCCACCCTCGCCTGCCTACCCAATCTCCGCGCTGCCGCAGCCGACCTGACCCACACCCAAACCACCCGCTGGTCCACCCTCGCCCAACTCGACATCCTCCCCGACCTCCACGAACTCATCACCCGCACCCTCGTCGACGACCCACCCCTCCACCTCGCCGACGGCAACGCGGTTCGCCCCGCCGTCGACCCCGAACTCGACGACCTCCGCGCCCTCGGCACCAGCGGCCGCCAGGCCATCGCCGCCATCGAAGAGCGCGAACGCGAACGCACCGGCATCGCCTCCCTCAAAGTCCGCTTCAACTCCGTCTTCGGCTATTACCTCGAAATCACCCGCGCCAACCTGAAGTCCGTCCCCCCCGACTACGAACGCAAACAAACCCTCGTCAACGCCGAACGCTTCACCACCCCCGAACTCAAAGACCTCGAAACCAAAATCCTCACCGCCGGGGAACGCTCCGCCGAAATCGAACGCCGCATCTTCACCGAACTCCGCCGCCAGCTCCTCACCGACGCCCCCCGCCTCCGCGAAACCGCCCGCGCCATCGCCGAAATCGACCTCCTCGCCAACTTCGCCCACCTCGCCGCCCTCCGCGCCTGGACCCGCCCCCACGTCGACAACTCCACCACCCTCGAATTCATAGCAGGCCGCCACCCCGTAGTAGAACGCCGCCTCGAAGACTCCGGCACCGGCCGCTTCGTCCCCAACTCCCTAAGCCTCA
>CAXUDN010000162.1:0-7451 GCA_964249715.1 uncultured Acidobacteriaceae bacterium
GCGCACAGGAAGATCGCCAAAGTCCATGGAAGCAGCTTCAAATCGACCTCACAATGGAAAGCCGCCATCCTCTGGCGGCCTTCGTCCCTGCCTGAAGTAGATGCTTACGCCGTCACCGCCGCCTCGTGGCTCTCAAAATTCGAGTAAACATTCTGCGTATCGTCCAGATCATCCAGCGTATCCAGCAGGCGCTGCATCGCATTCGCCTGCGTACCTTCGAGCTTCTGGTACGTGGTCGGAATCATGGTCACCTCAGCATTCTCAGTCTTGATGCCCGCCTTTTTCAGCGCATCCACCACGGCGCCGTGATCCGCAGGAGCCGTCGTGATCTCCCAGTAATCCCCGTCCTCACCCAGGTCCTCGGCGCCGGCATCCAGAACAACCTCCGTTAGCTTGTCCTCGTTCGCAGCCGATTTCTCTACGATGATCAGCCCCTTCTTCGAAAACATATACCCAACCGACCCCGACTCACCCAGGTTCCCGCCGTTCTTCGAGAAGGCATGCCGCACCTCGCTCACCGCGCGGTTCCGGTTATCCGTCAGCACGTCCACAATCACGGCTACCCCGCCAGGCCCATAGCCCTCAAACGTGATGTCCTCGTACTGCGCGCCTTCGATCTCACCCGTCCCGCGCTTCACCGCCCGCGCGATATTGTCGTTCGGCATGTTTTCGGCCTTGGCCGCTGCAACCGCCGTACGCAATCGCGGGTTGCCATCCGCATCGCCGCCGCCGGCCTTGGCCGCCACCATGATTTCCTTGATCAGCCGCGTGAAGATCTTCCCGCGTTTGGCGTCCAGTGCGCCCTTCTTATGCTTAATCGTCGCCCATTTTGAGTGGCCGGACATGTTTCTAAACCTCTGCGTTCAGTAAATTCAAAAAAGAACCAGCTTGCGTCCATAGAAACCGTCATCCAGGCCCCGGACGCACCTTCGTCGCAGCCGATTCTAGCACCTCAACCCGCCCCCTCGCCCGCCCGCGCAAGTGCGCACCAAGCCGCCTCTTGACCGGGTGGCCCACCTTTGGGCTTCCTCGCAAAGGGTAGGGCTTGCCTGTGAAGGGAAGCCACTCGCTCCATCCGAATCCAAGACTCACAGAAGCGCCCCTCTGCTGTCTCACCGCGCCCTGAAGACCTACCCCGCCCGCCGAATCGGCCCACTCCCGGTCAACCGCGGCTCGTCATACCGCAACCCGGCATGCCCCGCACTCGGATGCCGCACCTTCGACACCCGCCCCTCGGTCCGCATCCGACGGTCCGCCTCCGCCCATGACGGCAACGTCGCTTCCGGCTGCTCCCAATGCACTACCGACGCCTCGTCACACCACTCCATGAGCTTCGGCATCGCCTTCTTGTGCTCGCCCGAGGTCATGTACTTCCGCATACTCTCCTGCGAGTTCCACGCCGTCATCGTCCAGAACGTCCATCGTTTGTCCGGCAAGAGCGACCCGGCCTGAAAACCCGCCGACCGCTTCACCTGCCGCAACGTCCAAAGCGTATCCCAGGCGAAAAACGGCATAAACCGAATCGATCGAACCCTCAACCGCGTGATGCTGATGAACGGCATACCTGCACTCCTCAATCATTGCTGCTTTCTACTCATCCTGAGACGATGGGCGCATGAAAACCGCGGCACTCATCCTGTCACTAGCCATGGCAGCGCCAGCCTGCCAAGCTCAAACCAACCAACCCGACACGCAAACCCTGCAGGCCATCCTGGCGGAGCTCCGCGCAATGCACAACGATGTGCGCCTGAGCGAGACAACGCAGATCCTGCTCACGGAGTGGCAGTTCCAACAAGCTACAGTCACCCGTATTCTCCAGCGCCGGGATGATCTGCGCACCGAACTTGCACAGACGCAAGCGGATCGGAAACGTGGCGAAGCCGTTAGAGATCGCGTCCAGGATCAGAACGGGAACGCCATTCTCGATCCCGCACAGAAAAAGGACAACGCTGAGGCCGAAGAACATCTCAGGTCCCAGGTAGAGGAACTGAAGTCGAGAGAGCAGGTCCTTGCAGGCGCTCTTCAGGATGCGGAGACGCGGCTTAGCACCGAGCAAAGTGCACTCGACAACATCCAGGCACAGCTGACGGAAGTGATGAAGAAGCTCCAGCCTGCAAACCCTTCACACTGATGAACCCTAGCTGCCTACCATCAAGGGCACCTCCACCGCCAGCAAGTCCTCCATCGTCTCCCGCCGCCGGATCAAACGCACCGCTCCACCCTCCACCAGCACCTCGGCCGGCCGCCCCCGCGAGTTGTAGTTCGAGCTCAAACTCATCCCATACGCTCCCGCATCCAGCACAGCCAGCAGCTCCCCCGCCGAAGCCGACACTGCCCGATCCCGCGCAAAGAAATCCCCACTTTCACAAACCGGCCCCACCAGATCCGCCACCATCACCTCACCGCCCCCCTCGCACACCGGCAACACCTCATGGTGCGCCCCGTACAACGCCGGCCGGATCAGGTCATTCATCCCTGCATCCGTCACCACGAACCGCTTTGTCCCATTCGCCTTCGTGTAGAGCACCCGCGTCAGCAAAACTCCCGCCTGCGCAATCAGGAACCTTCCGGGTTCCAGCAGCAACTGCACCCCGAGCCCGTCCAGAACCCCCAGGACCGCCTGCGCATACTCCGCAACCCGCGCCTGCGGATCGAAAGCCTGCTGCCCATACTCAATCCCAAACCCACCGCCCGCATCCACGTACCGGATCGCGTGCCCATCCGCCCGCAGGTCCTCAACCAAACGTCTCACCCGCCCCAGCGCCTCCGCAAACGGCGCCACTTCCCGGATCTGCGACCCGATGTGCACACTTACCCCAGCCGGCTCCAACCCACCCATCTCCAGAGCGCGCGCATAGAGTTCCCGCGCTCTCTCGATAGGCAGCCCAAACTTGTGCTCCCGCAGTCCCGTAGAGATATAAGGATGTGTCTCCACCGCCACATCCGGATTCACCCGCAGCGCAAACCGCGCCACCCTGCCCAGCGCCCGGGCCCGCACACTCAACAGATCCAGCTCCGCCTCGCTCTCGACGTTAAACAGCAGGATCCCCGCCCGGAGCGCCGCGTCCATCTCCCACGCCTGCTTGCCTACTCCCGAAAACACGACGTGGCCCAAAGCCTCCGGCGCAGCCCGCCGCACCCGTTCCAACTCGCCGCCCGACACAATGTCGAACCCGCACCCGGTATCGCCCAACAGTTGCAGCAGCGCCAGGGCCGAGTTCGCCTTCACCGCATAGCAGACCGTATGCTCCGCCACGGTGAACTCGCGCGCAAGCATCTCTACCCGTGCCCGAAGATCGTCGGCCGAATATACATACAGGGGCGTCCCAAACTCGGCCGCCAACCCATCCAGGTCCACCCCGGAAATCGCTAATTTGCCGTCCTTGTAGGCCAGAGGACGCGGTGCAGGAAAAACAGAATTCACACCCTCATGCTACCGGGTCCGTTCGCGCCTGCCTGCGATGGCAGCGCATGTTGCCCATTCGGCATCACCACCCAGCAGATGATGTAGGCCAGCAGCGGCACACCCGCGCCAAAGAAGAACGACAACACCAGCACCAGGCGCACAATTGAGAGATCCCACCCGTACCGCAGGGCAAACCCAACACACACGCCGGCAATCATCCGGCCCTCGCGCGGGCGGTAGAGCCCATCCAGCCCCCCCGTTGTCACTGTCCGGATCTGCGTCGGCGGGGGCGGCGGAACTGTCCCATACGTCACGGCCCGTCCACATACGCTGCAAAACCTCGCGCCCGTCGCTACCGATTCACCACATCCAAGACAAGCCATCACACCATCTCCTTGTTCAACAGCAGCTACGCAAGCCAACCGCAGCTGGTTCCCTCAGCCCGCATTACTTCCCGGCAAACGAGGTCCGCATATACCGCCGAGCCGCATCCGCCTGGGACTGGTCGCCCCCAGGCGCAGCCGCCGCCCGGTACATCTGCATGGCCTGCTCCCGTTTATGCAGCAGATCATCCATCTCCCCTGCATCCACCTCCGCACGGCGTCTCAGCCAATCGCTGCAGCCTGGCTGATCAACTACCTGGGCGTAGCCAAACGCCGCACCCTGGATGTCGTTATACCCGCGCTCCGTGTCCGCCAGCCCAAACCACGCCATCTGCAGCCGCGGATCAACGAAGTAGCCCGGCTTCCCCGCATCGGCAATTACCTTCTTGTACTCCGCGATCGCTTCATTCCCATGCCCTTCATCTTTCAACAGATTTGCAACCTCGAGCCGGAACAGGTAGGAATGCGGGTACTGTTCAGCCAACCCGTGCTCTACGGCAAGCGCATCCGGGTAGCGCCCGTCATGCCGCAGAAACAGACTCAATGCCACCCTCGCCTGCACATTCGTCAACGATCCATGCGCGCCATCCTCGCGAAGCTTCGCGATCCCCGCCTCCTTGTTGCCCCCCACCCCCATAATCCCCACCACCATTCGCACAAGCCGCGGCAAGCTCGCCACCGCAAACTCCTGAATGCCCACCGCCAGAAGCGCATCCGCATACTGTGGGTCCAGCTTCAGCACCGCCTCCGAGTCATTCCGTGCCTGGTAGCCCTGCCGCGCCGCCGCTGCAAACGAGTGATCCGCCAGCGTAATGAACGACGCATGCAATCCCCGCGCATACCCCCGCGCAAACAATGCGTTCCTATCTTGCGGATTCGCCTTCAGCCGCGCATCGCTGAGCCCGATCACCTTGTCCGTTAAGCCATCGATCTGATTCCGCGTAGCCTGCGGTATATCCACCTGACGCTTCGTACTCAAAAAGCTGTCATGGGCGTAGTAGGTCGTATCCATCAGGTCCTGGTGGTACAGCTCCCGAAATATGGTCCCCAGCAGCACATACCCCCACGCAATCGGCTCCTGCGGATGCTGCGCCGCCACCTGGTTGAACAACTTCAGCGCCCCGTCATAGTCCAGGTCATAAAACCGGTCCAGGCCCTGCTTGACCAGCGGATCCAGGTTCAGCGGATCCGTGTGCGCACTCACCTGCGCTCCGGCCCGCGCGCCCCCCAGCCAAAGCGCCGCAACCGCAATCACCGTCGCAAGCCATCGCCACCCTCGTCGCTCCACCCCCAAACGAATCCCCCTCCAGTCACGTTCGCGACTAGACTATTCCTTGGACGCGCTGCTCCCCTGCCGCGCCTCATAAACCGCATGGACCTCCAAATCATTCTCCCCTGCGCCTTCCTCGCCCTCGCCACAGGCGCCTACATCTTCTGGCCCCAAAGTCGCGCGTCCCTCACCCCGGTCCGCGAAAAGAACCGCCTCGACTACCTACGCGAGCGCAAAGACGTCATCTACGACAACCTCCGCGACCTCAACTTCGAATTCCGCGCCGGCAAGTTCCCCGAAGACGACTACAACCGACAGCGCGACTCCCTCGAACACGAAGCCGCCCAGGTCCTCGCCGAAATGGACACCCTCCCCGCCGCAAACTGACCCACGAAGTCCGTGCGCAGCAGCCTGAAGGAAGCCCTCCACTTCCTTACCGCGCGGCTATAAAACAGCCCTGACCGCCCCGCAGTGAGGGGCGTAGCCGACCCCCGCTGACGTATCCTGAAAGACGTGCCCCACCTTCGCAAGCTCCGCCACCTCGCCGCCGCGCTCACCCTGCTCCTCCCGGCCCTGCTGGCCCACGCCGCGGCCCCTATTACCGGCACCGTCATCAATAAAACCACCGGCAAGCCCTCCGTCGGCGACGACGTCGTCCTCATCCAGCTTCAGCAGGCCATGCAGGAGTCCACCCGCACCACCACCGACGCCCGCGGCCGCTTTACCCTCCAGGTCCCCGACGACGGCATGCACCTCGTCCGCGTCACCCACCAGAAGGCCAACTACTTCCAGCCTGTCCAGCCCGGCACCACCACTGTAGCCGTGACCGTCTACGATGCCGCCCCCCACATCGACGGCGTCAGCACCGGCGTCGAAGAGCTCCACGTAGAAGCCACGCCCAACGAGCTTCACGTCGTCGAAGTTCTCCAGGTCCTCAACACCTCCGCCCCTGCCCGCACCCAGTTTGGCCCCGACGGCTTCGAATTCTACCTTCCCCAGGGTGCCCTCATCGGCCGCACCGGCGCCATTACGCAAGGCGGCATGCCCGTCCAAACCCCCGCCGTTCCCCGCTCCGACCCCGGCCACTTCACCTTCCTCTTCCCCATCCGCCCCGGCGAGACCCAGTTCGGCATCGGCTACACCCTGCCCTACACCGGCAAGTTCACCTTCACCCCCAGGCTCACCACGCCGGTTAAAACCTTCGCCGTCCTGGTCCCTGACTCCATCACCCTCACCCCCGCCGGCCACGTCGCCCTTTCGCTCCAATCCGGCAAGCCCGGCACCAAAACCTACCTGGCCCAGGACGTCTCCCCCGACAACCCACCTTCCTTCAACATCGCCGGCACCGGCAACCTCCCCGATCAAAGCGCCGGAGCCGATACCGGCGCCAACGGCAGCGCCCCGAACGCCGCCACCGCCAACGCACCCGGCGCCTCCGACGCCAATGCCCCCCAGGTCTCCAACTCCGAACTGGCAGGCGGTCGCGGCCTCAACAACCCTCTCAACGAATCGGGCGACCGCGACCCCTGGTCCAAATACAAGTGGTGGATCCTCGCCGGTTTGGCCCTCCTGCTCGCCGGAGCCGCCGGCGTCCTGCTCCGCAAACCCTCAGCAAGCGCAGCCGATCTGGCCGCCACCCCTTTGCCACGTCCCACATGGCCGCCCGCCCCTGCGGCCCACAGTCCAATGGCGCAGCCGGACACCCACAACAACCTCCTTCAGGCCTTGAAGGAAGAGCTCTTCGCCCTCGAAACCGAACGCCTTCAGCGCCGCATCACCGAACCTGACTACCTCGAAGCCCGCGCCGCCTTTGAACTCATCCTTCGCCGCACCCTGGAACGTTCCGACCGCACCGCACCATCGACCGCGTCTACGGAACCCGTCCTGGCCGGCCAAACCCACGCATGAAGCTGACTTTTCGCGCCCTCCGCCTCATCTCGCTCGCTCTCTGGGTGGGCGGCATCGTCTTCTTTCTCGCCGTCGCCAACGTCGCGTTCAAAACCATGCCCGATGTTCACCTCGCCGGCACCATCGTCCGCGGCTCCTTAATCGCGCTGCACCGCATCGGCCTCGTTGCCGGCGCCATCTATCTCTTCTTCACCCTCGCGCTCCTCACCACGCACGACTCCCATCCCACCCGCGCCGTCGAAATCGCCCTCATCGTCTCCATGATGGCTCTCACCCTTTACCTCCAGCAGTCCGTCATCCCCCACATGGAAACCGACCGCCTCACCCTCGGCGGCGACATCCAGTCCGTGCCCCCCACCAATCCCACCCGAGCCCACTTCGACCGGCTCCACACCCTCTCCACCCGCCTCGAAGGCACGATCCTCTTCGAAGGTCTCATCCTCCTCTGCCTCGCCCCCATCCACGGTCACGAGTTCCATCGCCT
>CAXUDN010000163.1:0-7383 GCA_964249715.1 uncultured Acidobacteriaceae bacterium
GAAACCGGCGCCATCACCGCACCTCAGGCCGAAGCCGCGCAAGCCGAGCCCATCAAACTCGCCCCCGCCGAGGTCGACGCCTCCGAAGCCCCGTATTTCGTCGATATGGTCCACGACCAGATCACCGGACGCATCGGCGACTACGACAGCTCCCATAGCTCCCTTCGCATCTACACCTCGCTCGACCCCGACCTCCAGAACGCCGCCTCCGATGCCGTCGAAGCCGGCATGAAGCGCGTCGACGACCTCATCCGCAAGCTCCACAAAGGCGACGGCCCCCTCACCCTTCCGCAAGTCTCATTAATCGCCCTCAACCCCCACACCGGCCAGGTCCTCGCCCTCGTCGGCGGCCGCAGCTACGCCGCCTCGCAGCTCAACCACGCCAACGCCGAGCGCCCCACCGGCTCCATCTTCAAGCCCCTCGTCTACGCCGCCGCCTTCAACGCCTCCATCAGCGGCACTGCCCTTGACGGCAACGCTCCCTTTACCGCCCTCACCCCGCTCAACGACGACCCCACCACCTTCACCTTCGACGGCAAGGACTACACCCCCGGCAACTTCGAGCGCGGCGAATACCCCGGCATGGTCACCGCCGTCACCGCCCTCGAGCACTCCCTCAACATCGCCACCATCAACCTCGCGCAGAAGGTCGGCTTCGACAACGTAGCCGCCCTCGCCCGCACCGCCGGTATCCCCAACGCCCGCGGCACACCGTCCGTCGCCATCGGTACCTACAACGCCACGCCCCTCGACATGGCCGGCGTCTACACCACCTTCGCCAACAGCGGCGTCCACCTCAAACCCTGGATCCTCTCCAGCGTCCGCACCACCACCGGCGACATCGTCGCCGACTACACCCCCGAAGCCAAACAGGTTCTCGACCCCAAGTCCGCCTACCTCACCCAATCCCTCCTGGAAGACGTCGTCAACTACGGCACCGCCGCCTCCGTCCGCAAGGCAGGCTTCCGCGCCCCCGCCGCCGGCAAAACCGGCACCTCCCACGACGTCTGGTTCGCCGGCTACACCTCCAACCTCCTCTGCATCATCTGGGTCGGCAACGACGACTACACCGACATCTCCACCGGCCTAAGCCACAAGCTCCAGGGCGCCGACGCCGCCGCCCCCATCTGGGCCGAGTTCATGAATCGCGCCATCAAGCTTCCCCAGTACAGCGACATGAAAGCCTTCGCCGCCCCACCCGACGGCATCCAGCTCGTCCGCATCGACCGCGCCAGCAGCCTCCCCGCCGACGATAGCTGCCCCTCCGACACCTTCGAAGCCGCCTTCCTCGTCGGAACCGTCCCCCAAAGCACCTGCTCCCACATGGGCGTAGACGCCCAAACCTTCGGCAACCAGCTCTTCGGCGACGGCTCCGACAGCAGCACCCCCCTCGTGGCCCCAGGAACACCCAACACCCCTACCCCACAAAGCCCAAACCGCGCCCCCAACCCCAATCAACCACCCCAACCCCGCAGCCCCAATCAACCCCAAACCTACGACCCCAACAACCAACCCGCCCCCGAAATCAAACACCGCAACCCCCTCCAAAAACTCTTCGGCCTTGGCCGGTCGAAGCCAAGCGGTCCAGACTCAGTCAAAACACCACAGTAACTGATCAATCAAGGAGGTAGTTACCTTTGTGATCTGGTGAACTGGTCCAATGACGCTCATAGTGGCTTTATCCTCTCGTGGAGCTTCTATGAAACGTTTTGTCGCATTGCTGCTTTGTCTTTTCTTTCCGGTTGCCGCCTTTGCTGCTGATAACGGTTACAAAGTCATGTACGACGGTGGGTCGGTCCCCGCAATCAAGGCTGGTGCAACGGCGCACCTCGTGATTGATGCGAAAGAGATTCGCCTGCTTTCCGGCAAGGATTTGATTGCTACCATTCCAGCTGACAGCGTCACAGAGATCTCCTACGGACAAGACGTGCATCGTCGAGTCGGCTCGGCAGTTGCTCTCGGTGTGTTCACTTTGGGTGCCGGTGCTCTTCTCGCTTTGAGCAAGTCCAAAAAGCATTTCGTCGGTATAACTTGGGCCAATGGAGACCAAAAAGGCGGTTTCGCCATGCAATGCGACAAGAGTGACTACCGCGGCGTGCTTGCCGGCTTGGAGGGTGTTACCGGGAAGAAGGCTGTTGATTCGGAGACGCTCACAGTGAAGAACTGATGGCTATCGACAGAGGCGCACGTCCGTATTGCGCCTCTGTCACACCTCCAATCAAGTGCAAAGACTCGTCGAGCCGATTCGAAGATTGCGGGCCTAAGCTGAGATCCACATCAGGCGGTATTCTCCCCTGGTGAGCCCTCGCGCAACAACGATCCTTCTTGTCATCCTTCTCACCCTCACAATTTCCGCCATCTCCGCCCTCCCCACCGCCACCAAACACGCCCTCCACCTCCAAGGCCAACTCCACCCCTACCTCCACCTCCTCGCCTTCACCCTCCTCACCTTCCTCGTCCTCCGCTTCACCCGCTCCCTCCCCTTGAAGCTCACCTTCGCCGCCGCCCTCATCCTCTTCGGCTATGCCACAGAAGCCTACGAAAGCCACAAAGACGGCTGGCCCATCGAACAAAAAGACGTCCGCACCGACGCCACAGGCGTCCTCCTCGGCTCTCTCCTCACCCTCCTCCCCCGCCGCAAACCTCGTCCCACAAACGCCCTCTAACCCCCGGCGATATCATCAAACCAGATGCGCCGCCTCCCCCTCCTTCCGCTGCTACTTCTCACCGGCTGCGGCTATCACCAGGTAGGCTCCGCCGCGCACATCCCCCCGGGCATCCACACGATCGCCGTCCCCATCTTCGCCACCCGCGTCCAGGCCTTCCGCACCGAAGTCACTTTCACCCAGGCCGTCGTCCGCGAACTCAACACCGCCACCCGCTACCGCATCCTCACCGCCGTCCCCGGCACCGCCGACAACGACACCAACTCCGCCGACGCCACCCTCCGCGGCACAATCCTCACCGAAGCCATCACTCCCCTCACCTACGACTCCTCCAGCGGCCAGACTTCCAGCTACCTCATCACCGTCACCGCCGCCGTCTCCCTCACCGCCCATGATGGCCACGTCCTCTACCGCAACGACGCCTTCCCTTTCCGCGAGCAGTTCCAATCCACCCAGGACCTCACCGGCTCCGTCCAGGAAGACACCCCCGCCATTCACCGCATGGCCCGCGACTTCGCCGGAGCCCTCGTCAGCGACATGCTGGAATCCTTCCAGTGAGCCACACGGCTCCGCACCTTCACGTCCTCCATTGCTTGTCATTCCCGAAGGGAATCTGCGGTTGCTGTTGCTTTTTTGAATGTCATTCCCGAAGGGAACCTGCTTTTTGACAATGCCCCAAGCGAACGCAAACCCAGACCTCACCACCGGCCTTCGCAGCTTCGCCGCCCTCGACCGTTTCCTCCGCGAAATCCGGGACGAAAAAGCCCGCAAACCCGCCTACGTCCTTCTCGGCGACGAAGCCTTCCTCCAACAACAGGCCCGCACCGGCATCCTCGCCTCCCTCGTCCCCCCAGACCTCCGCGACTTCTGCCTTCACGACCTCGACCTCGCCCAAACCACCATCCACGAAGCCCTCGATCTCGCCCAGACCCCCTCCCTCATGGCCCCCTTCCAGGTTCTTTTCGTCCGCAACCTGAAAAATCTTTACGGTCGAGGTCAGAAAAAAGAAGAATTCGCAGCCCTCGACGCTTATTTCCGTCGCCCGAACCCTCAGGCCCTCCTCCTCTTCCTCGCCGACCACATCCACCTCCCCGCCGACCTCCGCCGCATGGACTTCACCGACAAGGAACGCGCCGAAAAAATCCGCGAAACTCTCGGCGACCATTGCGGCATCATCGAATTCCAGAAAGTCCAGGATGACGACGCTGTCCAATGGGCTCAACGCCGATCCGCCCAAGCCAACCTGGTCCTCGAAGAAGACGCCGCCCGCCAACTCATCGAAGCCGTCGCCACCGACATGCTCCAACTCTCGAGCGAAATCGAAAAACTCACCCTAGAAGCCGGCGCGCGCAATGCTTCTGCCATCACCCTCGCCGACGTCGAAACCATGGTCCCCGCCGCCAAGCAACACAACCTTTACGAGCTCACCGACGCCATCAGCCGCAAAAGCCCCTCAGAAGCCCTCGCCCAGCTCGCCGGTCTCCTCAACGCCTCCGACGGCGACGACGCCGCCATCGGCCACATCTTCTCCCTCGCCAAAACCTTCCGCCAGCTCTTGGTCCTCAACGAAAAACAGGTCCGCGACCAGCGCGCCATTTGGCAGGTTCTCTGGCCCGGCTTCCGCCCCGCTCCCTTCGCCGCCGAAGCCCTCATCACCCAGGCCCGCCGCTACCGCAACCGCACCGACCTCACCACCGCCCTCCGCCACATCGCCCGCGCCGACGCCGATCTCCGCTCCAACCCCCCCGACAAACGCCTGGTCCTCGAACGCCTCGTCCTCCGCCTCGCCAACCCAACCCCACCCACCCCAGAACCCGCCTAAGCCACGTCGTCGCTCTTGCCTTTTTTGTTGTCATTCCCGCAGGGAATCTGCTTGCTGTTGCCTGTGACATTTCAATCGTCAACCCCACACGGAAACTGCTTCGTGCGGCGAAGCCCCCACAAGGTACCCTTCTTCTATGCATCATTCACTCCGCGTGGCAGCCCTCTGCGCCCTGACCGCAGCCTGCTTTCTCGCACACCTGCCAGCGCAAACCCCGCTCTTCCCCCAGGGACAAGCCCGCGCCAACGCCGACTTCGCCCGCACCCACTACACCAAGCAGGAACTCCACATCCCCATGCGCGACGGCACCAAGCTCTACACCGCCGTCTACACCCCCATCGCCGCCCAGTTTGACGACAAAGGCCCGTACCCCTTCCTCATGACGCGCACCCCCTACAGCTGCGCCCCCTATGGTCCCGACAAAGTCGCCCCCCGCATTACCTCCAACCCCAATCTCCTCCACGGCGGCTACATCCTCGTCTGCCAGGACGTCCGCGGCCGCTGGAACTCCGAAGGCACCTGGGTCGAGATGACCCCCTCCAAAGACGGTCACGGCATCGACGAATCGACCGACACCTCCGACACCATCGATTACCTGCTGAAGCAAGTCCCGGACAACAACGGCCGCGTCGGCATTCTCGGCATCAGCTACCCCGGCTTCTACACCGCCGCAAGCATCATCGACTCGCACCCCGCCATCAAGGCCGCCAGCCCCCAGGCTCCGATCATCGACTACTTCATGGGCGACGACTCCGTCCACGGTGGCGCCTTCATGCTCCAGGCCAATCACACCTTCTACGCCAAGTCCTACCAGTTCCAAAAGAACCCACTCACCACCGAACCCAAAAACGACTTCAATTACCCCACCAAAGACCTTTATAAATACTTCCTCGAAAAAGGCACGCTCGCCAATCTCGTCTTCCCCGCGGGCAGCGTCATCCCCTACTTCCAGGACCAGATTCAACGTCCCAATTACGACATCTACTGGCAATCCCGCAATCTCGCCCCCCACATGCACGGCGTCAAAGCCGCCGTCCTCGTCGTAGGCGGCTGGTTCGACGCCGAAGACCTCTCTGGCCCCGTAAAAGTCTTCCACGCCATAGACCAGCTCAGCCCCGAGGCCCCCCAAAACACCCTCGTCGAAGGTCCCTTGGTTCACGGCGGCTGGTCTCGCGGCCTCGGCGACCACCTCGGGAACATCAGCTTCGGCCAGCCTGCCTCCACCGTCTACCAGAACACCATCGAAGCCCCCTTCTTCGACCACTGGCTCAAGGACAAAGCCTCAAGCGCCCTCCCAAAGGTCATGGCCTTCGAAACCGGCTCCGACACCTGGCACAACTACCCCGCCTGGCCCCCGCCTAACGCCGAATCCCGCACCCTGTACCTCCAACCCAACCACGGCCTATCCTTCACCCCACCCACGGCCGCGGACAGCAAAGACAACTACGTCTCCGACCCAGCCAACCCCGTCCCCTACACCACCAACCGCACCAGCATCGACGTCCCCCAGCCATACATGGACGAGGACCAGCGCTTCGTCGCCAGCCGCCCCGACGTCCTCGTCTACCAAACCGAGCCCCTCGCCGAAGACATCACCATAGCCGGCCCTGTCAGCCCCAAACTCCGCATAGTCTCCACCGGGACTGACTCCGACTTCGACGTAAAACTCATAGACGTCTACCCCGCCGACTACGCCGGCAACGAAAGCGTCACCCCCAAGGGCGACCCCGCTCCCGCCGCCGCCCTCGATAACTTCCAGATGCTCGTCCGCGGCGAACCCTTCCGCGCCAAGTTCCGCAACTCCTTCGAGCGCCCCGAACCCCTCACGCCCGGCCAACTCACGGAGGTGAACTTCACCATGCAGGACGCCAATCACACCTTCCGCAAAGGCCACCGCATCATGGTCCAGATCCAAAGCTCCTGGTTCCCCCTCACCGACCGCAACCCCCAGGTCTTTGAAGACATCAGCAAAGCCAAACCGGAAGACTTCCAAAAGGCTACGGAGACCATCTACCACCAGGCGAATGCCCCAAGCGCCATCGACCTGCTCATCCTCCCCCACTAACGCCATCTTCCCGACAAGATCGGGTGGCCCATCCTTTCGCAAGCGAAAGGGTGGGGTCAGGCGAACCCATCTTTCCAACCTAACAATTTCCTAGCAAAATACAGCACACCTGAGCTAGAGTCTTCTCCAAACTACAGGAGCCCCAATGGACCCCAATCAACAACAGCAACTCGCCGGATTGATGGCCGGCATGGGCGCAGCCATCCTCATTGTCAGCCTTCTATTCACCGCGTTTCTTATCTTCTGTCTCTGGCGAATCTTCACCAAAGCCGGGATGTCTGGCGCACTCTCCCTGATCTCGATCGTCCCCTTCATCGGACCCATCATCGTGCTCTGTATCCTCGCCTTCGGCAGATGGAACGTGGCGCCCATCACCCCTGGCTACGCCACCACTGGCCAGCCCTACCCACCTGCCTATCCCCCACAAGCCTACCCACCAGCCGCAAACTATCCTCCCACCGGTCCACCCTCACAGCTTTAAGTCACTCGCTGCTACCCCATGGACGCCGCTACACACGTAGAACTGGAACGGAATACTGCGCCAGTACTTCGTCGTGCGTAACCAGAATCAGATCCTCCACCCTCGCCTGCGCCACAAGCATGTGATCGAACGGATCGCCGTGATAACGGGTGAGCCGTTCGATCTCCACAACATGCTTCAACTCAATTGGCAGAAGCTCAATCAGGGAAGATTTCGTCGCCGTCTCAAACGAGCCAGTAAAGCTCAACTTGCCGATACTTCGCTTGATCGTCAGCTCCCAAACACTCGCCACACTCAGAAACAACTCGTGTTCCGCATTGTCCAGAGTCTCGCGATGACCCGCCGCAAG
>CAXUDN010000164.1:0-7244 GCA_964249715.1 uncultured Acidobacteriaceae bacterium
GGTGCGCTGGAGTTTGTCGCTGAGGTTCTCAAACATGGCTGGTTTGAGTTTATCGTGCGGGTGGCGAGGTGGGTACGGGGGATGCCCCGGTGGACTGCCGTTGGAGGAAGATAACAGTTGAATGTGTGCGGATGTCAGAGCGGATGGGAACCGGGCGTTGCTGCGGGAGTATGGGGTGTACCTGCGGGTGGAGAAGGGTTTGCGGCCGGGGAGTTGCGCGGCGTACCGGAGCGATCTGGAGATTTTCGCGGAGTTTGCGGAGGGTGCGGGGCGGGAGTTGATGGGGGCGGATGAGGGAGTGTTGCGGGGGTTTTTAGCGCATCTGCGGGCGCATGGGGTGGTGGGACGGAGTGTGGCGCGGAAACTGAGTTGTTTGCGGGGGTTTTACCGGTGGCTGGTGAAGGATGGGCGGATGGGGGTGGATCCGACGGTGAATCTGGAGTCGCCGAAGAGCTGGAAGCTGCTGCCGAAGGGTTTGCCGCGGGGGGAGGTTGTGCGGATGTTGGAGACGGCGGGGGCGGCGGCGCGGGTGGCGGAGGGTAAGGAGGTTGGGGTTCGATTGCGGGACTGGGCTTTGATGGAGCTGCTGTATGCGGGCGGGCTGCGGGTGGGGGGGGGGGTGGGTTTGGGGGTGGAGGACTTGCGGTTGGAGGAGGGGCGCGTGACGGTGCGGGGGAAGGGGGACAAGGACCGGATTGTGCCTTTGGGAAGGTCGGCGGTGGAGGCGATGGAGGAGTATCTGGGGCGGGGACGGGGGGAGTTGTTGCGAGGAGGGAAGGGCGGTCGGAGTTTGGGGGTGGGGATGCGGAGGGAGGTGTTTTTGTCGCGGCGGGGTGGCGGGATGACGCGGGGGGGGGTTTGGGGGGGGGTGGGGGGGTTGGGTTTGGGGGTGGGGGTGAGTCCGCACACGATGCGGCATAGTTGTGCGACGCACATGGTGGAGGGTGGGGCGGATTTACGGACGGTGCAGACGTTGTTGGGGCACTCGGATATTTCGACGACGGAGGTGTATACGCATCTGGCGGTGGGGCGGTTAAAGGAGGTGCACCGGAGGTATCATCCGCGGGGGAAAGGGAAGGGTGTGGCGGCGTGAGGGCTGGAGGGGGTCGGGTCGGCGAGCAGACCGCGGGTCTCTCCACTGCGCTGCGCTTCGGTCGAGACGACGGTGCTGATGTGGATGCATATGTGGAACGAACTGCGGGACTGAGGTTGTTGGCGGAGCGGTTTCTGGCGGCGTTGCGGGATGAGCGGGGGGCGAGTGCGCATACGTTGCGGGCATACCGGCGGGAGTTGGCGGATTTTGTGGCGTTTCTGGCTAAAGAATTGGGCGAAGGTGCCGATATAGGGAGTGTCGGGCATTTGCAGATTCGGGCGTACCTGGGGGTTTTGTTTGAGAAGGGATTGACGAAGACTTCGGTGGCGCGGGCGCTGGCTGCGGTGCGGAGCTGGTTCAAGTGGCTGGCGAAGGAGGGCATTGTGGGGTCGAATCCGGCGAAGCTGGTGTCGACGCCGAAGCTGCCGAAGCATCTGCCGCGGGTGCCGAGTGTGGAGGAGATGAATCGGGTTCTGGATGCGATCGGGAGTGAGGGAGCGGGAAGGCAGAAGATGAACGCAACGGACGCTAAGAACGCGAAGGTGCGCAATGGGGGAACCGGCGGGAAGAGGGTTTGGGTGGCGCGGGAGCGGGTGATCTTTGAGTTGTTGTATGGATGTGGAATTCGGAATGGCGAACTGGTGGGATTGGATCTTATGAGCGTGGTGTGGGGGGATGAGACGTTGCGGGTGTTGGGCAAGGGCAAGAAGGAGCGCCTTGTGCCGCTAGGGGATGCCGCGGCGGAGGCGGTGCGGATGTATCTGCCAGAGCGGTCGGAGCGGCTGAAGGCGGCGGGGAAGGCCTGGATGATGGATGAGGGGCCGCTACTTTGCAATGCGCAGATGCGAGGAAATTGCCGGCTGACGACGCGGAGCGTGGGGCGGATTGTGAAGGAGGTGGCGCTGAGTCTGGGGCTCGCGGCGGATGTGCATCCGCATACGCTGCGGCATGCGTTTGGGACGCACATGCTGGAAGAAGGTGCGGATCTGCGGGCGATCCAGGAGATGCTGGGGCATGAGGGTTTATCGACGACGCAGCGGTACACGCAGTTGACGGTGGGGCAGGTGCAACGGGTGTATGACGAGACGCATCCGCGGGCGCGGTAATTTTTGGTTGTTGGTTGTTAGTTGTTAGTTGTTAGTTGTTAGGTGCAGATGGCGATGGCAAGTGGCGGGAGGGGAGATGGCGGGTTGTGGCTTTGAGCATTTGCGAGTAATTGTGCGCCGACTGGTGCCGCTTTGTTTAAGCTTGGTCGGGGCTAGAGGAGGCGCTTAGAAAGCGTTTTTCAAATAGAGTTCGCGAGCTTCCCAATGAGCATGATCCTATTGGCAATGTTCTGCTAGCCCCATCTTCCAGGACTACGCACTCGCTTCGCTTAGCAGGTGACAGCTTTCAGCCTTTTGCGGCGTGTGACCGAAAACGTGCCGAGGAGTGAACATCGCTTCGTGTTCAGCAGGTAGTACCGCGGAGGTGCTGCCGATCTGGGCACGAAGAAAGCTCGATACCTGATCTGCCGGCATCGGTCGAGAGAAGTAGAAGCCCTGGATAAGCTTTCCGTCCATTTCTTCCAGCACGCAAAGCTGTTCTTTGGTCTCCACACCTTCGATGACACAAGAGATTTTCAGATTTCGGCAAAGGGTGATGAGTGAACGAACGATGTTGGCGCTTGCGGGATTGGTATCGACGTCTTTTGTAAAACTCCGGTCCACCTTGATTCTGTCCAAAGGAAGGGAGTGGATGTAGCTGAGACTTGAATGCCCCGTTCCGAAGTCGTCCAGCGAAATGGTAGCTCCAATGGACCGAATCATGGCCATATTGGCTTTCGTTTCAGCGAAGCTCTGCAGGAGCGCGGTCTCGGTAAGCTCGATGGCGATGCGGTGAGGAGCCACTCCGCTTTCTTGAATGATGGAGATGATCCTGCGGGTCTTTTCCAGGCTTCCGATGTCGTAGGGAGAGACGTTGAATGCCAGATGGATGTGGTCAGGCCAGGTACTGGCTATGCGCAGAGCTTTTCGCAGAAGGATTGGCGTGAGTTCCGTAATGAGACCGGAGTGCTCGGCGACGGGGATGAAAATGCCCGGTGAGACCTCGCCGAGGGTAGGGCTGGTCCATCGGGCGAGGCACTCGAAGGCTACAGAGCGGGCGGTGTGAAGGTCCACGATGGGTTGGAAGAGGGGGTAGAACTCCGCTTCAAGATCAGCGTTGCGCAGTGTTTGCTCCACCAGCCCCTGCTTGCGGATCTCCGTCTGGTGCTCATCAGAGAACAACGTTGTGCGGGCGCGTCCGGTGCGTTTGGAGTGGTAAAGGGCGTAATCGGCCTGCTCATAGAGTGGCGTCGCGTCTTGTGCAGAGGCGCTCTTGCGGACAGAAAAGCCGACGCAGCAGCCGACCGAGGTCGTTCGGCCCTCAATCTGAAGTGGTTGGCTCACCGCCTCCTGGATCGTATGACCCAGTGCCAGGAGAACCGCCGAGTCCGCAACCCCGGTTAGAAAGGCGAACTCATCGCCGCCTACCCTGCACAGGTGCCGCACGTCCCCGGGCACAGCACGTAACCGCGACGCGATCTCCTCAAGCACCAGGTCGCCGATGCGATGTCCGTAGGTGTCGTTCACCGGCTTGAAACCATCGAGGTCGATGATGCCCACGGCGGCGAACCCGCCTTCGCTCACGAGAAGATCCGACCGTTCCAGAGCTTCGAAGAAATGTCTCCTGTTTGGCAGACCGGTAAGCATGTCCAGGCGGGCAAGTTTCAGGTTCTCTTCATTCAGTTGCACCATCTCGGTCCTGGCTTGCACCAGATGCAGGAAGTCGCGCCGGTAGCCGCGCATGGTGATCACCATCACACCTGCAGTGAGCACACAGTTCACTGCCGCAGCCGTGAGGTCAGGTTGGTGCATGGAGAAAGCAAGGAAGCTGAATGGAAACAGTACGGCAACAAACACGACCAGTGCAGCAGCGCGCAGATGCATTAAGCAATAGAACCCGCACATGGCAGAAGCAATCAACTGAATCAAGATGAAATAGCGGGCGTGGACGCCACCGTAGGTGAAGAGCTTCAGATCGAGCGAGGTGATGACGAGCGCTACGACGAGCAACATGATGGTGGATCTGCGAAGTTGCTGGCCAGCTGCTTCGTCGCTCACGATGTCATTGCGATGACGCGTCCACCAGATGGCACGCCAGATACTCAGCACGATTGACGCTGCCGGGACACCGATCGACATCCACGCAGGAGCAAGGGGTGGCCAGAAGACAAAGGACACCGCCACCATCATCGTGACGAAGGACACGTAGTAGGCGGGCATCTTTTTCGCAAAGGAATGGTACTGCGCCGCTGTAATGCCAGGGGATGGCTCTGACCGCCGTCTCATGACTTCAGCTTGGAATAGAAGTGTGCAAACGCCACTACAACTCAGGCGGGAGGTACGGCCCCAGGTGGGTCAGCTTTGAAACGCTGCTACATCGTACTGTGTCTTTTTGCGGAAAGCTGAAGACGCACGGCGATCGGCGGCATCGGCTGGCATGCGGCTGTGGCAAGGCCGAGGACGGCCATGTTGGGGAGGGGGCCTTTGACCCTGGCGACTTCGTCGCAGGCGTAGAGGCGAAGGCAGGCCTGAGAGTTTCGTAGGTGCTTGAGAGCTCAACGAAGTTGTCCCGCTTGTTGGGCAAGATAGCGGCGGTCCAGAGCTTCGCGGAGCATGGTCTTGATGACGGCCTGGCGGCTGATGTTCAGCGCCTCGGCCTCCCGGTCAAGCTCTTTGAGCATCGGCGCACTGAAGTCCACATTGACGCGCTGGACTGCTGGTCTGACTACCGTGAACTGGTTGGTGAAGTGGGATGAGATGTCCTGGCCTCGATCTGCCATTTCGGCAAGCTTCTCAGCATGTACGGGTTTACTAGACGTTTTCGGCATACGCTCTCCTTTCCGCTTTGGTTGATCTCCACAAGGTGACCAAGTGATAAAACTCGCCGTCGTCGTCGCGCCTGACCTCGTAAATGATGCTGTATAGCGTGCCGTTCACCCATCCGATGGCGCGGAACTGCTCTGGGTCGTCGGAGCGTTGATCAATGATGTGCTCTGCGTGAAACAGCGCCTGCGCTTCTTCAAAGCCGATGCCGCGTTCGGGATTCGCTTTGAGCTGCCTACTCTTCTCGGGGTCGAAGTCAAAGCGCATCCGAGTAACAGTTATACCACTGGCGGACGATTCGGCAGTTAGCGGCTGGTGCCCGTGGGGGAGAGTTGGACTTGGACGAGTTTGGGCTGTTTTACCTGGATGGGGCCGAGGACGGCCATGTTGGGTAGGGGACCTTTGACCATGGCGACTTCGTCGCAGGCGTAGAGGCGGGGGCAGGCCTGGCAGTCTTTGTAGATTTTGTCGGGCATGGCGTTGCGTTCGGCGACGCGGAAGCCGAAGCGCTCGAAAAAGGCGGGCAGACGGGTGAAGAGGCAGGTGGTGGCGACGCCGTGGTCTTCGGACTCGGCGAGGAGGGCGGTGAGGAGGGCGGCGCCGGCGCCTTTGCCTCTGGCGTGGGGGTGGAGAACGATGCTGCGGACCTCGGCGAGGTGGGGGCCGTAGAGGTGGAGGGCGCCGCAGCCGAGGAATTCGGGGTCGGCGGTGGGGTCTTCTGTGACTTGCTCGGGGGTGGGGGGGAGTTCGGCGACGGTGAAGTCGCGGATGTTTTCGCAGATCTCGGCGTAGCTGCGGCGGAGGAGGGTGCCGTCGCCGGAGAGGGAGTTGACGAGGTCGAAGATGTTGCGGGCGTCCTGGAGGCGGGCTTTGTGGACGTGAACTTGTTGGGTTGCGGTGGACGGTTGTGGTGGTTCGCCCGCCTTCGCTGACGGTGGAACTCCACCCGGGTCAGCAAGCTCTCCGGGGAGCCCGGCTGCAAGCGAGGGTGAGGCACCCGGCCTTTGTGGTGAGTCCGACCCCACCCTTTGCGATGAAGCTGCAAAGGATGGGCCACCCGGCGTTGATGGGGGGACGATGTCTGTCGGGTCGCGGTGGGCGGAGGGGTGTTGCGGGTCTTCAAGGGTGGAGTGCGCGAAGACGGACTCGCCGATGGGCTCGCCTTCGGTGAGGAGAATGGGGAGGTCGTCTGTGGGGGCCGGGGTGGTGTCGGGAGCGAGGTGGGGCAGGGGATCAGTCTTCGTCATGGGTGCTCCTGCGCAGGTTGGCCTGCGTCTTTGAACTTTTGTCGGGCTGCAGCGAGGGCCTCCGCGACGGGGTGGCGGGCGGTGCCGCCGGGGACGTCGTGGCAGTCGAGGGTGGCTTGGGGGGTTAGGGCCACGAAGATATCTGATTCGAAGGCTGGGGATAAGTTGCGGAGCTCGTCGAGGGTGAGGTCGTTGAGCTCGCGTTGGGAGCTGAGGCCCCCATCTCCCATTGCCAAGCGGACGGCGTTGCCGACAATCTCGTGGGCTTTGCGGAAGGGGACGCCTTTGTTGCTGAGGTAGGTGGCGGCGGCCATGGCGTTGAGGTAGCCGTGGGTGGCGGCGTGGGCGAGTTGGGGGGTGCGGAATTTGAGGGCTCGGGTGAAGTTGGGAAGGACCGAGAGGAGGCCGGCGAGGGTGTCGGCGATGTCGAAGGTTTGCTCTTGGCCTTCCTGGAGGTCTTTGTTGTAGGCGAGGGGGAGGCCTTTGATGAGGGTTGAGAGGGCGGTGGAGGCGCCGAGGAGGCGGGCGGCTTTGCCGCGGGCGAGTTCGGTGAGGTCGGGGTTCTTCTTTTGCGGCATGGCGCTGCTGCCGGTGCTGAAGGCTTCGGGGAGGTCGACGAAGTTGAATTCGGCGGTGGCGTAGAGGGTGAGCTCTTCGGCGAAGCGGCTGATGTGGAGGCCTAGGGTTGAGGCGGCTTGGGCGAAGTCGAGGAGGAAGTCGCGGTCGGAGGTGGCGTCCATGGAGTTGAGGGTGGGGCCGGTGAAGTTGAGGGCTTCTGAGGCGATGGTGCGGTCGAGGGTGAGGGTGGCGCCGGCGATGGCTCCAGAGCCGAGGGGGCAATAGTTCATGCGTGTGCGCGCGTCGGCGAAGCGGCTGAGGTCGCGCTCGATCATGCTGACGTAGGCGAGGAGCCAGTGGGGGAGGAGGACGGGTTCGGCGCGTTGGAGGTGGGTGTAGCCGGGCATGATGGTGTCTTGATGTTGCTCGGCTAGGGTG
>CAXUDN010000165.1:0-7134 GCA_964249715.1 uncultured Acidobacteriaceae bacterium
TACAATCCTCTGCCAAGGCAGAGGAAGCAAGCGGCGGACCATCTCATTAGTCGCAATAGCGGAACCTTGCCGTCCCAAACGCCGTTTGGAGCATGGACGGGTCGGCTGACTGGCGTGAGCGGCGTTTAGCAGGACCTACCCGTAGCTCCTGACCAGCAATACATCGCTCCCGGTATTGCCCTATGCCTTCAGGAGGCGGAAGAGAGGGCGAGTTCCGGCTCTGACTTTGTCGGCTTTAACTTCTCCCAGAGATAAATCTCGTTGCCATCGGGATCTCCAGGTTTGCAAAGTCGCCAGGCTCACTACGAACAATGCCGCCCTTGATAGTGACACCCTGCTGAGCAAGCCTCGAAATCACGCGCTCCACAGGCATATCGATGTCGAGCCCAAGGATTATCGCTCCTTTGGTCCCCGGGGCGGGATACTTCGCTGAGGCCGGATGGATGCCGATTGTAAGCCCTTCGCCGGCACTCACGGTGGCCCAGTCGTTGCCGAAACGGTTGGTGAGCTTCAGACCTAAAACCTCGGTGTAGAACCGAATCGATCAATCCATGTCCGCAACGATGATGGTTGCATTGCCGCCTGAGATCATTGAATAATCCTCCTTACGGAAGCCTGCTCCCTTTGGATAAAATTGAAAAGGGCCAATTCATAGGACCACTTTGAAGACGATCACTATAATTCGCGAACTTTGCCTCGACCGGTCACCAGGAGCGTCCAGTCTGCGAAAGCAGATCGAGAGGCAACTTGCCTCCGCGATCCGCAATGGTACGCTGCACTGCGATTGCCGTTTGCCTTCCTCACGCCTCCTGGCCAGAATGCTCAACGTGTCAAGAGGCACCGTCGTTGATGCTTATGAGACTTTGCTCGAGGCCGGTGTTCTCACCGCGAAGGTAGGCAGTGGTCTCAGGGTCGCTACCGTGTCGCCCAGCGTTCCGAACTTTAGCAATCTGCGGAAGACGGCCATAGCGGCACACTTTCCCGCACGCGTCTGCCACTTTGAAGATTGGGATGGCACCCCGCTTTATCTCAATGTGGTTCATTGACATCGCCTGGCAGTGGCGAATGGAATCGGCGCGCGAAGGGCTTGGTCCCGTGAAGTCGCATTCTCGTCAGCAATCCCACCTAGACAGCCTCCCGGGGGCACGAGGGGGACTCGACTTCCGCTAATGGCGTCTAGCGGTACTAAGCGCTGGTGGCGGGTCCGCAGAAACACAAGCAGTTTCCGTCTGGGTCAGTCACGCTGAATTCTCGCAAGCCCCAAGTCTGGTCTATTGGAGATGTGTGGACAGGAGATTCGGGACGCAGTGTTGTATCGAGGCCTCTGGAGAGAAACTTCGCATATCGCTCATCAACATCATCCACAAAGACGCGCTGCAGGGAACCAAACACACCATCACCGGCGTGCCGGGACAGCTGTAGGTCTGCGCCTTCCATCGTTAGGTCCGCCACGCCGTTCGCGATTTCAGCTTCGGCATACTCAGGCCACTTCCACGTGAAGTCGAGAACCCCTGTGTAGAAACGAATCGAGCGATCCAAGTCAGATGTTTTGATGACCGGAACCATGCGCAAGGGCAAGTCCTCCTGCGAACAAACGTTTGTAGCGTGTCGCTCACATTGCTGGTCTCCTGCGTTCGGTCCTGCGTGTGAGCTACTTGTACAAATAGCGATTAGGGATATTCCCCAGCTTGGGCAGCTCCCTGCCAAGGAATCTCAAAAGAGTGCGTATGTTGCTGTATGTGTCTTCTTCTGAGCGTTGAAACTGTTGCAAAAGACCGAGTTGGGCGTAAGACACGGGAGTCACATTGAAGCACTCGGTCTCCCACTCCATGTCTTTGCCCCAGGTGATACCCGCAAGGAGAATGTCCACGCTGGCACCCGCTTCCAGCAGAAGCCGCATGACAGGCTCGGAACGGTTTTCATTCGAGTTCACCGTGTGAAAGAGGGGAGTCTGTCCGCCGAATCCTACGGAGTCCTGATCGGCACGGGTATCTACATCCGCTCCCAACTCAAGCAGCCTGCGAGCCACCTTGAGATGACCATATTCGGCTGCTACATGCAGGAGCGAAGCCCCAATTAATGGGGTGAAGGCACAGACCATGATTGTCCTGTGCTGAAGCAGGCTCGGATCGCTGTGAACGGCCAAGGAAAGAGCTTCTGGATCGTCCAGCAAGACTGGAGCAAGCTTCGGATCATCCAGGGTTGCACCCTTCTCCAGGAGCAGCCGAAGACAGCTTGGAAAGCGGTCTGACCTGAGATACATCTCGATCAGCGCATCAATCGGTCGCTGTCCGTTAATGGTTGAGCCAACGTCGAAGCCATCCTCCAACACTGCTCGGATACGGTCGGGAGAGTGGAGTTCGAAGGCCGTCAGCAGTTCCGTCTCGACAGAATCATCCGCCCTCCACCACATGAGAAGAGTACGCCTCGATGTTTTACCGAACAATGAGAATTGCGGATCGGTCCTCAGAAGTCGCATTCTCGGAAGCAATTGTTAACAGCCGACAAGCGCGTTTGAACTAAGCCGCTGGCGCGGCGGATGCTGCAGTGTTGGTGGTATAGGCGGCGGCTAAGTTTAGCGTTTGGGTCACAAGGAGGATTTCCTGTGACTCATCTTCGTCAGTTGATGCTCGATGAACTCGAGCGTCGTAACTACTCTCCGGAGACCGTACGGTCTTACCTGCATGCGGTGAAGGAGTTTGCCACTTACTTTCGCCGTTCCCCCGAGCAGCTTGGACCCGATCACATCCGCGAGTATCAGCTCCACCTGTTCCGCAACCGCAAGCTCTCGGCTCGCACTATCGCAGGGCAGACGACGGCACTGCGGTTCCTATACGTCAAGACGCTGCGCCGGCCGTACCTGCCTGAGACGATCCCATTTCCGAAGCACTCCAGGCGCTTGCCGACGGTGCTCAGCCAGGAAGAGGTCGCCCGGTTGATCGACGCAAGCGGCAACCTGATGCATCGTGCGATGTTGATGACGCTCTATGCGACCGGCGTGCGCCGGGCCGAGCTGTGCCGGCTCAAGGTCGCCGACATCGACAGCGAACGCATGGTGCTGCACATCCACGAAGGCAAGGGTGGACGCGACCGCGATGTTCCGTTAAGCCCGAAGCTGCTGGCCATCCTGCGCGAGTACTGGCGCTGGATGAAGCCGAAGACCTACCTGTTTCCGGGCATGGAGAACAACTGGCGGGCCGACGTGCCCGTCACCACGAAGGTCGCGTGGATCGCCGTGACCGAAGCGGCGAAGGCGGCCGGCATCACCAGGCGAGTCTCGCCGCACACGCTCCGGCACAGCTATGCGACGCACCTGCTTGAAGCGGGCGCCGATCTCCGCACCATCCAGGTGCTGCTCGGACACGCCAAGCTGGCCGACACGACGGTCTATCTGCACCTGTCGCGTCGGCATCTGCAGGCTGTGCCCAGCCCGATTGAGTCGCTCACGGTCTCGACTTCGGCCGAGGCCAGGCTTTCAAGGAGGCGTGCGAAGCGATGAGCCGGCCCACCCTTGAGGTGGCCGACATCCTCCGTGTAGCCGGCAGCAGCTTCGTCAAGCGGCATGGATCGCATCTCGCCCCGCAGCACCGCAAGGTGATGGACGCCATCGTCCGTTGCCGCACAGCAGCGCTCGGCGGTCATCGCGATCGATGCTCCGGCTGCGGACATCAGGCCATCTCCTATAACTCCTGCCGCAACCGGCACTGCCCCAAGTGCCAGGGCAACGCACGCGCCCGATGGCTGGCTGCGCGCTCAGCCGAGCTGTTGCCCGTGCCCTACTTTCACCTCGTCTTCACTCTGCCGCATGAACTGTCTGCGCTTGTGCTGGGGAACAAGAGGCTGCTCTACGATCTGCTCTTCCGTGCCAGTGCTGCCACGTTGCTCGAAGTCGCTCGCAACCCGAAGCATCTGGGTGCCGACATCGGTCTGCTCAGCGTGCTCCATACCTGGGGACAGAACCTCCAGCACCATCCGCACGTCCACTGCGTCGTGCCTGGCGGTGGCCTCACCCTCGACGGCTCCAGATGGGTCGCAGCCTCCTCACGCTTCTTCCTGCCTGTCCGGGTTCTCAGCCGCGTCTTCCGCGGCAAGTTCACCGCCGAACTCAAGCAGCTTCTGCTCCAGGGCAAGCTCCAGTTCCACGGCTCGCTCCAGGAACTCGCCGCACCGGAACGCTTCCAGCATTTCCTCAGGCGGCTCTTTACCAAGGACTGGGTCGTCTACGCCAAGCCGCCCTTCGGTGGCGCCGAACACGTTCTCCACTATCTTGCCCGCTACACCCACCGCGTCGCCATCTCCAACCATCGCCTCGTCAGCTTCAAGGATGACCGCGTCTCGTTCCGATGGAAGGACTACGCTCAAGCCGGCAAGCAGAAGGTGATGGCCGTCTCAGCTGACGAGTTCCTCCGGCGCTTCCTGATCCACGTCCTGCCTCAGGGCCTGGTCCGCATCCGTCACTTCGGCCTCTTCAGCAACCGCAACCGATCCGCTTCGCTGCTGCGTTGCCGCTTGCTGCTCAACGCCACCGCCCCACCTCAACAGCCAACGCCCACAGCTCAGATCAAGTGCCCGCTCTGCTCTGAACCCATGCTCGTCGTCGAACGCTTCACCAGCTTCCAGATGCTGTCTGCACCGTCGAGCACCGCACCGACGCCACGCCTCGATAGCTCCTAAACAAACATGACCAACGCAGCCTTCAACCCGGTCGCCCTAAGCCGTGCTCACACACGCAACGTACCCTCGCGCCCTCTCGCACACAACCAACCCCGGACGGCCCCGATTCAGCTGCCCAACAGATCCTTGCTGTGGTCACGTCGCAACATCCCATGCCTTCGAGCCTTCGCAGAGCTCAGAAAAAGACGCCGTCACGGCCGGAAGCGCTCATTCAAATCCCATAGCCACTCACCGCATCCGCCACCCCACCGGCTTCCTTCAAACGACCCTATCAAAACTGCCCCGACAAGCTGCCTGCTGCCCCCCCAGCTCCATGCGCGGGGCAGCCCTGATAGGGTACTAACGTTCATCAGGACTGATCCATACAATTTTAGTGACGGCCATATATCTTGAGCTATGGCCTCTCGCGCGTTGATGGCTTCGGTGCCCCTCTTACTCGGCTGCGTTCGCGCTTTAGCCGGTCAAGAGGCTACGTGTCCTGCCATGACGTTTGAGCGTATGACGGTTGAGGGTAATGCACCGATCGTGACGCTCAACCTGAAGCGAGTCGATGGCACCTCAAGACCAACTCGCTTCGTGTTCGATTCAGGGGGTGGCGCGATCATCCTAGATGAGAGCCTGGCCGATGACTTGGGGCTGAAGCCTGCAGGAGAACCGATCACAGATGGAGGAGCACAATTCCTTCCAACAGTGCCGCCCGTTGCGCAGTTTGGCTTGATGACCGTAAAGCTCGATTCCAGCAAAGCGTTCATCCATGTGGGCGGAAGCAGCTTTGACACACGAGAGCGTGTCGAGGGGCTGCTGCCTGGAAAGGCTCTGGAGCCCTACGAAGTCGTACTGGATTATCCGAAGCAACGCTTCAGCATCGCACCTGCCGGTTGCATTGCTCATCGCGGCGAGCAGGTACCAAGCCCATTCGTACCCGCAAGCGGCCATCCCGGTATCAGCGTGACGATCGGCGGAGCGAAATACGACCTATTGCTGGATACCGGTTCTCGGGCCACGCTCGCAGGGCGAAGTCTCCTCGAACATCTCTCAGAGGCTCATTCTTCCTGGCCGCACATAATTGGTGCTTCGGGGACGGCTGACATGCCAGGCTCCGATGGAGCGGAGTTTTTGCTGCGGGTGCCGGAGCTAACCTGGGGTACTTTCCATATTCGAAACGTGCTGATCGTCTCACGTCCTGACGCTACCTACAGCCCGGATCACTACGAAACGCCGGAGCCCATAGAGGGCGCTCTTGGAGGCAACGTGCTGAGGCGGTTCCGAGTGGATATCGACTATCCTCATGGCAACACCTACCTGGAGCAGACGTCCGAAGAGGCGGGTGAGGATATGAACTCCGCAGGCCTCGTACTCGACATAGACATAGCCCACAAGCTGATTGTTCGTGCTATTTCTTCCACTGCGGCTTCTCTGACCAAGAACAACCTACGTGTGAACGACGAGATCTTGGAGATCGATGGGAAGCGTGAAAAACCTTGGACAATCATCGACGCGTCCAATGCGCTGACAGGGATTCCCGGAGAGCACAAGCAGATCGTTCTCCAGCGCGGAAGCAAAGTGCTGTCCACCTCGATTGTCATCTCCGATCTTCTTTAGAAAGCCGTTCCAAACGAGCGTGAGCCTATAAAACTTCTGACGGTATGTCGCATTATCGTCAGTAATCCTTCGGAACCGCCCGTCCGCAAGGACCGAGGCTTTCCCAAAGTTGCGCCCAGTGGTCTCCGGCGCTCGAAGGTATGTATGATAACGTCCTTTATCGTATGTATGTTGATGAGGGTAGAGCTTCCTACAAGGCTCTCGGGACGCCCTCGTTGAGCTAAACAGCATTTGTGTAGCATCCCTGCATGACAGGTGAGACCGTCGTAACCGAACTCTTCGCTAGGTTTCCTGAGCTTGAAGAGACGTACCGCATCGAATGCCGCTACCTCCTGGATGAGCCACCTATGGCGTACATCGTCTTCGGCGACGTTCTAATGGCTGAACTAGAGAGAGCCCTGGAAGATGGTGATCTCGAAGTCGTCAGACGCATTTGCATTTTCTTCGAGGACATGGCGAAGGCAGCCCGAAAAGACGCTTTTCTGGACACGTTGATGGGAGTCGAGGTGGGCGAATGGTTGGGGTTTTGCGCGAACGAGGATGTTCTCGCGCCTTGGCTAGGTTCCGAAACAAAGCTGATCTGCGGCTATGTTCCTGGATTGGCCACTCAACGGAGACAACTGTTTGAAGAGAAGCACGGCAAGAGTGTCCCTCGGCGACTCAGGACCGGAACTGAGGTGCAGTAGACGTGTAGGTCCCCCCGGCGAGGTTGGTGACTGGCAAGTGCTGGCATTTAGCTCTGAAACGCCCGTTTCAGTGAGTACAACCTAGGCCTGTATCGCTACTATCGAGGTCATGCGGACAGTGCCAGAGGTTGTGGTCCGGAGCCTACCGCTCGGTTTGAGGGTGCTTGGGCTG
>CAXUDN010000166.1:0-2545 GCA_964249715.1 uncultured Acidobacteriaceae bacterium
CGTCCCGATTATGCCCTTGATTTCAGCCTTGGCCACGTGCAAGGCTGGAGTACCTTGATTCAAAATCAGACCCCGATCAGCATCGCGAAAGGATACTGACCAGGAGGACCATGCTTCGCTCCACATCGATCTCCCTCGCATGTCTTCTAGCGCTCGGCTCTGGAGCGAAGCTCGCAAAGGCACAGCACCTGCAGTCAACGCCGACGGGAACCATCGCGACGTCCCAGGAATTTACCTTGCAGGTGAGTGCGCTGCGGGACGATGTTCTCCGTGTCCGCATGTGGAGGGGCAATGCGGCTCCGGAAGACGCTTCCTGGGCTGTGCTCCCGTCCGCGCGCACCAGCAGCGTACACGTCCAGGCGGGCGCGCGTGGGTTCGCCACGAGCAAACTTCGTGTCGCAGTGGACGAGAAGCTTCGCCTGACGGTGACGGATATGGCGGGCAATGTTCTGCAAAGCGATGCGGCGCCGGTTACGTGGAATGGTACTCGTTTTACGGTCGCGAAAAAGCGTGAAACGAGCGACCATTTTTTCGGGTTGGGGGACAAGCCCGGGCCTCTCGACCGCAACGGCGAAGCGTTCGCGATGTGGAATACAGATACCTTTGGTTGGCAGGAGTCCACTGACCCTATCTATAAAAGCATCCCGTTCTTTCTAGAGATGAATCATGGGCGGGCGCTTGGGGTCTTTCTGGACAACACCTGGAGAACCGATTTCGATTTCGGACGTGCTGACCCGGCCGAGTACACCTTCGGGGCCTTGAACGGGCCCATTGACTATTACCTGATGTACGGTCCCGACCCCAAAGATGTGGTTAAAGACTGGGCGTGGCTTACCGGACCGACGCCTCTGCCGCCGCTGTGGGCGCTCGGCTTTCAGCAATCGCGCTATACCTATTTCCCGGAATCGCAACTTCGCGAAATCGCGGATCGTCTGCGCAGCGACCGCATTCCATGCGACGTGCTCTGGCTGGACATTGATTTTCAACATCAAAACTGGCCGTTCACGGTCAACGACCAGGCGTATCCGGACTTCCCCGGGATGGTGAAGGATCTCCGCAGCGAGGATTTCAAACTTGTCGTCATCACCGACCTGCACATCGCCAAGCAACCCGACGTTGGGTATGCGCCGTACGATTCCGGTAGCGCAGGCGATCAGTTTGTGAAGAACCCGGATGGCAGCGTTTACTCCGGGAAGGTCTGGCCGGGTCCCTCCGTGTTTCCGGACTTTACCCGGGCGCAGACCCGGCAATGGTGGGGAACGCTGTACAAGCAATTCGTCGCGGACGGGGTTGCAGGATTTTGGAATGATATGAACGAGCCGTCGGTCTTCGACGTTCCGAACAAGACAATGCCGGACAACGTGCAACACAGAATCGACGAACCCGGCTTTCGGCAGCGCACGGCATCCCACCTCGAAATACATAACGTGTACGGCATGGAAAACACCCGGGCGACCTACGAAGGCCAGCTCGCCCTGCGACCGAACGAGCGCCCTTTTGTGATGACGCGTGCCAGCTACGCGGGAGGCCAGCGCTACAGCGCAACCTGGACCGGCGACAACAGCTCCACCTGGAATCACCTTCGCATGACCGTGCCGCAGCTCGTCAACCTGGGTCTTAGTGGCTTCTCGTTTGCAGGCGCCGATGTGGGTGGATTTGCAGGCTCACCGTCGCCAGCGCTGCTTACCAAGTGGCTCGAGCTTTCCGCGTTTCAACCCATCGATCGCGACCACTCTGCGAAGGGAACGCGCATGCATGAGGTCTGGGTAGACGGCCCCGAGCAGGAAGCGATACGCCGCCGCTATATCGAGGAGCGTTATCGGCTCATGCCGTATTTCTACACCCTGGCCGAAGAAACCTCCCGCGATGGACTCCCGATCAACAGGCCCCTTTTTCTGGAGTACCCGGACGCGAGCCCTGACGGCTCTCCCCTGGACATCGCTGCAGGAGGAAGCGAGTTTCTGCTCGGCAGCGATGTGCTCATCGCGCCGAATCCCTCTCCGGAAGAGATCGCGCCCTACACCGTTCAATTTCCTCCGGGAACCTGGTACGACTACTGGAGTGGTGAGCGCTTCTTTCAAAAACAGGCCGGTAAGACACTCGATCTTGAGCAGCGTGATCTCTTACTTGCCCAGAAACAATTGACGATCACGCCCAGTCTCGAGACTCTTCCCGTCTTCGTACGAGGCGGCAGCATCCTGCCCATTGCACCTGTTACCCAGAGTACCGCTGAGGTTCCCAATGGCCCGTTGACCCTGCGCATTTATCCCCTCGATCCCAGGCTTGCTACGCCCGGAGAGGCCTGCCAGGGAGAGGTCTACAGCGACGACGGGCACAGCTTCGATTACCGGAAAGGTGTCTACGCACGGATTCACTTCTCTTGCTCCGCGGCGGCCGACGGCTCTCTCAAGATTGCGGTCGCTAAGCAGGAGGGCTCTTGGCGACCCTGGTGGCACTCCTACCGAATAGAAGTGGTCGGATGGGCTCCCAAACAGACGGTTGCCACGGTACAGGGGCGTCCTGTACGCCTGACCCAGGTAAGCGG
>CAXUDN010000166.1:2645-7074 GCA_964249715.1 uncultured Acidobacteriaceae bacterium
ACGCGATCGGAAAGGGGCTTGCCTTCCGCACCAGGCAGCTCCACATGAAGCACGCCGGCCACGGTGGGCGCGATCTGGCGCATGTCGATCACCCCGAAATCCTGATGTTGACCGATCGTCGGCCCCATTGCGAAGAAAGACGCGTACATGTCTGGGTTATCAGGCGCATACCCGTGTGTGCCACGGCCAGGCGTCGGCGTCAGCAACGGCCCATTCACGCCGGCACCCGTGTAAAAACCCGGTTTGAGCAGCACAAGAAATGCGGCACTCGGAAACCCGCCGCGCAGGCGCGCCTCTTCGCCGGTCAGGATGCGATCGATGCCGTTGGCCGGATCGCTCGCGAGCGTACCTAGAAGGTCCCGGACCTGCGTGCGTGTGACGCTGTCCGTCGGATTGCGGAGGACGATGGCCGCCATACCGCCGGCAAGCCAGGGTTCGGCCTTCCACGAAGTGGTGGTTGGCGTAGAGCTACCCGTCACCGGTCTTCCTGCGCTGATGAGTCCAGCCTGCAGAAACGGGATGTAGAGGTTGACCGCATCGTGAATGGCGGCAAAGCCATGGTCGGAGACGACGAACACGGTGACTGCGGAGTTGGCTGCACGAGCCGCCTCCATCAGTTGCGCTACCAACACGTCCAGCTGCTCGAGATCGGCGTTCGCCTCCGGACTGAACGGCCCATGGAGGTGCTCCTCTTCATCCAACGAGCTGAGGTGTACCGTCATGAATCCGGGGCGGTCGCGACGCAGAATGTCGACGGCGAAGCGCGTGCGTGTACGGTCGCCCTCGATTGTGGTGTCATTGCCCGGCATGTAGGGGCCGAGCCGCGCCTGCATCTCCTTGAGCGAGCCCTGGGGACGGCTGATGGCGTTCATCAGGAAGCGCTCCTGCGAGTTTGCATTTGCCCCTGTGACGTCGCTTCGCCAGTACTCGGGGATGTCGTCATCGATGGCGTCAGCGTCGACGGTAACGGGCCAACTGACGCTGGCGGTGCGGATGCCGGCGGCGTGGGCGGCCTGCCAGAGCGTCTGGGCCTTGATGCTGTCGGCGTACCAGTACCAGGCGCCGTCGAAGTGGTGTTCGGGATCGAAGATCCCGTTGTTCAGGATGCCGTGCTGTGCGGGCCACACGCCTGTGACGAGCGTTGTGTGGCTCGGGTAGGTGACGGTCGGAAAGACTCCGCGTACACCGTCGGCATAGCTGCCGTCACTCATGAAGCGGCGCAGCGTGGGCAGCTTGAGCCCGTGGTCGTCGGCATGGGTGACGTAGTCCGGGCGCATGCCATCGATAGAGATCATGAGGACGGGGCCGTGCGCCTGCGCCGCGGCGGCCAAGGTCGTGGTGAGGACAAGCAGGGCTGCAGCAAGTCGGGACAGCATTCTGTGTGGTCTCCTGAAAAGCGGCGCGGCCCGAGGCTCTCGGGACCGCGCAAGGCGGGACTGAGGAGCGCTGATTGCGCCTAGAAGATCGCTTTAAGCGCGAACTGCACGACGCGTGGTGTAAAGGTGCTGGAGATGATGCCACCGCCGCTGGGCGTGCCCGTGTTGGGCGATTGCGCTCCGGAGGCGGCGTAGGCCGTCAACGTGCCCGAGAGCGCGCTGGAGGGCAGGTAAAAGTTAGTGTGGTTGAACACGTTGTAGAGCTCGGACCGGAACTCGATGCTCAGGCGCTCGATCGGCGTGGTGAAGCGCTTGTTCACGTCGACATCCAGCTCGTTGAGTTCTGGCGTTCGTGCCGGGTTGCGGCCGAGATTGCCGAACGGCGAAAGGTACTGGCCGGTGCCGTTCTGGGTCGCGGGCAGCTGCAGCGCCTTGTAATTGATGTATTGGAGGTAGCCGGTATTTGCCTGCTGGACGCTGCGTCCCAGCGTTAGAGGCTGGCCCGATACCCGGTTCGGACGGTACAGGTTCAAACCGCGGTAGTTTGCGGTGATCTGCGTGGATGCCAGCGAGGCGGAGTTTGGCGAGTAGCTCAGATTGAACGGTGTACCGGCCTGCGCGGTGTTGATGGCGGTAATCTGCCAACCGCCGGCCACAGCGTCGAGGAGCGGGTTCCAGTGCCTTCCAAACTGGCGTCCGTGACCGAAGGGCAGGCTATAGATCAGGCTCGTGACGTTGGCGACAGGCAAATTGTAGTCAGATTGCGCGTATTCGGCGCGCAGGTTGGTCGCGTCCTGCGGGGAAGGTGTGTTCCCCTCGAGCGAGGCGCTGGCGTTGTCGAGCGAGTGCTCCCAGGTGAAGCTATTGAGCACCGTGAGGCCGGCGACCATCTGCTGCTGATACCGCACCTGCAGCGAGTTGTAGTTGGAGTAGGCCTCATTGAGCGCCTCGGTGATGTCGGAGGGCCAGTTCCCGAAGGGGCGCGCGTAGACCGGCGTAGCCGTTGTGCCCGAAAAGGTGGTCCCCACGATGTTGCGCTGGTTGCCGTTGAGGAATTGCTGCAGCTTCAAACCGTGATTGCCGACATACGCGATGTCGATCAGCGAGTTCTTGAAGAGCTGCCGCTGCACGGCGAGGTAGTAGCTTTCGACGTAGCTGTCACGCGTGTTGCTCGGAACCCAGGTGATGTTGTCCGTGGCCTTGTTGAAGCTGGTCGCCAGTGCCGAGGGAAAACCCTGATCGGAGGTGACGTAGCAGGTCTCGGTGGTGGATCCCGTTGGAATGATCTGCGCGGGTAACGGCGAGCCGCAGTGGTTGGCGGTGCTGGGAACGATCTGGCTTACGGCCGCAAACTGGGCCTGCGGCGCGTTGATGGCGAGGATGTCGCCTGAGCCAGCACGCGTGTAGTGCACGTAACTTGTTCCGAAGCCGCCACGCAGAGCGGTCTTTGGAGTCAAGGCATACGCGAAGCCGAGACGTGGAGCGAAGTCGTCCAGGTCAGGATGGACGAGCGTCCTGCCGTACACACCGCTGCCGCTGGTGGGCGTGATCCCATTACCGCCGACAGCGCCGGGCGAAAGCGTCAGCACGGTCTGTGACGTGGGATCCCAATTGGAAATGTAGTTGTTCTGTTCCGAGTAGGGCGAGCCGTATTCCCAGCGCAGGCCGAAGCTGAGGGTCAGGTTTTGCGTCGCCTTCCAGTCGTCCTGCGCATAAGCGCTCTGGATAGTCTGGCGGACGTGCGCTTCGAAGTAATTCGCGAGCGCGTAGGCATTCGTGGTACCGAAAAGGAAGTCTGCCCAGTAGTCGTCGGCGACCTTGGTACCGGTAGCCGAGTAGCCGCCGCCGTAGGTGAAGGAGCCGTAGAGCGGATTGTTGTCCAGGACGCCCATCCAGACCTTCTCCCACTCATAGCCGAACTTCAGCGAGTGGTTGCCCTTGATCCAGGTGTAGTTAATCTTGGGATCGAGCAGCGAAGGATTTTGGAACTGCGGATTGGTGGTCTGGCGACCGAAGGCTGCGAAGCCACCTGAGATGGAGATTGCAGGCAGACCGCCGGCAAGGTTCGGAGAGGTGGGCAGGCCAGGGATGTTGAAGTTCGTGGAGCCGACGCTCAGTGGTGTCTTCCCGGCCTTCGTCTTGGAGAGGCCGAGGCGTACGTCAAGCACGCGATTGGCGCCAAACGTGCCAGTGTAGCCGAGCGCGATCTGTTGATCGAGGATGCGCTGCGGTCCTGAGCTCTGACCATCCAGGGGCTCGATGATGGTGTTGTCATTCGTGCCCGTCTCCTTTCGGTCGCTGATGCGGAGGAAGTACCGCTGTGTGGCGCTGGGAACGTAATCGAGGCGCAGATCGCCCTTGTCATAGTAGTCCTTGAAAGGAACCAGCACGGAGTAGTCGTCTACGTTGACGCCGGTGGTCGAAGCGCCGGAGACTGGCAGGCCAGGAATCGTCTTGAAGACGTTCACGATCTGCTGGGAGAGCGGGTTGATGGCTGCCGCGGGGATCGGTGTGCCGGCCGGGTAGGTGACACCCGTGAGCGGATTGCGGACCGGTACGACGAGGATGCCGTTGAGTTCGTTCTGCGTAGGTAAGGTGAGCGCGAAGAGGGGTTTGGTAATTGCCCGCAGGCCCTCGTAGTCGAGGAAGAAGAAGAACTTGTCGTGAAGGATCGGACCACCGACATCAAAGCCGAACTGATTGCGATTGGTGGTCGGCTTTTGGAGCCTACATTGCCGGTGGTGCCGATCAGCGTGGGCTTGAAGAAGCCCGCCGCGTTCAGATCCGTGTTGCGCAGGAACTCGTAGATCGTGCCGTGGAGTTGATTACTGCCCGACTGGCTCGCCACGTTGACCGTCGCACCGGAACTGCGACCGTACTCCGCGCCTTCATTGTTGGTGACCACGCTGAACTGCGCGACAGAATCCGGCGGCACGGAGATGATCTGGTTGTCGAAACCCTGGTTGGACTCACCATAGGAGTTGTTGTCCATACCATCGAGCAGGAAGTTGTTGAAGACCGAGCGCTGCCCGTTGACGTTGTACGCGCCCTGA
>CAXUDN010000167.1:0-6963 GCA_964249715.1 uncultured Acidobacteriaceae bacterium
ATCCCGCCCCAGCAGTTCGCCGACGAAGTCTCCGCCCAGTTCCGCGCCCTCTGGGTCCGCATGGGCCTCCTGGACGATCCCTTTTCGCAAGACGATCCGCTGTTCCATCGTCACTACATCCGCACCACCGACCCCGCCCACCAACAGGGCGCCCAACAACTCTTCCGCACCCTCTACAAGCGCGGCTTCATTTACCTCTCCACCTACACCGGCAGCTACTGCGTCTCCGACGAAGCCTTCGTCGACCTGCCCGCCGGCACCCCCTGTCCAGACTGCGGTCGCCTTCTAGAAACCGTCACCGAAGAAAACTTCTTCTTCAAGCTGAGCGAGTTCCAACTCCCCCTCTTGAACCTGATCGAAAGCAACGAACTCCTCATCACCCCCGAAGCCGCCCGCAATGAAGTTCTAAGTTTCCTTCGCGGCAACTATAACGAGCGCAGCATTCCCTACTTACCGCCCGACGCAGAATTTGGACCAGGTGAAGTACGACTTGCCGAGCAGGCAGCCTTCCGCGATGGCAAGATAGGGAAAACAGATGCGGGCACTTACTTCCTCTTAAAGGCACTCAAAGACCTCTCCGTCTCCCGCAGCAGCTTCGTCTGGGGCGTCCCCGTCCCGGCGGACGTTCAGCAACCCTCCGGCACCACCCAATCCCACGTCATCTACGTCTGGCTCGACGCCCTAGCCAACTACATCACCGCCATAGGCTACGGCTCTGACGACCCAGAGGAGCAGAAGAAGTTCCGGCATTACTGGCCCGCCGACCTCCACCTCGTCGGCAAGGAAATCACCCGCTTTCATTGCATTTACTGGCCCGCTTTCTTGCTAGCGCTCAACCCCAAGCTGCAACACGACCCCAAAGAGCAGCCCCCAACGCTTTCCCCAGGAGAACATCTCGAATGGGCGAACGCTTGGGTGCCCAAACAAATCACCGCCAACGGCTGGCTCCTCTTCGATAACGCCAAAATGTCGAAATCCCGCGGCAACGTCGTCCGCACCGAAACCATCCTCGACGCCTTCGGCACCCTCTGCCCACCCGTCCACCTCACCGAGAAGCCGAACGGCCCGGAAATCGATGGGAAGGGCAGGACTGGGGAGGAATCGACACTAGGCACGGACGGGAAGGGCACGGCTTCAGCCGTGCCGCATAGCGCAACCGAGAAAGCGGCTTTAGCCGCTGAGGTCCGACCGGCGGGTTCCAAGGAACGCGACCTCTTCGCCACCGACGTCCTCCGCTATTTTCTCCTCCGCGAAATCCCCTTCGGCCAGGACGGCACCTTCAGCTTCGACGCCCTCATCACCCGCTACAACGCCGACCTCGCCAACGGCTACGGCAACCTCGTCAGCCGTGTGCTCAATCTTATTCAGAGAGACTTGGTGGCGACGATCCCCCACCATCGACCACTGAGTTCCTTCGCTATACACCTGAGTGCGCGGATCCCAAGAAGCACGCCGTTTGCTCTCGCGGGGGCCACGGAATTAAGTGTTACTGGACCAGCTTTAGCGGGCGACGCCGCAGCTGTTCAGGTCTTTTACTCCGCTGCTTTTAAGGATCTAAATTTCGCTCTCCCCCTCGATGCCGAGCTTGCAAAGGCAAGTCGCGCGGGTGTTCTAGATAGCGTTGTCTTTCTGATCACTCGGACCGATGCATACCTAACCGCCAAAGCTCCGTGGAAGCTCACAAAGCTCGGCACACCTGAGGTGTCCGAAGAACTAGCGGATATCCTCTACACAGCCGCCGAAGCCATCCGCATCATCACCGCCCTCCTCTACCCTATCCTCCCCTACGCCACCGCCAAAGTCTGGCAACAACTCGGCCTCGGCGACATCGAACACGCCGCTAAAACCGGCGGCCTCAACAACCTCACATGGGGCGGCCTCCAACCCGGCACAAAACTAGGCCCTCTAAGCCCCATCTTTCCCCGCGCCGACAAATCCCTAGCCCAGGTCATGATCGAAATGGAAGAATCCCGTAACACCCCCACCCTCAAAGCCGCCGCTACTCCCAGCCCCGCCGCTCCGGTCACCTCCAACGCCTCCGACCCCGCCGCCGGCCCCCGCACGGGCGCCAGCGATCCAGCCGCCGAAACCTCCGGCACCCTCCCCGTCGCCGGCAGCACCGCCGAAAAGACCACCCTCCCCACCACCCCCGGCCCCCACACCGAAGCCCCCGCCAGCGGCCCTTTCGCCCCCTCGCAACCTTCACTGACAACGGACAACCAGCAACCAACCACTGAAACCATCACCATCGACGACTTCCTGAAAATCGAACTCCGCGTAGCCCAAATCCTCACCGCTGAGCGTATCCCCAAAGCCGACAAGCTCCTCCGCCTCGAAGTCGACCTAGGCACCGAAAAAAGGCAAATCCTCTCCGGCATCGCCCAGCACTACACCCCGGAAGAGCTCATCGGCCGCCGCATCATCGTCGTTACTAACCTGGCCCCCCGCAAGATGCGCGGTCTCGATTCTCACGGCATGCTCCTCGCCGCCTCGGAGGGCTCCGACGGCAAGCCCATCCTCGCCACCTTCGGCGAAGACGTCCCCCTGGGCTCGCGCGTGCGCTAAGTTCTCTAGTGAAGCTTCCACCCAGCCGAAGCAGTCTGGGTGGAGTCGCCCTCCGCGGCAGGCTCGCTTTCATGCACATCCATCCGCTGGATCAGGCCGTTCGCCAGCGCATAGCTGTGCCAAACCTCACCATCCAGGAGCACCTCACCCCTCAGGCTCCTGACAACCTGATGCACCCGCACATCCAGCCGCCCGTCCTCACGCTCAATCACCTTCAGGGGGTCGACCCGGGGATCAAACTCAGCCCATTGCCGCGCCCAGTAGGCCCGAACCGCCTCCTTCCCCACCACGCGCCCACCCTCGGAAGCCGTAGGCCAATCCACACCCTCCGCCATCTGCCTGAAGCAACCCTCAACATCCCGCCCATTAAACGCGGTATAAATCTCCCGCACCATAGCTTCCCAATCCTCCATACAACTCCCTCCCAAAGCACCAAGCACCAAGCACCAAGCACCAAGCACCAAGCACTAAGCACTAACCACCAAGCACTAAGCACTAAGCACTAAGCACCAGCCTTCAAATATCCCGCCAATTCTCCCCAACCCCCACCTCCGCCACGATCGGCACCCGAAACACCGCCGCGCCCTCCATCTGCTCCTTCACCAATACCGTCATCTCCTCCGCCTCCGCCGGCACAACATCAAACAGCAGTTCATCATGCACCTGCAACGTCATCACGGACTTCAACTCTCGCCGCCGCATCTCCGCGTCGATCCGAATCATCGCCACCTTGATCAGATCCGCCGCCGTCCCCTGCAACGGCGTGTTCACCGCCGTCCTCTCCGCGAACCCGCGCTGGTTCGGGTTGCGTGATTGGATATCCGGAATTGGCCTTACCCGACCAAACGCCGTCTTCACCGCCTGCGTCTTCCGCACCTCCGCCAGCGTGCGCTCAATAAACTCCGCCACGCCCTTGTACCGGGCAAAATACCGCTCGATATACTCGCGCGCCGTCTTCTGATCGATGTTCAGATTCGCCGCCAACCCAAACGGCGAAATCCCATACACAATCCCAAAGTTCACCGCCTTCGCCCTTGCGCGGGTCTCCTTATCCATCGTCGCAGGATCCACCTCAAACACCTCCGCCGCCGTCAGCGTATGAATGTCCTTGCCGGTCCGGTAAGCATCCACCAGCAACGGATCCCCCGAGAAGTGCGCCATCAACCGCAACTCAATCTGCGAGTAATCCGCACTCATCAGCAGGTTCCCCGGCGCGGCAATAAATGCCGCTCGTATCTCCCGCCCAACCGCCGTCCGTATCGGAATATTCTGCAGATTCGGGTTCGTCGAACTCAACCGCCCCGTCGCCGTTCCCACCTGGTTGAACGTCGTATGCACCCGCCCCTGCGCGTCCGCCAGCACCGGCAGCTGATCCAGATACGTCGACTTCAGCTTCTGCAACTGCCGGTGCTCCAACACCATCATCGGAACCTCATGGTGCTGCGCCAGATCCTCCAGAATGTCCTGCGCCGTCGAGATCACCTTGCCCTTGCCATACTTCAACGGCTTCGGCAGCTCCATTTTGTTGAACAGCACATCCCCCAGCTGCTTCGGTGAATTCAGGTTGAATCGGTGCCCCGAACTCAGGTAAACCTTCTCCGCCAGATCATCGATCATCACCCCCAGCCGCGACCCCATCTCCCCCAGCAACGGCAGATCCACTCTCACCCCCGCCTTCTCCATTGCCAACAACACAGGCACCAACGGCAAATCGATCCCCCGGTACACCTCCTCCAACGAAGACCTCTCACTTAAGCCAAGGCTTCTATCCCCGCCATCGCTTGCGCTCTTGCCTCCTTGGTTGTCGTTTCCGAAGGGAATCTGCGTTCCGTCGTTGCCTTTGCTTTTGCCCTTGCTTCTCTTTCCTTTATTCTCCGAGGAAACCCCCTCTTCGCTCGAAGCGCCACCACCCTCCCCCCCGAACAACATCTCCTGTGTCAACGCCCCACCCAGCCCTGCCTGATCCTTCGGTATGTCATGCTCCACCACCGAAGCCTCCGCCATCTGCTCCCGCAACGCCACTGCCAACCGCGCCACCGCCGCAGCAGCCTCCGGCAACCGATTCTTGTCCTCCGGATTTTCCTTTGTCACCTGGTGCACCAACGCCCTGCTCGTCGTCCGCGCCGCAATATCCACCAGCGTGTGTGACCCATGCGTCGGATTCACCAGGTAGCTCTGCAACATCACATCCGTAATCCTCCCCTTGAGCTCCACCCCATGCGGTTCCAGAGCCCGCAACACCGCCTTCAGGTCATGCACCTCCTTCGGCAGCCCCTCATCCTCCAAAGCCTCCCGCAATCCCTCGGCATCCAACCCCACCTCAATCCCCAACCCCGCCTTTACCGCCAATCCAATCCGGCAAGCCACATCCCCCTCAGCCAAGGAACCGTCATCTCGCCCGGAGCGCAGCGCAGTGGAGAGATCTGCAGTCTGATCGCCGAAACCGCCAGCACCCATCCCAAACAACGACATCGTCACCGGCATCTCCGGCTCCGGCTCCACCACCCCCTCCACCTCCGCGTCCGCCCCGGCATCCCCCGCTTCCGCCGCAACCTCCTCACTCACCGCCTGCGCATTCGCCTTCAACGCCAGCGCCAAGGACCCCACCTCCCGCGCCTCCCGCAGCATCCTCCCCAAATCCTCAGCAGTCGCCCGGGAAACATACTCCGGCACAACCTCCTCCACATCCGGAACCAACCCCTTCAACAACGTCGTAAACTCCAACTCCGTAAACAACTTGCGCAACGCCGCCGTGTCCGGCGCAGGCGTCCGCATCAGCTCCAGATCCGCCTCAATCGGCACCGCCGTATGGATCGTCACCAGCTCCTTCGACAACAAAATATTGTCCTTATTCCCCGCCAGGCTCTCCCGGTACGTCTTCCGCTTGATCGAGTCCGGTGTCTCCGTAGCCGCGGCAATCGCCGCCTCCACCGTCCCAAACTGCTGAATCAGCTCCACCGACCCCTTGTCCCCAATCCCAGGCGCCCCCGGAATGTTGTCAATGGCATCGCCCCGCAGCGCCATCACGTCAATCACCTGCTCCGGCCCCACCCCCAGCACACCCTTCACCCCCGCCGGATCCAGCACCAGGTTGTCCTTCGTCGGGTTCAGGATCGACACATTCTCGTTCACCAGCTGCATCATGTCCTTGTCGCTCGACACCACGAAAACTCGGTGCCCCAGCGAACTCAACTGGCAGCTCAGCGTCCCAATCACGTCATCCGCCTCAAACCCCTCATAAAACACAATCGGAATCCGAAACGCCTCCAGCGCCCGCCGGATATACGGCTGCTGCTGGATCAAATCCGGCGGCGTCTCCACCCGATTCGCCTTATACCCGCCATACTCCACAGCCTCAAACTGCTGCGTCTTGATGTTGAACTTCTGCACATCCTTCATCTGCCCCGCCAGCTCATTGCGGTGCACAGGCCGCCCCACGTCATATACCGCCGCCAGGTACACCGGCGCAAAATCCTCCCGCAGCTTGTTCAGCATATTTACAAACACATACGTCGCCGCCGTCGGTATCCCCGTCCGCGTCGACATAGGCCGCGATCGCTGCATCGCGTGGTACGCACGAAAGATAAACGCCATCGTATCGAGCAGGTAAATGGGAGGCTTGGAGGAAAATTGACCGGGCTTGCGTTCGTTTTCAGGCATACATTCCTTTCAGTTTAGGATGCCGGCCGCCTCGAGTTGCTTTGAAAGGCATTCTTCCGCCTCCCCAAGAGACAGACCGGCGGTGTCCAGATGAAGAGTCCCAGCGCCCCAGGGCTCCACAAACCGCCCCTCCACCTCCGGCCACGAGGGGACCCGGTGTCCCGCGATATCCGCGTGCCGCGCCTCTACCCGACGCCGGTGTTCCCCCACGTCCGAACAGCTAACCTCCACCATCGCGACCCGCGCACAGAACCTCTCCGCAACGCCGATCCATTCGTCGCGGATCGCCTGCAAAGGCTGCACCCCATCTGCAATCACAGAGACGCCAAGACTGAGATTCTCCGCCGCAACCGCAAAGGCCACCGCATACCCCGCCCGTCCAACCTCAGACACGCCACCGTTCCGGATACCTTGTTCTATCGTGTCGATGCGCAGGTACACCCCGGCGAGACGGCGCGCAATCCGCCCCGCCAGGCTCGTCTTCCCTACGCCGGACCTGCCACCGAAAACCACGAGCACGGGTACATCCGCCATGCCTGCTCCTCGTGCGAACTCTTCATCCAATCATCCGTGACAAACCTCTACGCCGCTACCTCCAACCCTGGCAAATTGCGCGAGTTCGCTGCCGCAGCGGCGCCAGCCCATATCGCCGTACTTGCACTTCCCAATCTCCCCGCCATCCTCCCACCCGACGAAGACGCCCCCACTTTCGCCGGCAACGCCGACCTCAAAGCTGTC
>CAXUDN010000168.1:0-6880 GCA_964249715.1 uncultured Acidobacteriaceae bacterium
GGCTTTCAGGCGCATGGGTTCGACGGAATGGGATGAGTTGCGCAACAAGTTCCAGACTTTGGCACCGCAGTAGACATCTGAGGCTTGGCAGACCGATGGCACAGACACTCTTTGACAAAATGTGGGATGCACATGTGGTGACCGATCTTGGCGATGGCTGGGCCTTGTTACACATCGATCGCCACCTCCTGCACGATCTCTCCGGAGCGCCCGCGTTGAACGAGCTTGTCAAACGCGGCATGACGGTCCGGAATCCGGAGCTTGCCTTTGCTACGCCCGACCACGTCGTGGCAAGCACGCCGGGACGCACGGGCCAGACCTTTAGCATCGGCGCACCGCTATGGGAAACCCTCAAGCAGAGGTCTGCCGAGTTCGGGATGCGCTTCTTCGAAGTCGGCCTTAGAGGACAGGGCATCGTCCATGTGATGGGTCCGGAACTGGGGATCGTGCTGCCCGGCATGATCGGCGTCTTTGGCGATAGCCACACTTGCACGAATGGCGCAGTCGGCACGCTGGCTTTTGGGGTCTGGTCGTCCGAGATCGTGCATGCGCTTGCGACACAAACTCTGCGGCAGAAGAAGCCGAAAAATATGCGTGTGCGCTTTGAAGGCAAGCTGAAACACGGCGTTGCCGCAAAGGACCTGATCCTGCATTTGATTGGAAAGATCGGGACGGCGGCGGCCACCGGCTATGCCGTTGAGTACGCGGGTTCTGCAATCCGGGAGATGGACGTGGAAGGGCGCTTTACCATTTGTAACCTGACGGCTGAAATGGGAGCGAAGATGGGCATGATCGCGCCGGACGAAAAGACCTACGCGTACATCCAGGGCCGTCCCTTTGCTCCCACGCAACCAGAGCTCTCCGCTGCGATCGCCTATTGGAAGACGCTCGTTGGCGATGACGACGCGGCTTTCGATCGGGAGGAAGTGATTGATGTGGGTGAAATCGCCCCGACGGTGACCTGGGGCACCAGTCCCGAGCAGACGATGCGGGTAGATGGTCTCATCCCACAGCCGAAAGACCAGACCGAAGACACGCGCAAAAGTTGGGAGGCAGCGCTTGAGTACATGGGCCTCGTTGCGGGCGCTGCGATTGTGGGAACAAAGATCGACTGGGTTTTTATCGGATCCTGCACCAACTCGCGCTTGTCCGACCTGCGTGAGGCAGCTAAGTTTGTTCGTGGACATCGTGTGGCGGAAGGCGTCCATGCCTGGGTCGTTCCCGGTTCAGAGGAAGTCAAACGCGCGGCCGAGGCGGAAGGCTTGGATATGGTTTTCAAAGAAGCCGGATTTGAATGGCGCGAAGCCGGGTGCAGCCTCTGTGTGGCGGCGAACGGTGACCGCATCCCCGCCGGTGCCCGGGTGATCTCTACGTCAAACAGGAACTTCGTAGGCCGGCAGGGGCCTGGGGCGAGGACTCACCTCGCCAGCCCCGCGATGGCTGCGGCCGCGGCCATTGCGGGTGCAATCACCGATGTGCGGAGCCTTGCATGAAGCCATTTACCTCTGCGACCGGAGTGGCCGTACCGTTGATGATGGAGAACTGCGACACGGATGTGATCATCCGGGTCGACAGGCTGACTAACCGAACCCTCGACGGCATTCGAGCTGCGGCCTTTGAGGCTCTCCGGCTGAAACCCGATGGAAGCGCGAACATGGAGTGCACCTTGAATCAGCCCCAATTTCTTGGGGCGCCTATCCTGCTCACCGGCGCCAACTTCGGCTGCGGATCCTCGCGCGAGCCGGCTGTGTGGGCTATTCAGTCGCTCGGCGTGCGCGCGATCGTGGCGGAGAGCTACGGAGACATCTTCTACGGCAACTGCTTTCAAAACGGCCTGCTGCCAGTCGTGCTGCCGCGGCTCGCAGTGGATGAATTAGCTGCAGAAGCTGCAATCGGCGGCTCCGGCTTCACAGTCAACCTGGCGGCTCAGATCGTAACTGCCCCTTCGGGTCGCACCTATGAGTTCAAGATCGATTCTCACCGCCGTCAGAGCCTGTTGGAAGGTTTGGATGAGATCGGTCAAACATTGAAGTCGGCAAGCAACATTGAGGCTTGGCAAGAGCGGGATAAGAGAATGCGACCGTGGGTGTGGCTTGCCTCCGACCGGCAATTGGAAAGAAGCTAACTCCTTGGCCAGCCCGGAAATTTGGGCGTGGCCGTTGCTCCTCGAACGGGATGGCAAAGCAAGAGTAGAGGCCCTGGCGGGTGGAAGCTCGACCTCTTTCTTATTTACGCGATCCAGGGCATTGGCTCTTAAGGCTTCGCTGGATCAAGTCTGTGCGGCACCTGCTACACGCTTCGGAGACAGGACGAAGCGCATTTTGGTGGTTTGCGAGAAGCGGTTCTGGAGCGAGACGGTTATCGTTGTCGCGTGTGCGACGCTTCAGGCCGCGCCAAACGCTCGATCATCGTGCATCATCGCGTTCCCGGAAAGTCCGTGTTGAACCTAATGCTCTCGCTTTGCCCGGCCTGCCACGCAAAGGTCCATCGGACCAAGGCCGTACTGTCGGCTATGCCGCCTCTGCTGCTGGAACTTTGGCGTGAGCAGCATCCGAGAGGCCACGAGCAGGTTCAGCTGAACTTCACGGTTGCGAGGGCAACGGCACGCCCTACTTGGATAGATTTCGAAATCAGTTGATGCCACTCCACGTGTCGGGATCCAGGTCGTAGAACGTGCGGTCTTTGAATTTGAGCAAAGGTGTATGACGCGCGTTCCCGGACAGGTCCGATATGATGCCTTTGACAAACGGCAGCTCGACTTCTTCGATGGAATTACCGATTTCGACGTCGTACGTGATCTGGACGCGCGGGGGGACGCGTGCCGTTCTTGATATCGAGTTTGTGCTGTGTGCTAACGTCGGGCAAGAATCCTCAGTGGCTACCGTGAGTCTGGGACTGCGGTTACTTGGAACTCTGTTTCTAGCCTTGATGAAGCATTTGCAGGAAGTCGTTGAGACCGTTCGGGGCCTGCATAAGCTCAGTCATCAGGTCGGCCAGCGAAATGGAACCCCATGCGAACTGGCTGAGTTCGGGAACCCGGAACCCTTTGCCGCCGACCGATTTGGTGAAGCTCGCAAAGTTCATGTGGCCCAGCCTGCAGGATGTGTGCGGCATAGTGGGCGACGCTAGGCGCGGACGGCCTCTGACGGCAGACCCACACTGTCGTGCGCGCCGGATAAGTCGGGTGCGGCCGAACTCTTCGCCGTGCGGCTACCCCTCCGTCGCCGATCTTCATCGCCCCAGGCTTGAAGCGCCTGAATCAGTGGTACGAGTGTCTGGCCGTACTCGGAAAGCGAGTATTCCACCTTAGGCGGAACCACCGCGTAGGCCTTCCGCACAACAATGCCGTCTTCCTCCAGCTCCTGTAGTTGTGCGGTAAGAATACGGGCGCTCAGGTTTGGCTTGAGGCTACGGAGCTGGCCGAAGCGCTGCGTCCCGTGCTGGATCAGTTGATGCAGCAGCAGCCCCTTCCACTTACCGCCAATGACTTCGAGGCATGCTTCCACACCGCAGCCACAGGCGGAAGGATAACGGGCGTATCGTTGCTTGCGCATATCCCATAGTAACAAGCATGAGACTTGGTAACAATTTTGTAAGTATAACAAAATAAGCAACTTATTGCGCTATGGCACATCGGATGTCTTGTCTGTAGTTGTTGTGTCGATTCTTGTTCGAAGTGAGGGACCAATGAAAGTTTTCATCGTTTACGCACATCCTGAGCCTGCTTCCTTAAACGGCCACCTGAAAGATGAGGTGGTAAAGGGCCTACTGGCCTCCGGGCATGAAGTGCTCGTGTCCGACCTGTACGCGATGAACTGGAAAGCGGTGGCGGATGCCGACGATTTTCCCGGTCGGGACGCGTCGCAGCCGCTACATTACTCGCGTGAGTCAGGAGTGGCCTTCAGGGCGGGCACCCAGTCGCCCGACATCGCCGAGGAGCAGCGCAGGCTTCTGTGGGCAGACGTGGTCGTCTTCCAGTTTCCACTTTGGTGGTACGGCATGCCGGCGATTTTGAAGGGATGGGTGGACCGTGTCTACGCGCTGGGCTTCGCATACGGTGTGGGCGAACACGGCGGCGCGCGGTGGGGAGACCGTTTTGGCGAGGGATCGCTGAAGGGCCGCCGGTCGATCGTGGCGATGACCGCTGGCGGTCGCGTCTCGCACTACGGCCCGCGCGGCGTGTGCGGCCCCGTGGACGACCTCCTCTTCCCCATCGAGCACGGCGTTCTCTTTTACCCGGGCATGGATGTGCTGCCACCGGTGGTCTTCTATGAGGTTGACCGCTCATCTGAAAACGCGGTCCAGCAAATGACGAACACGTATCTCGACCGCATCCTGACGGCGCAGACGACGGAACCTATCCCCTTCCGCTCGCAAAACGGCGGCGACTACGACGATGTGCAGGTGCTGAAACCCGAACTCGCGGCAGGAGAAAGCGGCCTGAACGTGCATCAGTGTGAACCGGCTTTCATCTCCAATACTTCGCTTGGCACGCCGGGCACCTACACGCCGCAACACTTCCCACCGACCTCTCGTGATGCGGCATCTATGGCCGGTGCGACAGGGCAGCCTACGAAGTGACAGCGACGACGGGAGATGTCTCGGCAAGGCGGGACCGGCGGTCCCGTTCAGCCCCAAGCCCTGTCGTCAATCCATGGGTGGTCGCCCTGACCGTTACGCTGGCAACCTTTATGGAGCTGCTCGATACGTCCATCGCCAATGTCTCGTTGCCGTACATCGCGGGCGGCTTGGGCCGCTCGTTCGACGAGGTGACGTGGATCCTGACTACGTACCTGGTGGCGAACGCCGTGGTGCTGCCCATGTCGGCCTGGCTGTCGCGCGTCTTCGGCCGCAAGAACTACTACATGGCCTGCGTGCTGCTGTTCACCATCACGTCGCTGTTCTGCGGCCTTGCACCCACGCTGGGCGTCATGCTGTTCTCGCGTGTATTGCAGGGCATCGGCGGCGGTGGGCTCGCACCGGTCGAGCAGTCCATCCTGGTCGATACCTTCGAGCCGTCCAAACGCGCGTCGGCGTTCGCGCTGTACACCATCGCCATCGTTGCCGCGCCGGCCATCGGTCCTGTGCTCGGCGGCTACATCACCGACAACTACAACTGGCGATGGGTGTTCCTGATTAATATTCCGATCGGCGCGCTGTCGCTGTTCCTGACCAACCGCTTCGTCCACGACCCGCCTTCGTTCGAGCAGGAGCGTGCATCGGCACGCGTGGGCGGTAAGCTGCGAGTCGACTTGGTGGGAATCGCACTGATCGGCGTCGGCTCGGCCTGTCTAGAGGTGCTGCTGGACCGGGGGCAGATCGACGACTGGTTCGGCTCCACGGTCATCTGCTGGATGTTCGCCATCGCCGTCCTGTGCCTGGGTGCCGCCGTCTTCTGGGAGCTGTACACGCCGGACCCCATCATCGATCTGCGTCTGCTGAAGGTGCGCAACTTCGCTATCGCCAGCGTCTTCTACTTTGTCTTCGGCGTCGGCCTGTTCGCCTCCACCACCATGATTCCGCAGATGCTGCAGGCTCTGTTCGGCTACCGCGCCATCGACGCCGGCTTCGTGCTCGGGCCGGGCGCGTTCCTCATCACGCTGCTGTCACCGGTAGGTGCGCAGCTGGTGCAGCGCCGCATCGTCAACCCGCGCGTCATGTTGTTTGGCGCGTTTACCGTGGTGGGTCTGGCCTTTCTGCACTTCAGCCGCATGAACCTGGCGACAGACTACCGTCACTGGGCGTTGGCTCGCGCTATGCAGGGCGCGGGCATGGCGTTCTTTTTCGTGCCGCTTTCGCTGCTCACCTACTCGGAGCTGCGGCCGGAGCAAAACAACAAGGCCTCATCGCTGACAAACTTCTTCCGCAACTGGGGCGGCAGCTTCGGCATCGCCCTGGTCTCCACCATGGCGGAACGGCGCGGCAACTTTCACCAGGATGTCGTCGGCTCCCACCTCGCACCGTCGGGGGCATGGCTGCAGACCACCGTCGCTTCGACTGCCGATTTTTTGCAGAAGAACGGCTTTTCCCATGCCGATGCGCTCAACGCAGCCTATGCGCATGTGTACGACCAGCTTGGGATGCAGACACGTTTTATGGCATTTATGGATTGCTTTTACCTTCTCGGAGTGATGACGCTGATCACCGCGCCGCTTATGATCCTGACCCGTGGATTCCGCGTGGGCGGCAAAGCCACCGCCGCTCACTGATCGCTGCTCCAACGCTCCTTCCAACAGAAAACAGGAGAAAACGATGAACGACAAGACCGCCAACGACACAATCGCAATCACCGTCATGGGCGCCGCACGCGCCAAAGGAGGCCACGAAGGCGACGTCCGCCAGGCACTGCACGCGTTTGTAGAGCCCGCGCGCAGTGAAGATGGCTGCTTGCACTACGAACTGTACGAGGATGTGCAGTACACCGGCAGCTTCTACACCGTGGAAATGTGGGCCAGCCAAGCGCACCTGGATGCCCATGTGAAGAACCAGCAGTCTGACATGAACAAGATTCTGCCTCATCTCAGCGAGCAACTGCGTATCAGCGTCGTCAAACCGGTGAAATAGACAGGCACCCTTCCCGGCAGTCCGGTAGAGAGGTAGAGAAGGGCGGCCCGTCAAGCCGCTTTTCTCTTTCATGCTGTTCGGGGCACCACAGATGCCTTGCAATCGTTGGGTGGAAGGGTTCACACGGATGTATGCCGTACCTATGGCGGAGCATCAAGGCTTGACCTCGGTCCCTTAAGGCTTCTTTCCGGGTCGATCAGGACATCGCAGCACCGCTGCGACAGGGGCCGCCGAGCTAGGGTTGCATGATCGATTCGGTCAAAAGCATCGCTTGCTCGTACTTGTATAGCCCAACACCACGTAGCGCGAGAGGGCC
>CAXUDN010000169.1:0-6839 GCA_964249715.1 uncultured Acidobacteriaceae bacterium
CGGGGGTGATCGCGGAGATGGATCTGGTGATTACGGTAGATACGCTGGCGGCGCATCTGGCGGGGGCTTTGGGGGTACCTTGCTGGGTGTTGTTGCAGCGGTCCGCGGATTGGCGATGGATGGCAGGAAGAGAGGATTCGCCGTGGTATCCGAGTGTGCGGCTGTGGCGGCAGCGGGTGCAGGGGGATTGGGGGGAGTTGGTGGGGCGGGTGCGGGGGGCGCTGGAGGCGTTTTGCTAGGCTGAGGGGATGGTGGCTACTGGAAAGCTTTCGCGGGCGTGGGACGGGTTTGAGGCGTATTTGTTCGATATCGACGGCACGCTGCTGAACTGCAGGGATGCGGTGCATTATTTTGCGTTTTGCGACGCGCTGAGTGGGGTGGCGGGGCGGCCGTTGAACCTGGATGGGGTGGTGACGCATGGGAGTGTGGACGAGGCGATTTTGCGGGACGCTTTTGTGCGGGGTGGGGTGGAGGAGGAGCTTTGGCGGGATCGAATGGACCAGATTTGTGAGGCGGTCGGACGGCAGGTGGAGGCGAATCGTGGAGATTTGGAGATTGAGGTGCTGGCGGGGGCGAAGCGGGTGTTGGAGCACCTGCGGGGGCGGGGCGCGGTGATGTCGACGGCTACGGGGAATTTGGCGCGGGTGGGGGATGCGAAACTGCGGGAGTGTGGGTTGTTGGGGTTCTTTCAGCATGGTGGGTATAGCGACGGGTGCCAGAGCCGGAGTGAGGTGTTTCGGCGAGCCTTGGCCAGGGTAAGGGCGGATGCCGGGGCGGGGGCGAGTGTGTGCGTGGTGGGGGATACGCCGGCGGATGTGCAGGCGGCGCATGCGAATGGGCTGGAGGTGATTGCGGTGGCTACGGGGATTTTTTCGGCGGAGGAGTTGAAGGCGGAGGGGCCGGAGTTGTGTGTGGGGTCGTTGGAGGAGCTGTTTCCAGCGGGTTGAGATCGAGTCGTGGGCGCGGCGGGGACGTCAAATTAGGGAAGGTTGGTGCGTTGGATGGACGTTGCGGCTAAGGATGTGGTGGTGAGCGGGGCGGTGGAGCGGCTGGCGGGGTATGCGGAGCGGCATCCGACGCTCCCGGCTGAGGCGGTGGTGAAGGCGGATCTGTTGCGGCGTGGGGTGTCGTTTGCGCCGGAAGCTTTGGTTGACCCGCGGGTGGGGGAGCAGCACCAGCCGAAGTCTTACTTTATTTTTTCGTTCAACATGGTGCACCAGTCGGATTTGAACGCGACGGAGCAGTTGAAGACGCCGGAGGAGATTGCGTTGACCGGTGGGCCGTTTGGGTTGCGGCGCACGATTGTGTCGGTGCGATTGAATCCGGGGTCGCCCTATCGCGTGGTGTTGCATGAGGGGGAGCGCTGGCTGACGGCGGACGGGGCGCTGCTGGCGAAGGTGGGGTTGCCGCCGATGCCGCCGCATTATGGCGCGAAGCTGGCGGATGGCAAGGGTGCGGCGGAGATTGCGCCGACGATCGAGTGGGGGTATCTGATTTATCTGACGATCTTTCGGATCTGCCAGTATTTTGGCGAGAAGGAGGAGTGTCAGTTCTGCGATATCAACCATAACTACCGTGAGCAGATTGCGGCGAAGCGGCCGTATACCGGGGTGAAGAATGTGGAGGATATTCTCGAGGCGCTGGAGTTCATCGCTGCGAGTGACAGTCCGGCGAAGGCGTATACGGTGACGGGGGGAAGTATTACGTCGACGCTGGCGGGGGAGAGCGAGGTCGATTTCTACACGAAGTATGTGGAGGCGATTGAGCGACGGTTTCCGGACCGGTGGATCGGGAAGGTGGTAACGCAGGCCTGGCCGAAGGCGGATGTACAGCGGCTAAAAGATGCGGGGGCGAAGATCTATCACCCGAACTATGAGGTGTGGGACCCGGAGTTATTTGCGGCGTATTCGCCGGGCAAGAACCGGTATATCGGGCGCGAGGAATGGATCAAGCGGGTGGTGGAGGCGGCAGAGGTGTTTGGGCCTTCGCGGGTGATCCCAAACTTTGTGGCGGGGATCGAGATGGCAAAGCCGCAGGGATACACGGACGTGGAAAAGGCGGTGGCTTCCACGCGGGAAGGATTGGAGTACTTCATGGCGCGGGGGGTGGTGCCGCGGTTTACGACATGGTGTCCGGAGCCGACGACGCCGCTGGGCAAGTTAAACCCGGAAGGAGCGTCGCTGGAATATCATTTGCGGTTGCTTGAGGTGTATCGGGACACACTGTTGAGTTTCCGGTTGCCGCCGCCGCCCGGGTATGGGGAGCCTGGGCCGGGGAAGGCTGTGTTTTCGGTAAGTCCGTTTATGGATGTGTTGCCGGCGAACGGGTTAGTAGCAAGCTAGGAGTCGCTTGGATGGGAGACGGGCCGTTTTTTTACCGTCTTACACGTTCCCCGACATGGGTGGGCCATGCTGTCTGTCGGGCTTTCAGCCTCTGCTGTTCTGACTACGGGAAGCTAGGCATGTTGTAGGTCGAGCCTTCAGCTCGACGGGGCGGTCCCGCGCGCGTGAAAGAAAGCGTTAGATGGCGAGGGCTTCCTGCGGGGTCTGGGCGATGTGGCGGTAGCTGGGGTGGAAGCCCAGCTGTTCGGCGTAGTTGAGGATGCGGGTGAAGTCGAGGCTGATGGTGGCCCCGGCTTTCTGGGTGACTTCGTCTTCGATGGGGAGGTCGAAGTCGTCTGCGCCGTAGAGGAGGCCTTCGAGGGCGCGCTCGTTCTGGGTGAGGACGGAGGTGCGGATGCGGGGGATGTTGTCGAGATAAATCCGGCTCAGGGCGAGGTGACGGAGATACTCGCCGGTGGTGATTTCTATGCTGCCGAGCTGGCTGCCCAGGGCGGTGAAATAGGGCTTGAAGGTCCAGCAGAGAAAGCTTTGCAGACCGCCGGTTTCATCCTGGAAATTACGGGTGCGTTCGAGGTGTTCGAGGCGTTCGTCGAGGGTTTCGTCGAAGCCGATGACCATGGTTGCGGTGGTTTTGAGACCGGCATCGAGGATGGCGCGTTGGGCTTCGAAGTATTGCGTAACGGTGTATTTGAATTTGCTGTGGCGGCGGCGGAAGTCTTCGGTGAGGATCTCGGAGCCACCGCCGGTGATCCAGCGGATGCCGGCGTCGCGGAGTTGCGTTGCGGCCTGAGGGAAGGTGAGTTTGGCGTGGTCGGCGAGGTACATGAACTCGGCGACGGTGAGGGCGTAGAACTCGAGGGCTTCGCCGTAGCGGGCGCGGATGCTGCGAAAGAGATCGCAGTAGTAGCTGAGCGGCAGGTGAGGGTTGAAGCCGCCGTTGAAGGCGGCAAGATCACCGCCGAGGGCGAGCAGATCGTCGAGTTTGGCGAAGACCTCTCCCTGTGACATGACGTAGCCGCCTGGTTGGCCGGGAAGTCGATAAAAGGCGCAGTAGTCGCATTGCGCTACACAGACATTGGTGTAGTTGATGATGCGCATGATGAGGTACGTGCAGGATCCGGGTGCGTGGAAGCGGCTGCGGACCGTGGTGGCGAGGGAGCGAAGTTGTGCGTCTGAGGCGTTTTTCCAGAGCCACCGGGCCTGTGCGGTGGAGATGCGCTCGCCGGCATCGATTGCGTGCTGGATGTCCGCGAAAGCCAGAACGCTCATCTCGCTATTTTATCGCTGCGGGTTGGGAACGTGCATCGAACATGTTTCAAGCGTGATTGCGTCAGGCGAAGGTGTTCTTCGCTCTCGTGCGTGTGAGACGCCAAATCCCCAACAGCAGGTACGACCTATGCTTTCAGCTCTTTGGGACACGAAAACGGCCCGTGTTCTTTCCACGATTTTGATCTTTGTCGTAGTGCTTGCGTTTCTGCGTGGAGCCCACGAGACACTTACGCTGTTTCTGTTTGCGATTCTCTTCGCCTACTTCGTGGACCCCGTTGTGTCGTTCTTTCAACGCAAACTGAACGGGCGTGGCAGGGGCATTGCCGTGACGTACTTCCTGCTGATCGGTCTCCTGGTGGGGCTTGGGTTTGTGCTTGGGCCGCGTGTCGCAGACGAGACGAAGGATCTGACTTCCAGCGTGCCAGCCTTCCTGGACCGCATCGCGTCAGGCCAGATTATCCTGAACATGGGCCAGAGCCGGGGGTGGACGCACGAACGCGCAGTGCAGGTCCAGCAGGTTTTCCTGAACAATCGTGCATCGATTGAGAAATATGGAGAAGGCGCGCTGCGAAGCCTGGAAGAGCCGCTGAGCCATGTGTGGTGGCTCATCCTTATACCGATCCTTAGCCTCTTTTTCCTGAAAGATGCGCGCGCGATGACTTTCCAGGTGGTGGGCCTGGGGGGCGATGCGAAGAACAGGTCGGTGCTGCGGGGGATCGTCGGCGACATCAACGTTATGCTGGGCAGCTACATCCGCGCACAGCTTATCCTGGCGGGTTTGACGGCAGCTGTTCTTACGGTGGTGCTGGGCATCATGCGTGCCCCTTTTGCCTTTGTCCTCGGACCTATGGCGGGAGTTTGTGAGTTTATTCCTGTGGTGGGTCCTGCTGTTGCGTGTGCGGCGATTTTCGGCATTGCGCTGCTGTCGGGCTACCCTCACCTGCTCTGGCTCTTTTTGTTTCTTGGGGCCTGGCGCCTTATCCAGGATTATGTGAATGCGCCGCGCATCATGGGGAAGTCGCTGGAAATTACGCCGCTGGTGCAGATTTTTGGCGTGCTTGCGGGCGGTGAGATCGGGGGCGTCGTGGGCGCTCTGGTTTCAGTACCGATTCTTGCAGTTCTGCGCATCCTCTGGCTGCGCCTGCGAGATAACAGGGATTCGGCGCTGCCGGTGACCAGCGGAGGGAGCGGGAGCGTTTTGAAAGGGTGACGCCTGGCCTTCTGTACAGGCAGTTGTGGGTGCCTGGTGCTAGTGACGTCGTGCAAGGGCTGTGGTTTCCCAAGTGGCTTGCTGCAGAAGGGGCAGAACAAACGAAGCGACACAGCCTATGATGACTAGAGCCCGACGTGTCCTCCGCTAACGCATCCCTAACGCCCAACGACCGCGAGGATAAGGAAGCCATCCTGCGTACGCCACAGGCCAAGTGGGTCTTAGCGGCGACCATCCTGGCATCCAGCATGGCATTTATCGACGGGACGGCGGTGACCGTTGCGCTGCCTGCGCTGCAATCGGGGTTCCACGCCACTGCGAGCCAGATTCAATGGGTGATTGAGGCGTACGCGCTGTTTCTGGCCTCTCTGCTGCTTGTTGCCGGCTCCCTGGGGGATGTGTACGGGCGGCGCCTGGTGTTTTCCGCGGGGGTGGGGCTGTTTGCGGTTGGGTCGATCCTTTGTGGGCTTTCGCCTTCCATCGTGTTGCTGATTGCGGCGCGCGGTTTGCAGGGAATTGGTGCCGCTTTGCTGGTGCCGGGAAGTTTGGCAATTCTGAGCGCGTTCTTTCCTGCAGAGAGCCGTGGGCGGGCCATCGGGATATGGTCTGGCTTCAGTGCGGCGACTGCGGCGATCGGGCCGGTGCTGGGCGGCTGGCTGGTCGACCGAGCGACATGGCGATGGGTGTTCTTTCTCAACGTGCCCCTGGCGGTGGCTACCCTGCTGATTACGTTCTGGCGTGTGCCGGAGAGCCGAAGTGAGCAGATGCACCGCGGTTTGGATTGGATTGGCGCGATTCTGGGGACGGTGGGTCTTGGGGCGGTAACCTTCGCCTTCCTGGAAGGGAACAGGAATGGGGGCGCTGTGTGGAGCACGGCGGGAGCAGGTGTGTTGTGCCTGGTGGGGCTGCTGCTGTATGAGCACCGGATTGAGCGCCCGATGCTGCCGCTCCAGTATTTCCGTTCGCGCAACTTCGCCGGGGCGAACCTGCTGACGCTGCTTTTGTATACCGCACTGAACGGCCTGCTGTTCTTTTTCCCGCTCGACCTGATCCAGGTGCAGCATTACTCGGCGACACAGGCGGGGGCGGCCCTGCTTCCGCTGATCCTGATTTTGTTTCTGCTGTCGCACTGGTCGGGCGGTCTGATTGGCCGGTATGGCGCTCGTGGCCCACTGACGGTGGGGTCGCTGGTGGCGGCGGTAGGTTTCGCGCTTGCCGGTCGACCGGGCATTGGTGGATCGTACTGGACGACCTTCTTTCCGGCGGTTGCTGTGCTGGGGCTGGGCATGGCAATCAGCGTGGCGCCGCTGACGACGGCGGTGATGAACTCGGTTCCTGTGGACGAAGCGGGTGTGGCCTCGGGAGTCAACAACGCGATCTCGCGATTGGCGAGTTTGCTTTCGGTGGCGCTGTTTGGGTTGGTGCTGGGGTTGACTTTTCGTCACAATCTGCCTCGCCGGCTCGATCAATTTGCGGTGCCCGCAGCGGAGCGGCAAACGATTGAGGCGCAGCGGTTGCGGATGGCGGCGGTGCAGACGAAAGATCCGCGGGCGAAACAAGCCGTGGAGGAAGCGTTTGTTTACGGATTCCACCGGATCATCTGGCTGGCTGTGGGGCTTTCGTTGGCGAGCGCGGCATGCGCGCAGATGATGACGAGAGAGAAGGGATCCCCTGCCGAGGGGTGACGAACTGGAGAAAGTGGTGGAGGCGGCGGGAGTCGAACCCGCGTCCGAAACGACTGTCAGCAGAGAGCATTCATGCTTTTCCCGGGTTCGTCTTTGTCTCGTGATCGGCGCTTAGAACGGGCGAAGATGCGACGGCCACCAGCCTGATTGGTCTCACCCTTGGCGTCCAGACGGAACTCCTTGGGCCAGCCTACTGTGCGACGATCGCTTCCGGCCCGTAGGCGAAGCTGGGGCGATCGGCTACTTAATTAATTAAGCAGCAAGAGCGAACTGAGGTTCGGCACTTATAGTTTTGTGAGCGATTACGGGTGTCCACACCCCGGCATGCCTCTT
>CAXUDN010000170.1:0-6835 GCA_964249715.1 uncultured Acidobacteriaceae bacterium
TCCTTCCAGTTGTCTTGGGGCTTTGCGGCGTTGTCGGTGACGAGGGCGTCCAAGGGAACTTCTAAGAGCGAATTTTCTGACAAGCTGCTGATATATAGCGGTGAAAAAGCTTCTAACCGCGCGCCGACCCGACGCTACCCTCGAACCGTCCGCAACCCCTGCGCCACACCCCGCGACCGCGCCGCATTCTCTGCATGCACTCGAAACACCCGAAACATCGCCTGGCAGATGCCATACGCCACCAGCACACCTAACGCCAGCGAAGCCAACACCGCACACACCAACATCACCATTCCCATCGGAACTTCCCCCTGCTTTCTCCCTCAGCACTCACCCGTATCGCAAAAGAAGGACAGCGCCATCTTCACCCGGATTCACCACAAACCAACTGCAATCTTCGTGGGACTCTGTTACCCAGCAAGATTCCCCACCTTCCGGTACACACAACGGTTGACACTTGCAGGTTGACTGGGAGTGAGCGCTCCCCGTTGGTTGCGGTTGGCGCTTCCCATGAGCAAGTCGAATCATCGCTGGACCCCAAACCCGCTGTCCCGGGATGCCAATCCGCAAAAAGCCCTCACCACCTGGGCCAACGCGCAGCGTCAACCCCACCGCGTTATCCTTATTCTTGGCCCCAACACGCCGCCCATCGCCCATGAGCCTCACCCACATCAACGTCCGCGGCGCCCGCCAGCACAATCTCCGAGACATCTCCGTCTCTATCCCCCGCAACTCCCTCACCGTCGTTACCGGCCTGTCCGGCTCGGGCAAAAGCTCCCTCGCCTTTGACACCATCTACGCCGAAGGCCAGCGCCGCTACGTCGAAACCCTTTCCGCCTACGCCCGCCAGTTTCTTGATCAGATGGAGCGCCCCGACGTCGACTCCATCGACGGCCTCTCCCCCGCCATCTCCATCGAGCAGAAAACCACCTCCCGCTCCCCCCGTTCCACCGTCGGCACCATCACCGAAATCTACGACTACCTCCGCCTGCTCTGGGCCTCCGTCGGCCAGCCCCACTGCCCCAACTGCCACCGCCCCATCACTCGCCAGTCGGCCGAGCAGATCGTCGAACGCATCGCCTCCCTCAACCCCGGCGAGCGCATCACCGTCATGGCCCCCATCGTCCGCGGCCGCAAAGGCGAGTTCCGCGAAGAGCTCGAAGCCCTCGACCGCAAAGGCTACCGCGTCCGCATTGACGGCGAAATCACGGAAATCGAGGAAGGTATGCGCCTCGAAAAGCGCAAAAACCACACCGTCGAAGCCGTCGTCGACCGCATCATCCTCAAACCTGTCGTTCCGTCCACGGACCACGAACAACCGACAACCGACAACCGACCGCTTTTCGACACAAAACGCCTCCAGGCCGCCGTCACCACCGCCCTCCAGCTCGCCAACGGCCTCGTCCTCATGGGCCTCCAACCCCCAGGCGGCGACTACACCGAAACCCTCTTCTCCACCTCCATGGCCTGCCCCGACTGCGGCATCAACGTCCCCAAGCTCGAACCCCGCTCCTTCAGTTTCAACTCCACCTACGGCGCCTGCCCCGAATGCCACGGCCTCGGCTCCATCTACGATTTCGATCCCGCCAAAGTCATCACCGACTGGTCCAAACCCCTCCTCGACGGCGCCCTCGGTCCCGGCTCCGCCTCCCAATATCTCCTTCGCGCAGTGAAACTTGCGGGAGAAAAGTTCAAAATCAACCTCAAACAACCCTTTGAAGACCTCGCCAAGGTTCAGCAGGACCTCCTGCTCTATGGCCCGCCCCGCAGCGAAGGCGCCCGCCTGGGCTTCCACGGCATCTTTCGCTACCTTCGCGACAACATGGAAGAGACCAAATCCGAAGGCTATCGCGAATACATGATGGGCTTCATGTCCGCCTCCGAGTGCCCGCGCTGTCACGGTGCCCGTCTCCGCCCGGAATCCCTCGCCGTCACCCTCCCCGTCGCTGCCGCAAGCCTCCACTCAACCGTCAACAAGGAAGAGGACGACACCGAACCCACGGAATCCCCCAGCGCTCGTCGCGACATCTCCATCGCCGAGTTCACCGGTCTTTCGTTACAGCGCGCCCTTGCCTCCGCCCAGTCGCTCGCCTTTTCGGGCCGCGACCGCCTCATTGCCGATCGCCTCCAGCGCGAAATCATCGAACGTCTCGAATTCCTCAACGCCGTCGGCCTCGGCTACCTTTCCCTCTCCCGCTCCGCCGCCACTCTCTCCGGCGGCGAAGGTCAACGCATCCGCCTCGCCACCCAGATCGGCTCCCGCCTTCGCGGTGTCCTCTACGTTCTCGACGAACCCTCCATCGGCCTCCATCAGCGCGACAACCAGCGCCTCATCCACGCGCTCGAAGACCTCCGCAATCTCGGCAACACCGTCCTGGTCGTCGAACACGACGAAGACACCATCCGCAAGGCCGACTATGTCCTGGACTTGGGCCCCGGCGCCGGCAAAAATGGCGGTCTGCTCATGGCCGCCGGCACCCCCGCCGAGATCATGGCCAACCCCGCCTCCGTTACCGGCCAATACCTCTCCGGCGCCATCGACATCGTCACCCGCCCCACCCCCGACAAGAAACCCCGCGAGCTCAACGGCCGCTGGCTCTCCATCGAAGACGCCACCTCCCATAATCTTCAGCACGTCACCGCCCACTTCCCCCTGGGCGTCATGACCGTCGTCACCGGCGTCTCCGGATCCGGAAAATCCACCCTCGTCAACGACATTCTCTATCGCTCCCTCGCCCGCGAGCTTTACAAATCCCGCGAGGAGCCCGGCGCTCACAAAGCCGTCCACGGCGCCGATCAGTTCGACAAAGTCATCCAAATCGATCAATCCCCCATCGGTCGTACTCCACGCTCCAATCCTGCAACGTACACTGGCGTCTTCACGGCCATCCGTGACCTCTTCGCCATGCTCCCCGAAAGCCGCGAGCGCGGCTACAAACCCGGCCGCTTCAGCTTCAACGTCCAGGGCGGACGCTGCGAGGCCTGCCAGGGCGAAGGACAGCGAAGGATTGAGATGAATTTTCTGCCGGATGTCTATGTCCTGTGCGAAGTTTGCAATGGGCGTCGTTACAACCAGGAGACCCTCGCCGTGAAGTTCAACGGCTACTCCATCGCCGACATCCTCGACCTCCCCATCGAAGAAGCCGTCCCTATCCTCAAAGACATTCCCACCGTTCACCAAAAACTTCAGACCCTGGTCGACGTCGGCCTCGGCTACATTCACCTCGGTCAATCCGCTACCACCCTTAGTGGCGGTGAAGCCCAGCGCATGAAGCTGGCCAAGGAACTTTCCAAGCGCCAAACCGGCCGCACCCTTTACCTTCTCGACGAACCCACCACCGGCCTCCACTTCGACGACGTCCGCCGCCTCCTCGAAGTTCTCCACCGTCTCACCGACCTCGGCAACACCGTCATCATCATCGAGCACAACCTCGACATCATCCGCAACGCCGATTACCTCATCGACATGGGTCCCGAAGGCGGCGAGGGAGGCGGGCGAATCGTTGCCCAGGGCCCCCCTGAGCTGGTAGCCCACGCCCCCGGCTCCCACACCGGTCATTTCCTCGCACGGTATTACGAATCCAGCCACGAAAACGGCTCCGGCCTCACCGCCCACCTGACCCTTCCCCCCATCACCCTCCCCGATCTGGCAAAGAAGCAACCAAAGTCCAAATTTGTCGCCCTCGAAAAGAAGACCGGCGTCCCCACAGCCTCCAAAACTCGTCCCGCCGAAGGCCACGGGAACCGTGCGAAAGCCGCAAAATCGACAAGACGCAAGGCTGCCCCTACAGCATGAGCGAGATCCGCACCCCCGAGCCGACCGTCGACGAGGCGCTCACCATCCAGCACGACCCCTTCCCCGCCGATGATCACGGCCTCGCCAAACGCGTCCCTCACCTCGGTCACCTCGCCCTGCTCGTCGCCATCCTGGCCGTCTCCGCACTCCTTGCGTTTGCCGCTTTCTCCCTCCTCACCAAGGGCCACCCCACCCTTCGCGACAACTCCGTCGTCCAGATCGCTCTTGAAGGCGCTATTTACGTCCTCACCCTGGCCGCCAGCTTCAAGATCTTTCCGCTCCTGTGGAAGCGCTCCTTTCTCAGTGGCATCGAGTTCAACGCCCTCGCCGCCCGCCGTAACGCCCCCCGCTTGCTCCTTGCCGGCTTCCTCGTTTGCGTCCTCGCCCAACTTCCCGACCGTTTCATCACTGAACCCAAACACCCGGAAATCGAACATTTGATGAGCACGGAGTCCGGCGCGTGGGCCGCCCTCGTTCTCGGTGTCTTCTTCGCTCCCCTGTGCGAAGAAATCCTCTTCCGCGGCTTCCTTCTGCCCGCTCTGGCCACAGCCTACGATTGGCTCAGCCTCGAGCGCACCCCCGCCGGTCTCCAGCGCTGGCACTCCAGCACCGCCCACACTGTCCCTGCCCAGGTCTTCGCCGCCCTTCTTTCCAGCCTTGCCTTCGCACTCCTACACGCTCCCCAGGACCGCTATGCCTGGGGCATCGTCGCCGTCCTCTTCGGCGTAAGCCTCGCTTTCACCTACATCCGCCTGAAACTCCATTCCGTAGCCGCCTCCACCCTCGTCCATATGACCTACAACGGAACTCTCTTCGCAGTCATGCTCGGCATGAGCCACGGCTTTCGTCACCTGGATCGTCTACAAAGCTGAAACTTTTCACCATCCCAAAACCAGTTCTGCCCTACAATCGGGAAACGAGGTCCAGTATGGCTGACGCGCGCCGGTGCCCTAAGTGCCAATCCGAGAACGTCTTCCGTTCACGCAGGCGCTCCCTGGAGTACCTTCTGCCCTTCTTCCGTCCCTACCGCTGCTACAGCTGCGAGCGCCGCTTCCTCATGCTCGCCGCCACCCCCGAGGCCCGCCGCGTCCGCCTCGAAAACCGCCAAACCTCCGGCAAGACCAGCTAGACCCTCCCAGCAAACCTGTCAATCTCAACCGAAGCGCACAGCGCGTACTGGAGAGACCTGCGTTTGCTGTTCCTCTTCCTTTCTGTTTGTGTCCCTCAGGGAAGCTGCTATTCCGTCCGGGCCGCCTCGAGCCCAGCTGCGCCTGAAGCCCAGCTACACTAAGAGACGATGATTCCCACCCTCCAATGGACGCCCGCAGGCGTCAGCTTCCTCGACCAAACCAAACTTCCCCAACAAGAGATCTACGTTCTCGCCCGCACGTACGAAGAAGTCGCCACCGTCATCCGCGACATGATCGTCCGTGGCGCCATGGCCATCGGCGTCTCCGCCGCCATGGGCGTCGCCCTCGGCATCCAGCAATCGCAAGCCACCTCCCTCCCCCAACTCACCGCAGAGGTCGAACAAATCTGCGCCACCCTGGCCGCCACCCGACCCACCGCCGTCAACCTCTTCTGGGGTATCGGCCAAATCCGCCAAACCTTTAACGACCTGGCCCAAAACAGCACACCCATCCACGAAATCAAGGCAAAAGTCGTAGCCAAAGCCCGGCAACTCTACGACGAAGACATCGCCAACCTACGCGAACTCGGCCGGCACGGCGCAACCCTGCTCCCCGAAACAGCCACCGTCCTCACCCATTGCAACGCCGGGGCCCTCGCGGCCTGTGGCTACGGCTCCGCTCTCGGCGTCATCCGCGCCGCCGTCGAGCAAGGCAAGCAGATCGACGTCTTCGCCGACGAAACCCGCCCCTTTAACCAGGGCACCCGCCTCACCGCCTGGGAACTCACCAAAGACAATATCCCCACCACCCTCATCTGCGACAACATGGCCGGCCACTTCATGGGCCAGGGCCGCATCCACGCCGTCATCGTCGGCGCCGACCGCATCGCCGCCAACGGCGACACCGCCAACAAGATCGGCACCTACGGCGTCGCCATCCTCGCCAAAGAGCACGGCATCCCCTTCTACGTCGCCGCCCCCTTCAATACCATTGACCCACAAACACCCAACGGCGCCGCCATCCCCATCGAACAGCGTAACCCCCGCGAGGTCACCCACCCCAACGGCCTTCAGGTCACCCCCGACGGCGTCAGCATCCAAAATCCCGCCTTCGACGTCACTCCTGCCCGCTACATCACCGCCATCATCACCGAACGCGGCATCCTCCGCGCTCCCTTTTCCGAGTCCATCGCCGCCACGGCGGCCGCACATGAAGGCGAATCCGCACTGGTTTCCGCGTAGCTCGCCGGGAACCTTCACCGCATGGAAGTCGCTCGGCCTGCCTACCATCGAATGGTCGGCGGCGGTCGCCACCCGCTCAGCGCGTCCGTCAACCCGGCGTAAACTTCCTCTTGTCACAGCCCAACACCTTGGTCAGGGCTGCCACTGGATCCCGCTGTTGGTGCCGCTCTTCCTGAACCCGCGTTTTCGGTCGCTCGCCCGGGCCAATGTGCTCGTGCTCGGCAGCTTCGCCGCCGTGCTGCCCCTTTCCCACTTCCCTCATCTCCAGGCCAACTACTGGATCACCCTTCCTCTCCTGGTCATGGCAGTGGGCACCCTGGACACCCTGCGCTGCATGCGTACGCGCTGGAACTTCTACCACGGTGGCGTCATTCTCTGCGCCTATATGGACCTCATGGTCATCATCCTGACCCTCTTCCTCCTGCTCTACCCCATCTGGCTGTAAGCCTTCTGCGCTCGTCGGATCCTCCCTGCTTCGACTCCACAGCGCATCCTGCCTTCTCCCCAAGCTGAGCGGCACAGTCCCGCTGACGAAGCCTGTAAACTGAAGGCTCCACGATGCCCTCCGACGCACAGCCCAGCGGCAAGTTTTACCTCACCACGCCCATCTACTACGTCAACGCCCGCCCCCACATCGGTCACGCCTACACGACCATCGTCGCCGACGT
>CAXUDN010000171.1:0-6749 GCA_964249715.1 uncultured Acidobacteriaceae bacterium
GGTAGTCGAAGCCGAACTCGTTGTTGGTGCCGTAGGTGATGTCGGCGGCGTAGGCCTCGCGGCGCTGCTGGTCGGAGAGGTCATGTACGATGACCCCGACGGTGAGGCCGAGGAAGCCGTAGATCTTGCCCATCCATTCGGCGTCGCGCTTGGCGAGGTAGTCGTTGACGGTAACAACGTGGACGCCGTGGCCGGCGAGCGCGTTGAGGTAACACGGAAGGGTGGCGACGAGGGTTTTGCCTTCGCCAGTCTTCATTTCGGCGATTTTGCCGGAGTGCAGGGCCATGCCGCCGATCATCTGGACGTCGAAGTGGCGCATGCCGACGACGCGGCGGCCGGCTTCGCGGACGACGGCGAAGGCTTCGGGGAGGATGTCGTCGAGGGCGGCTTTCTCGGTGGCGACGATCTGGTCCGGATCGGTGAGACCGTTCAGAGCCTGGGCGACGCGGGTGCGGAACTCGATGGTTTTTGCCTGGAGTTGGGCGTCGGTGAGGGTCTTCATGGCGTCGTCCTGGCCGTTGATTTTGGCAAGGGTGGGCAGGAGGCGCTTCACGGCGCGTTCGTTGGAAGTGCCGAAAACTTTCGCTAGAGCGGTATTTAACACAGGAGATCCTTCGCGTGGGCGGGCCTGATGGACCCGGAGGGATATTGCTGGGGGTGGCGAGATGCGGCCTTGCAGTGTTTGCTGGTGTTTACGCGAGGGGCGGCGCGGTGGCGAGATAAGCGCGGCTGCGGACGCCAAAGCGGGTGCGATACACGGGCGAGGCTGCGATTTGCGAAGCGACGCGAATCTGAGTTGCGACGAGGCGATCTGTATCGTGCGCGGAGACCACGGGAGCGTGCTGGTTGTAGCGCGCTCTGGAGGAAGTGGGAGCACGGAGCTTTTGATCTGCAGCGACGCGGGCCGGCCCTGGCGTGAAGAGCCTGCGGAGGAGCGTGGCGGGCGACCCCGGGCCGTCTGCCAGGTGCGCGGGAGCGCCCGTGCCGGAGAGCAGGAGAAGAATCGCTGCGATGGGAAAGAGGGCTAGTTCCACGACGAGTGTGCCGAATATGGCTAAGGCCAGTTTAGACGATTTTGATCGGTGAGGGCGGATTTCCTGCGGATTTGACTGCAACGAAAGGGGTTGGTCACGTGACGTTACGACAGGATGCACCGTCGTACTCTGCAAAGAAACGGCGAAGAGCCGATAAGATGGGCAGGTCAGCGCAGTTGTGGAGATGTGACGTGGGGCGATGGAGTGTATGGGCGATGTTGCTGGTGTTCGCTGCCCTTGTCCGGGTTGTGCGGGCGCAGGATGGCGCGAGCTGGACGGTGCGGCCGGAATGGGTGAAGGCGCATGAGGACTTTCTGGCGAGCGATGTGCTGTCGGGACGTGGGAGCGCGACGAGGGATGAGCAGCTGGCGGCGACCTATGTTGCGAGTGAGTTTGAGGGGTATGGGCTCGGGCTCGCGCCGGGGATGAACTCGTATTTGCAGGCCGCGCCGGTGGAAGCACCAACGCTGGACGGGCATGCGAGTCTGGTTGCGGCCGGCAGCACGATGGCTGAGGGTGCGGACTTTGATCTGTTGATTTCCTCGGCCTCGAATGCGAGCGGTCCCCTCGTGAAGCTCGACTTCGCCAATGTGGGAAAGGCCAAGTTGGAGCGAGGCGCTTCCGTTTTGCTCCAGGGGGCACCGGGAGCGGACGCGGCGTTTGGAGCTGTGTCGACCTTGCGGCATGCAGGAGCGGGGATTGTATTACTGGCTGGCCAGGGAGAGATGGCGGGCGCTTACTCCATGTTGGGGAGTCATACACACACGCCGATTCGTTTGGCGGGTCAGGTGATGCAGAGGCAGTCGACGACGGTTGTGCTTTTGCGATCCACAGCGCTTGCGCGGATTGCGGCCGATCCGGACGGAGCCAGTGTGTCCGTTCAGGTCCGCAAGTTGCCTGAAGCTGCTCCACGAATGACTTACAACGCGATCGGCTACCTGCGCGGTACGGAACCTTCTGCGGGAACCATTCTTTTATCAGCGCACCTGGATCATCTGGGCGTGGGCAGGCCCGTGGAGGGGGATGCGATCTATAACGGCGCGAACGATGACGCAGCTGGCACAACGGCTGTGTTGGAATTGGCGCACGCCTTGACGGCGGGCCCGCGGCCCCGGCGGAGTGTGTTGTTTGTTTGTTACGGAAGTGAGGAGATTGGGGAGTTGGGCTCTACCTACTTTGGAGAGCATGCTCCGGTGCCGTTAAAGAGCCTGGTGGCAAACCTTGAGTTTGAAATGATCGGCAATCAGGATCCCAAGATGCCCAAGGGAGTTCTACTGTTAACGGGGTGGGAGCGATCGAATCTGGGGCCGGAGTTAAAGGCGCATGGGGCGCTGCTGGGGCCGGATCCCTATCCGGAACAGCACTTCTTTGAGCGGTCGGATAACTACGCTCTTGCGCTGAAAGGGGTTGTGGCACACACTGCGGCGGGGTGGGGAACGGTGCCGACGTACCACCAGCCCAATGATGATCTGGCGCATTTGGATCTGTCATTTATGACGGCAGCTATTCAGTCCTTGGTGGAGCCGGTTCGCTGGCTGGCTTCGAGCGATTTCATGCCGAAGTGGAATGAGGGTGGGAGGCCGTCTGCGAACGGCAGGTAGATGTTATCTGGCTGGGTTTCGTTCAAGTGGCCGTGGCTGGGATGGAGCAAGCTTCCGGGTGATCGCAGATGGATAGAATGGCGGACATGCAGACAGTGGGTGGTGGTGTGGCGGCGGTTGCGTATGCGCGGAAGAACCGAGGGCGTTTTGTTGATGAACTAAAGGAGTTGTTGCGCATTCCTTCCATATCTACGGCTCCGGAGCATGCCGGCGATGTGCGGCGGGCAGCGGAGTTCGTGGCGGCGGGGTTGCGTGCGGCGGGTTTGGATGGCGTGCGGTTGATTGAAACATCGGCGGGGGATCGGCAGGGGCACCCGCTGGTGTATGGCGAGTGGATGGGAGCGGGGGTGGAAAAACCGACGGTGCTTTTGTACGGGCACTATGATGTGCAGCCGGCCGAGCCGTTGGACGAATGGGTGTCGCCGCCCTTTGAGCCTACGGAGCGGAATGGGAATCTGTATGCGCGCGGGGCGGTGGACGACAAGGGGCAGATGTGGATGCACGTGAAAGCTTTGGAGAGCCTGATGAAAGCGGCGCCTACAGAAGATGACCGGCCGGGGTTGCCGGTGAACGTGCGAGTCATCGTGGAGGGTGAGGAGGAAGTAGGCGGCGAGGGCATCGCCGCGTTTGTGCGCGAGCACGGAGAGCAGTTGAAGGCAGACTGTGCGCTGGTGAGTGATACGGAGATGTTTGCGCCGGAGACGCCGACCCTGTGTGTGGGATTGCGGGGGATGATCTACACGGAGATCGAGGTGCGGGGGGCGCGTACGGATCTGCATTCGGGGATGTATGGCGGGGCGGCGCCGAATCCGTTTGTAGCGCTGGCGCAGATCATTGCGCAACTAAAGCGGACGGATGGAAGGGTGGCTATCCCGGGCTTCTATGACGGGATTGAGGAACCGACGAAGGCGGAGTTGGAGGCCTGGCGCTCGCTGCCCTTCGATGAGGAGAGATTTCGTGAGGAGGAGGTTGGTTCGGTTGAGCTTACGGGCGAGCCGATGTTTTCGGTGCTGGAACGGCTGTGGTCCAGGCCAACGATGGATGTGCACGGGATGCCGGGCGGTTTCACGGGTCCCGGCGCGAAGACGGTAATTCCAGCGAAGGCCGTGGCGAAGATCAGTTTCCGGCTGGTGCCGGGGATGGAGCCGAAGGATACCTTTGCGAAGTACAAGGCGTTTGTGGAGGAGATTGTCCCGGAAGGAGTGACGGTGGAGGTGCGGTTGATTCACTCCGGGGAACCGATTGTCGTGTCGACGGATAACGCGTACGTGCGGGCGGCGACGGCGGCGATGGCGGAGGTGTTTGGGAAAGAAACGGTGTTTGTGCGTGGGGGTGGATCGATCCCGATTGTGGGAGATTTTGTGCGTCAGTTAGGCATACCGACGGTGCTGATGGGTTTTGGGCTGCCGGATGACAATCTGCATGCGCCGAATGAGAAGTTCAATCTGGCGAATTTCGAGCGCGGGATTGAGTCGATTGTGCGGTTCCTGGGACGGGTTGGGGCGTAGCGTGGGGCTCGGCCGCGAGGTGAGTGGGTATGTGCTGGCCGGTGGGCGAAGTTCGCGTATGGGACGCGAGAAGGCGCTGCTGGAGTTAGGTGGAAGACCGCTGATTGAACGTGCAGTAACGAAGTTGCGCCGGGTATGCGGCGAGGTCTCCGTTCTTAGTAGCAATCCTGCACTGGGGGAGTATGCGCCCCTGGTGGCAGATGTCCATCCTGGATGTGGGCCGTTGGGTGGAATGGAAGCGGCGCTGTTGCATACGGCTTGTGAATGGAACTTGTTCTTGCCTGTGGATGTTCCTTTTCTGCCTGCGGCTTACCTGGAGGCGTGGATCGAATCGTTGCCGGAGGTGGAGGCAAGGGGGGGCCGGGTGTGGATGTTCACGGTGGAGGGCGTGGCGCAGCCTACGGTGGCGTTGGTTCATCGGGAGGTTCGGCCGTTTCTTACGGAAGCTCTTGCCTGTGGACAGTACAAACTTTTGCCGGCGTTGGAGCGTGCGGCGGCTGAGTCCCGTCAGCGGGTATCCCTAAATCCGGGAGTCGGTTTGTGGAAGATGCCCTACTGGGCGGACCTCGACAGGTGGACGAGTGAAGGCCGGGCGGGAGAGGACTGGGGCCTTTTGACGAAGGGGCAGCTAAAGGCGAGAGCACATTGGTTTGCGAATTTAAATACGCCAGAGGAGTTTGCTGAGGCGGAATTACATTTGGATGCGTTGGAATAAAGCTGCTCGCAGAAGTAGCCAGAATGACAGATCGGCAGTTTGAAGTGTCCGAGGAATCTGTTTACGTCACCATTCCCCGCCATCGTGCTTACACGCGTGCAGCTGCCCGTGTATTCCCTACGCTTGGCGTTCCCAGCCGCGGCTGAAGTAAACGCAAGATCTGACTTCGCCGGCGCTAGTGAGTTGTTACTAGACAAGCGTGGTGAGGGTGCAAGATGCATCCTGCATTCCAGGGTTTGAAGCGCCTGGATCGGCTGTGTTGAAGTGTGCACTTTTAAATCAACAAGGTCCATCTTCTATTCGCCCAGGTCTTTGTTCTAGAACCACCATGTGGAGTTGTTTTCCCGTGAAGTAGGTGCGCACGATGGCAGAGCGACTTGGATCGCTACACGCGCCTTATGTTCCATCTGGGCGTCGTAGCTTAAGAAGGGTAACTATATACTTGACTTCCTGGAAATACAAAGGTCGTGATGGTTAGAACGGCATTACTCCGTGTAGTTGTACTTGTGACTTTTCATTCGGTACATAGCTTCGGGTTGATGGTCGTAGGGCCCGGAGCGCGCATACCACCAGTACCCGAATTGAGTTTTCCGATCTTTGCCGGAATTGTCTCTGTACGCGATTTAGCCGTAACAGTACAGGAACATGCGGCGCTCACTGAGAGCCAGAAGATCGTCTTCAGTGAGTTTGGTGTGAAGCGTGATGGGAACGACGGCTTTTCGGCCGCCGCCAGGAGAAATGAATTCTCCAGCGATCGCGTATACGTCAGTCCCGAAGTACGGAGGGTCTTCAAAGGGTTCGCCGTTGAAAACAGCCATCGCTTCGCCTTTGAGGACCTCGGCAGGCGAAGCCCCGTAGTTCTTGCACTTGACGAGCATGCAGCTAATATCCGGGGCAGGCCCTGTTTGGCGTAGTCGGGCATCGTTGGGATGAAGGTCACGTGTGGGCCAATCCACGCGCGGGCAACATTAGCGGCCACCTTCGTCTGGCGAGATATGGGGATGGGGGTGCAGGCTGCAACAATTCCAGTGCCCAACGTGGCGAGGAAGTCGAGCCATACCGGGAATACATCTGGCGAGGTTATGTGTTCCCAATAAGTCTGCTTGTGTTCTGTGCTGGACTGATTGCTTCCTTGCTGATTGCCGCAGGATGGTGGGGAGATGTGCGGCAGGGCGGCGAGAAGTGCGGGCTAGCCGACACCAAAGTTCTTGGGTGGATGACGCAGATCAAGGACGAGTACCGGAACCCGGTGCTGCATCCAGAGGAGGTCATTGATCCTGACGATGCTCTTGAGTTTATGAACGCGTGCATATCGCTTATGGCTTCGATTTCAAGAGCACTAGCAAAGGCAGGAGTGACACCATGACCTCAGAAAGAAACAAGTTCGATGCTGCAATGGACAGACTATTGAAAGCCAACCCTGCGGCCGTCAAGGCTGCGATGGAACAAGAGAAGAAGGAACGTGCTGAAGAGCGCAAAGCAAAGCAAAAGGAGCAAAAAGGAAATGACTCAAGCCACGAAACACTACGTTGATCTAAATGATCTGATTGCCACCGCCTTGGAGTGTAAGAACTGCCATGCCACGCTCTCTGTGCGGACGGATGCCGCGAAGACAATCATCCCCAAAGCATGCCCGTCTTGCGAGTACCCTTGGTTTACCTCTTTTATAAGTCAACCGGGCATTGGCGAACACATCCGTGGCCTCTATGAACAATTAATCCAAATCCGAACTTCTCTGGAAGCTACGGGAAGCCTGAAGGTGGGTTTTAGCCTCAAGCTAGAACTTCCACCTTCGGTTTCCTCCCCCGCCGCTTCCAGCCGCGATGCTTAGTTGACCGTTTCTCCCACCTTGCCGGTGACTTCGGCAAAGGTCAGACGCTTGCCAGCGATC
>CAXUDN010000172.1:0-6508 GCA_964249715.1 uncultured Acidobacteriaceae bacterium
GACCGAGGGCGCGGCCGTGAGGGGTGAGGCGGGTGTCGGCGTTGTCGATGCGGAGATGGAGGCGGAACTCGGCGCGGGAGGTGAACATGCGGTAGGGCTCGTCGGTGCCTTTGCTGATGAGGTCGTCGATGAGGATGCCGATGTAGGCTTCTGTGCGGTCGAGGGTGAAGGTTTCGAGGCTGAGCGATGCTTTGGGGGCGCCAGCGGCAAAGTATAGATGTCTTTCCTCTGCATCATCGTTTCGCGAAGACGCCGGTCGAGATGACGCATCCTTTGCAGGAGCCGAGAGGTCTCCCTGGTAGCGGGCGTAGAGGGCGGCGTTGATTCCGGCCATGAGGCCCTGGCAGGCGGCCTCTTCGTAGCCGCTGGTGCCGTTGATTTGGCCGGCCAGGTAGAGGCCTTCGTAGGCTTTGACCTTTAGGGTGCGGTCGAGTTCGGTGGGGTCGATGGCGTCGTATTCGATGGCGTAGCCGGGGCGGAGCATTTCGGCGTTTTCCAGGCCGGGGATGGAGTGGACCACCGCGGCTTGCACATCCATCGGGAGGGAGGTGCTCATGCCGTTGATGTAGACCTCGTGGGTGTTGAGGCCTTCGGGTTCGAGGAAGAACTGGTGCTGCAATTTATCGGGGAAGCGGACGATTTTGTCTTCGATGGAGGGGCAGTAGCGGGGGCCGATGCCTTCGATCTGCCCGGTGTACATGGGAGAGCGGTGGACGTTGTCGCGGATGAGCTGAAGGGTCTCGGGGGTGGTGAAGGCGATGTGGCAGGAGATCTGCTTCAGCGGCGGCGTCCAGGTAGCCGCACCGGGCGCGGGAGTGCTGCGGAAGCTGAAGGGGGTGGGATCGGCGTCACCAGGCTGCTCTTCGAAGCGGGACCAGTCGATGGTGCGGCCGTCGAGGCGGGGCGGGGTGCCGGTTTTCAGGCGGGCTTCGCGGAGGCCGAGCTTTTTGAGGGATTCACCGAGGAGGACGCTGGCGGGTTCGCCGGAGCGGCCGGCGGTGTATTGCTGCTCGCCGCAGTGGATGAGTCCGTTGAGGAAGGTGCCGGTGGTGATCACAACGGCGCGGGCGTGGACGGTGCGGCCGTCGCGGAGGAGGAGGCCGGTTACACGGGGCAGTACTGGCTCGCCGGGCAGAACAGCAGGTCTCTCCGCTACGGAGCTGCGCTCCTCCGGCCGAGAAGACAGGTTGATTGCAGCGGTCTCAAGGACGACGTCGACGACTTCGGCCTGCTTGATGAAAAGATTGGGGAGGGACTCGAGTTTTTCGCGCATGCGAACGCGGTATAGGGCTTTGTCGCACTGGGCGCGGGGGCTCCACACGGCAGGGCCGCGGGAGGTGTTGAGGAGTCGGAACTGGATGCCGCAGCTGTCGGCGACCTCGCCCATGATGCCGCCGAGGGCGTCGACCTCGCGGACGAGATGGCCCTTGGCGACACCGCCGATGGCTGGGTTGCAGCTCATTTGGGCGATAAGGTCGAGATTGAGGGTGAAGAGGGCTGTGCGCAGGCCCATGCGCGCGGCTGCTGCTGCTGCTTCGCAACCGGCGTGACCGGCGCCTACGACAAGAACATCGAACTTTTCGGAAAAACTCACGAGTCTGATTTTACGAGGGAATGAACGCGAACAGGCGTTGGGTTTGGGCAGGTGCGTTGCCTTGGAAGCAGGAGCGCTGGGTCGTGCCATTCTATGTTCATGACACGACCCTGTTTTCTTGTACTTGACCGCGAGTTTGCGGGTAGTATTTCCACGCGCAAGCTGGTGATTGAGACGGCCAAGCTGAACGTCATCACGGCCTACAGCGGCCGGGAGGCGATGGAAACATATGACCGCTTTCCGAATCTGGACGGCGCTGTGCTGGACTCCCGGACTGGGGACGTTCCCTGTGAGGAGCTGGTCAGCTATTTGAAAGCGGCAAGGCCAGCGATGCCGATCATCGTGATTGGGTCGCCGGGCGGCTCGTCCTGCGGCACCGCCGACCATTTTCTGGACGCTTTTGAGCCGGGAAAGCTGCTGGACCTGTTGAAGGCCCTGGTGCCTGCGGCTGGGCAGGTGATGGAGCGAGAGAAAGCCGAGAAGCCAACCCAGGAGTGAGTGCCGCGGGATTGAGTAGCATGGGGGCATGATCGTACTGAGTGCGGTGGAGGCGCGGGTAATTGGGGCGTTGATGGAGAAGGAGACCACAACGCCGGAGTATTACCCGCTGAGTTTGAACGCGCTGGTGAATGCTTGCAACCAGAAGAGCAGCCGTGAGCCGGTGATGGAGCTGAGTGAAGGGGATGTACGGTCGGCGCTGTTTGAGTTGGAGGGGCGCGGGCTGGTGAGGGTGCTGGCGGATGCGCGCGTGCCGAAGTATGAGCACCGGATGCGCGATCCGCTGCAGCTGCGGCGGGATGAAGTGGCGGTGCTTTGCCTTCTGCTGCTGCGCGGACCGCAGACAGCCGCCGAGTTGCGGGCGCGGGCGGACCGCTTGTATAGCTTTGACGATACGGCTGCGGCGCAGTCGACGCTGGAGCGATTGGCTGGGCGTGAGGATCCGGTGGTGCGGGTGATGGCGCGGCAGCCCGGCGCGCGCGAGGCGCGGTGGCGGCACCTGTTGGATGGTGTGGCGGAGGATCCGGCGATAGCAGTTGCGCCGCAAAGTTTCACGGTGCCGCGCGGTGCGGACGCGGCGAGCAGTGAGGCCGACCGTGCGGAGTTACTGGCGCGGGTCGCGACGCTCGAGGAACGCGTTGCTGCGTTGGAGCAACGGCTGGAGCGGGTGGCGACTACGTTTGGGGTGCAGTAGGCATCGCTGCCGTGCGCTGGCCACGACTCCGGCTCACCCATAGATCCCGCCGGCAGTCTATGCTAGGGAGCACAGTTCCTAAGTATTCGAAGCAGATTTTCAGGAGAGCGGAATGGCCGTTGTGCGTAGCCGTGCGGTGCGGGCAGGATTGTTTGCGGGGTTGTTAGCGAGTGTGGCGGGCAGCGGATGGGCGGCAGCGCCCACGGCGGCGCGAACCAAGCTGCCGGAGCTGAAATACGAGACCTACACTTTGCCGAACGGGCTCAAGGTGATCACGCATGAGGATCATAAGCTGCCCCTGGTTGCGGTGGACCTTTGGTATCACGTGGGGCCTCTGAATGAGCGGCCTGGCCGCACGGGCTTTGCGCACCTTTTCGAGCACATGATGTTTGAAGGCTCGGAGCATGTCGGCGAGAAGGCGCACATAAAGAAGGTGCAGGCGGCCGGTGGTACTGATATTAACGGCACAACCTCGTTCGACCGAACGAACTACTTTGAGACCGTGCCTTCGAACCAGTTGGATCTGGCACTGTGGCTGGAAAGCGATCGCATGGGGTTCCTGATGGAGGGGCTGAACCGGGAACTGCTGACCAACCAGCGGGACGTTGTGCGCAATGAGCGGCGGCAAGGGGAAGGACGACCGTACAGCGCCATGCAGGAGGCCTTATCTCATGCGATGTATCCGAAAGATCATCCGTACTACGGGAATGTGATCGGGTCGCATGCGGACATTGAGGCGGCTCGTGTGGCGGATGTACGGGATTTCCACCAGCAGTACTACACGCCGAATAATGCCTCGATCGCCATTGCAGGGGACTTCGATCCAAAGGCGTTGAGGGCTTTGCTGACGAAGTACTTTGGGCCGATTCCGAAGGGACCAGCTGTGCCTCCGGTGACGGCGACGACGCCGCCCATCACGAGCCAGCGGCGTGTGGCGGTGACGGATACCGTGCAGCTGCCGGCGATGGCAGTGGGCTGGATTACGCCGCCGGCGTATACGCCTGAGGCTTACTCGGTGGATGCGGCGATGTTTGCGCTGGGCGGAGCGAAGGCGAGCCGCTTGGACCAGGCGCTGGTCTACAAAACACAGGTGGCACAGAGTGTGCGGTGCTACTCGGAGTCGTTAAAACTGAACGGGTTTTCGGGCTGCGTGGTGATTGCAAAGCCCGGGGTGCAGCTTGAGGACCTGGAAGCGACGGTGTGGAAGGAAGTGGGTCGGCTGCAGGCGGAAGGGCCTACGGCGGAAGAGGTCGACGCGGCCAAGGCGCAGGCGCGCACGGAAAAGATTGTTGGGCTGCAACGGCTGGGTGGTTTTGGCGGCGTAGCGGACACGCTGGATGAGTACAACCAATACACGGGCGACCCTGGGTTTCTGCCGAAAGATGTGGCGATGCTCGATGCGGTGTCGGTGGCGAATACCAAAGCTGCGTTGAACAAGTATTTCACCAAGGATTCCGCGGTTGTGGTGTATTGCATGCCGGGCAAGAAGGTCGTGAATGACGTGCCGCGGAGCTCGGCGGACACGGATGCCAATGTGAAGATTACAAATCCGTATACGCCGGCTTTTGAGGCCTCGCAGGATTGGCGCAAGACCCAGCCGCAGCCCGGCCCCACGCCGCAGGTGCATCTGCCTGTGCCGCAGACCTTCAGCCTGCGCAACGGCATGAAGGTGTATGTGGTGGAGGATCACACGTTGCCGGTGCTGGCCGCGCAGGTGGTGACACGTGCCGGGAGTGAAGGCAATCCGGAAGGCAAGGGCGGCCTGGCAACGCTGACGACGGAGCTGATGAGCGACGGAACGCAGTCACGCAGCCTGGAGAAGCTGGCTGAGGACGAAGAGGTTATCGGCACCAACATCAGCCCGTTTGCGGGGATGGATGGCAGTACGACGTCCATGACGGTGCTGACGAATTACCAGGCGCCGGGGATGGAACTGCTGAGCGATGTGGTGCAGCATCCTGCGTTTCGGACCGAAGATCTGGATCGCAGGCGCAAGCAGCGCCTGGTGCAGATTCAGCAAGAGACAGACAACGTGCAGCAGATGGCGATGCGTGTGGGGCCGAAGCTGGTTTTTGGCGATACGCCGTATGGGGCCGCTTCGACGGGCACGACCGAGAGTGTAAAGAGCCTGACGGCGGAGGATGTTGCGGGCTTTTACAAGAACCACTATGGTCCGCAGGATGCGGCGCTGATCTTTGCCGGTGATGTGACGCCGGCGGGGGCGAAGGAGCTGGCCGAAAAGTACTTTGGCATATGGAGTGGGACAGCGAGTGCGGCTGTGACTCTGCCACCTGCGCCGAGCCCGCAGGCGACGCGTGTGGTAATCGTGGACAAGCCGGGCGCGCCGCAGACGGCGTTGTTTGCATTTGGAGTAGGTGTGCCGGCGAACTCGCCGGAGCTGCCCGTGGTGCAGGTGGCGAACTATACGCTGGGCGGTTCCTTTGCTTCACGCATCAACATGAACCTTCGCGAGGTGCATGGGTATACATATGGCGCGAACTCGCAGTACCAGAACTATCGCAGCGGCGGCATGTTTTCGACAGGTGGGCTGGTGCGAACGGATGTGACGGCGCAAGCGGCGAAGGAACTGATGACGGAGGTGCGGAATTTTCCAACGCATCCGCCGACGGAAGAAGAGTTGACGGCGGCCAAGACGGCGAGCATACAGTCCTTGCCGGGGCGCTTTGAGACGGCAGGGGCGACGGCCGGTGCGGTGGGGACGATCTTTCTCTATGACCGGCCGCTGGATTACTACGCGCTGCTGCCGGAAAAGTACCGTGCGGTGACGGCGACCGATGTGGCGAAGGTCGCGCAGGAGGATCTGCACCCGGATCAGTTGGTGATTGTGGCGGCAGGGGATCGCACGAAGATTGAGCCGGCGCTGAAGGATGCAGGGCTGGGGACGGTTGAGGTGCGGGATATCAATGGGGCGCTGGTGACGGCGCCTGCGGCTGCAGGGAGCACGGGCGGTCACTGAGGCGTCTTTCCGGGCTTGTGCGGCGGGTTGAACGGCGCTTCGCAAGCCAGGGAGGGCGTGCTCGCGGTATTCTTCTGCCCGATGGCACTCCTTTCCCGTCGTGCGTTTGTTGAGTCTGCTGTGGGGGTTGCGGCTGCGGCCGCGCTTCCGTCGCAAAAGCGTGATGCAGCCCGGTCGGTGTCGCATCCACTCGCGCCCACAGCCTTTCAGCCTTTGCCCTTGGGACAGATTCGCCCCGCGGGGTGGCTTGGCCGTCAGTTGCGCATTCAGGCCGACGGCATGGGTGGCCACCTGGATGAGTTCTGGCCGGATGTGGGCCCGAACAGTGGATGGCTTGGCGGCACGGGCGAGAGCTGGGAGCGTGGACCTTACTTCGTCGATGGCCTGTTGCCGCTGGCATGGCAGCTTGATGATGCGGCGTTGAAGGCGAAGGCTCTCAAGTTTGTGAACTGGACGCTGGATCATCAGGCTCCCGATGGCATGATCGGCCCGGCGGGCAACAATGATTGGTGGCCGCGCATGGTGATGCTCAAGGTGCTCGCGCAGTATTACGACGCGACGTCGGATGCGCGCGTGCTTCCTGTGTTGACGCGGTACTTTCATCATCAACTCGAAGCCATGCCGGAGCGGCCGCTGCGCGATTGGGGCAAGTATCGTTGGCAGGATGAGTCGCTTGTGGTGGCGTGGCTGTACCAGCGGACGCATGATCCTGCGCTGCTGCAACTCGCGGCTTTGCTGCAGGGGC
>CAXUDN010000173.1:0-6244 GCA_964249715.1 uncultured Acidobacteriaceae bacterium
GGGGGGATGACGAGCAAGAGAGGCGACGGCAGACGCAGATTCCCTTCGGGAATGACTGGCAGAGAGGCAAAGGGCTCGCTGCGTAGCGAGCCCTGGAGGTTGGGGGTGAGGTGGGTTAGGCGGAGAGGAGTTTGTCGGGGGTGATGGGGTAGTGGCGGATGCGTTTGCCGGTGGCGTTGTAGACGGCGTTGGCGATGGCGGCCATGGAGCCGGTGTTGCCGATTTCGCCGATGCCGCGGGCTCCCTGAGGGCTGAACTTCGTGTCCGGGATGTTGACTGCGGTGACGTCGATGAGGGGAACGTCGCGGTTGACGGGGACGTGATATTCGGCGAGAGATTCGTTGACGGTGCGTCCGGTGTTGGGGTCGAAGTGGGTTTCTTCTTCGAGGGCGAAGCCGATGCCCCAGACGATGCCGCCCATGAGCTGGTTGAGGCCGGTTTTGTGGTTGAGGAGGGCGCCTACGTCATAGGTGGCGACGACGCGGCGGACCTTCACCATATGTGTCGTTTTGTCGACGGCGACTTCGGCGAAGACGGCGCCCCAGCTCATGTTGCTGACGGAGCTGGCGCTTTCGCTGGCTTCGGCGGAGCCCTGGGTTTCTACGGGCTTGTCCCCATTGCGGGCGAGGAGGGCTTTGAGGTCTTCGCCGGTGGAGGGAGTTTTGGTGAGGAAGACGCGACCGCCGGTGACTTTGACGTCTTCGGGGAGGGCGTTGTGGAGTGGGGATTGGGGGTCGCCGACGGCGAGATCGCCTAGCTTGAGCTGGAGCTGCTTGCAGGCGGCCTGGACGGCAGGGCCGACGGAGGCGGTGGACTGGGAGCCGCCGGAGACGGGAGCCTTGGGGAGGGTGGAGTCACCGAGTTTGACGTCGATGAGGGAGAGGTCTACGCCCATGGCCTGGGCGGCGGTCTGCTGCATGATGGTGTACATGCCGGTGCCGAGGTCCTGGGTGCCGGAGCCTACGTAGACGCGGCCGTCGGGGGAGAGGCGCGCGGTGACGTTGGCGGCGGAGCGGTAGGCGCCGTAGATGGCGGTGGCCATGCCGTAGCCGATGAGTTCGTTGCCTTCGGTCATCTGGCCGGGGGTGGGGTTGCGTTTGGACCAGCCGAAGCGGTCGGCGGCTTGCTGGTAGGCCTCGCGGAGGTGCTTGGAGGACCAGGGCTTGTCTTCGGCCTGGTTTTTTTCGGCGTAGTTGACGAGGCGGAGCTGGAGGGGGTCCATCTTCAGCTGCTCGGCGAGTTCGTCCATGGCGATCTCGAGGACGGCGGTGCCGGTGGACTCGCCGGGTGCGCGCATAAAGGTGGGGACGCCGAGGTTGAGGGGGACGACCTTGAGGCTGGTTTCGTTGGAGCCGCTCTGGTAGAGGTAGCGGGTGACACCGACGGATTCTTCGATGAAGTCTTCGAGGACCGAGGCGTGGATGACGGCGTCGTTCTGAAGGCCGGTGATAAGGCCGTTGCGGTTAGCGGCGATCTTGATCACGTTGCGGGTGGTGGGGCGTGCTCCTACGGGGCCGAACATCTGTTCGCGGCCGAGGACGATTTTTACGGGCTTGTTGACGAGCTTAGCGGCCATGGCGCAGAGGACGACGTGCGACCAGGCTGAGCCTTTGGAGCCGAAGCCGCCGCCGACGACCGGGCAGGAGACGTGGACGTCGTCTTGGGCGAGGTTGAGGATGCGAGCGAGGGACATCTTGGAGCCGGTGATGTATTGCGTGGTGTCGTAGACGTTGAGCTTTTCGCCGTTCCACCAAGCGATGGTGGCGTGGGGCTCCATGGGGTTGTGGTTCTGGACGGGGGTGATGTAGGTCTGTTCTAGCTTGACCTCGGCTCCTTCGAGGGCCTTGGTCATGTCGCCGCGTTTCTGGGCATTGGGCTCGCGACTGCTGGTCTTGGGCGGGCGGGCGTCGGCAAGATGTTGATCGAAGTTGAGGAGGGCCGGCTTGGGGGCGTAGTCGATTTTGAGCAGGGCGGCAGCGGCCATGGCTTCGTTGAGGGAGCGGGCTACCACCAGGGCGATGGGTTGGCCGTTGTAGTCGACGTCAGGGTCCTGGAGAACGGTGAGCGAACGCTTGGCGGGAGGTTGGGGTTTGCCGACCTGGAGCTTGGGGGCGTTGAAGGGGGTGATGACGGCGACGACGCCGGAGGAGCGCTCGGCGGCTTTGGTGTCCATGGCGGTGATGGTGCCGGAGGGGATGGTGGCTTGCACCATGTAGGCGTAGAGGAGGTCTTTGGCGTCGAAGGGCTGTTTGAACTCGGCGACGTACTTGATCTTGCCGGTGACCTTGCTTATGCCCTCGTAACGGTGGGCGGGCTGAGGGAGGGGTTTGGGTTGCTGATCCTGATCGGCTTGCATATTAGGCGTTGACTCCCTGCGTGGCCTGGGTGAGGCCGCGGACGATGCAGTTTTTGGCGAGCTCGAGTTTGAAGGCGTTGTCTTTGTAGCCCTTGGCGCCGCGAAGGGCGAGTTCGGCGGCTTGCTTGAACGTGGCTTCGGTGGCGGGCTTGCCGACGAGGGCGTGCACGGCTTCGGGCGAGTGCCAAGGCTTGTGGGCTACGCCGCCGAGGGCGAGACCGGCGGACTTGATGGTGTTGCCGTCGAGTTCGAGGGCGGCGGCTACGGAGACAAGGGCGAAGGCATAGGATTGGCGGTCGCGGGCTTTGAGATACCAGGAATTCCTGGCGAAGGCGGCGGTGTTGGCGGGGAGGGTGACGGCGGTGATGAGTTCGTCGGGACGGAGGTTGGTGTCGAGGCTGGGGTTATCGCCGGGGAGGCGGTGGAACTCACGGACGGGGATGGAGCGCTTGCCCCTGGGGCCCTGGACTTCAACGGTGGCGTTGAGGGCGTAGAGGGCGACGCACATGTCGCTGGGGTTGGTGGCGATGCAGGAGTGCGCGCTGGTGGGACCCTGGTCGGTTTGACCTAGGATGGCGTGGATGCGGTTGAAGCCGGTGATGGCGCCACAGCCGCTGCCTGGCTTGCGTTTGTTGCAGGCGGGAAAGGCGGTGTCAGTGAAGTAGTAGCAGCGGGTGCGCTGAAGGAGATTGCCGCCGGTGGTGGCGAGATTGCGAAGCTGAGGGCTGGCGCCGGAGAGGAGGGCAAAGCTGAGCAGGGGGTAGCTGGCTACGATGCCGGGGTGATTGGCAAGGTCCGAGTTGCGGACGCTGGCACCGATGGTGGCGCCCTGGGCGGAGGCAGAGATTTTGTCGAGGCCGATATGGTTGACGTCGACGAGCGCGGAGGGGGATTCTACGCCGTACTTCATGAGGTCGACGAGGTTGGTACCGCCGCCGAGGAATTTGGCGTTGTGCGCGGCGCCGGCGTGGACGGCGGCTTCGGGGGCGTCGGCGCGGGTGTAGGTGAAGGGAATCACGGTGTTTCTCCTGGCTGACCTTAGGGACTAAAGCCCCTTTGCTGCGGATGTTTGTATGGCACGACTGAAGTCGTGCCCCTTCGAAAACGTTGACTCAGGTTGGCGTTGTGGTGGTTTCGGCTTTGTGCGAACCCACCCTTTCGCTTGCGAAAGGATGGGCCACCCACGTTGTGGGGACGTTGAGGCTAGGCGGCGTGTTGGGCTACGGCGCGGACGGCGGCAACAATGTTGGGGTAGGCGCCGCAGCGGCAGATGTTGCCGCTCATGCGCTCTCGGATTTCTTCGTCGGTGAGCGTGGGGCGGGTGGTGTGGCCGGTTTCGAAGCTGACCTGGGAGAGTTCGCCGCGTTTTTGTTCTTCAATCAGGGCGGCGGCGGAGCAGATCTGGCCGGGGGTGCAATAACCGCATTGATAGCCGTCGTGCTCTAGAAAAGCGGCCTGCACGGGATGAAGGTTGTTCTCGTCGCCGAGGCCTTCGATGGTGGTGATTTCGTAGCCCTGGGCGGCAACGGCGAGGGTGAGGCAGCTGTTGGCGCGGCGGCCGTCGAGAAGAACGGTGCAGGCGCCGCACTGACCGTGGTCGCAGCCCTTCTTGCTGCCCGTGAGGTCGAGCTGTTCGCGGAGGAGGTCGAGGAGGGAGGTGCGGGTGTCGACCGTGACTGTTCGAGATTGCTTGTTGATGGAGAGGGTGAGAGGGACGGTTTGGGCGGGCTGGGTTCCGGCCCCCTGGGCGGTGGCGGCAGGGCTTAGACCGGCGGCGGCTCCGGCAGAGACCAGACCGGAGGCCGCGAGAAATTGGCGGCGGGTGAGTTGGAGCTGCAGCTGCGCATCTGTTTGCGCAGGCTCGACTGCGTCTCGGGCCGCGGTAGACTCGTCCAACTCGACATCAAGCAATTCAGAACAGGGACTCAAAGCAGCCTCTCGTGTGTCGTTTGTTTCGACATGTTGTTGGATGGTGTGTTGGGTCGAAAAAAAAAGAGCTTGTAACAGTGCGTTTGGATGCGCTGCAAACCCAGATGGTCGCTGTGCGTTGGAGCAAGGCTCTTGAGCTGTATAGATTGTTGATTTGGAATGGCTTAAATCGATTTCCGGGGAGGTAGGACTTGGGTAAGGTGATGGTGAGACGAGTGACTTTGGGTGTGGCTCTGGCCGGGATGTTCGCTTCCGGCTGGGCGCAGGATCGGCCGGAGCGGCCGCGGCAAAGCGATGAGCCGGCGACGCAGACGCGGCAGGCGAGTGAGCCGGAGCAGAACAGAGACGGCGACAAGGACAAGGGAACGCCGATTCCGCCGGAGAAGAGTTCGGTGACGCAGCATGTGTGGTCGGCGGGTGGCCAGAGCCTGCACTACACGGCAACGGCGGGGAATTTGCTGATTCGGGATGAGAACGATAAAGCCAATGGAAGCCTTTTCTATGTGGCCTATACCCAGGATGGCGTGCCGGCGCGGGAGCGGCCCATCACGTTTCTGTATAACGGCGGGCCGGGGTCGGCGACGATCTGGCTGCACATGGGGTCGCTGGGGCCGGTGCGGGTGGTGACGGCGAGCCCGGAGGCTACGCCGGCTGCACCGTACCGCTGGGTGCCGAATGAATCGAGTCTGCTGGACAAATCGGACCTCGTGTTTATCGATGCGCCGCTGACGGGGTTTTCGCGCGCGGTGGGCAAGGGAACGGCAAAGGATTTTGCGGGTACGGACAAAGATGTGCAGGCGTTCGAGAAGTTTATCGTCCGGTACATCACGTTGAACGGGCGGTGGGAGTCGCCGAAGTTTCTGTTTGGTGAGAGCTATGGGACGCCAAGATCGGCGGCGTTGGTAGCGCAGTTGCAGGATGACGGCGTGGAGTTCAACGGGGTGACGCTGCTGAGCTCGATTTTGAACTATGGTGTGCGGATTCCAGGCTATGACACGGAGGCGGTGGGGTATTTCCCGTCGTACGCGGCGATTGCGTACTTCCACAGGAAGGTGCAGGCAAAGGGGTCAATGGCGGAGTGGGTTGAGGAGGCGCGGAAGTTTGCGCGGGGGCCTTACCTTTCGGCGCTGCAGCAGGGTGACCGGCTGCCGGCGGCGGAGTTCAACTCGATTGCCGAGCAGATGGCGCAGTTCACGGGGCTGAGTGTGGGGTACGTGAAGGAGTCGAATCTGCGAATCTCGCCGACGCGCTTCCGCAAGGAGTTACTGCGGGGTGACGACGAAATCATGGGCCGGTATGACGCGCGCTTTGAGGGCTATGACGTTGACGCTGCGGGAGAGAACCCGGGGTATGATCCATCGGATACGGGGATTTCCGGAGCGTATGTGGGGGCGTTTCACGACTACATCCAGAGTGAGCTGAAGTACATGAGTTCGGAGACATACAACCTGCAGGGTCCGGGGATCAACCAGAACTGGGACTTTCATCACCGGGCTTCCGGAACGCCGTATGGGGCGGGAGCGCGGGGCGAACAGACGATGCCGGATACGGCGGTCGATCTGGCCGATGCGATGCGGAAGAACCCACACCTGAAGGTATTTTCGGCGAATGGGTATTTCGATCTGGCGACGCCCTTTTTTGCGACGGAGTTCGATTTGTCGCACATGATGCTGGCGCCGGCGCTGCGAGGGAATCTGCAGTTTGGGTATTACCCGGCCGGGCACATGGTGTACCTGAATGTGGAGGCGTTGAAGATGCTGCATGCGGATATGGACCGGTTTTATGACGAGGCGGCGCGACGGTAGTGAGGGAAAGCGGGTGCCCGAGATCGATGGTCGGGCACCTTGGCTTACTTGGAGTGGTGAGTCGGCATTACAGGAAAACGCAAAGTACAGGAACCACGCAGAGGTACGCCGTGGGGTTTGGATTCATTGAGGCCCTGGGGGGCGCATCTTGCTC
>CAXUDN010000174.1:0-6065 GCA_964249715.1 uncultured Acidobacteriaceae bacterium
AACTTCCGCTAATGCGACATAGCGGTACTGACGCGACCTCTTTTGAAACAGTGGCTCTCGCAGTCGCGCACCTCCGGCCTGATGAGTTCGTCACGGTAGAAGCCAGCCCGACCCGCAAGCTACCTCAACCTCAGTTCCGCCTATCTATTCACTTTGCATCTTGCCGATCGCTCATTTCTTCTCTAACGTGTATGAAATGGGACCGAGATCCTCCCTCACAGACGCCGAACTCATGACCCTGCTTGCGATCCTTCGTCTTGGGGAGGAAGCATACGGCGTACCACTCTGCGAAGAACTCACCCTGGTGACGGGACGCACGGCGGCTCTGGCGAGCGTTTATAAAACGCTAGAGCGGCTGGAAGCACGCGGCCTGATAATCAGCCGCATGGGCGAACCGACCGCCGCACGCGGTGGCCGGGCCAAGCGATTTGCGCGGGTTACCCCATCAGGCATACGTGCTATCGATTCAACACGAACGCTGCTAAACAGCCTGTGGAAGGACGTGCCGACCTTTGGCAAGAGTCTAGGAAAGGAAAGAGCATGAAAATATCCCTTTTGTTGCGAGTGACAATGTGGCTTGCCGAACGTGGCGCTGGTTGTGAGGGGGAGGCGTTTGCGGGAGACCTGCTGGAAAGCCTCGGCCGTGGCCGCAGCTGCTGGTGGTGCTTCTTGCAGGCGTTGCGGCGAGTGATGTTCGTTGCCGATTCGCGCCTGCGTGCCTGGCTCGTGCCGATGTCGTACTGCGTCGCTTTCGTGCTTCTGTTTCCGTTGTGGCAGAGATTGAATGCGCCTGGAACTGCGCACCTGCTTACGGGCTCTCACGGCGCGTTTGCTTGGCCGGGATCCGCCCTTTTTGAAATCGTTGCAGGACTGTTACCGGCGGTGCTCTTTGTGTGGGCAGGAATTCTTGGTTTTCTCCTTTTGAGGAAGGAGACGCGGTCAAGCGAGGGGATGCGCGTCGTGCTTTCACTCTCTTTTGGCTGCAGCATTCTTTGCACTGAAACGATGCTAGGACTCGGTTCCAGACCGCCCCAGCTCCGCAGGTTGTCAAACGCAGACTTCTACTATCCCGTGATTCACGCCCACTTCAGCATCACACTTTTTCTTGCGCTCTTCACTGGCATTCTCTTGCTCCCTCGCGGATCTCGGGGCCGCCGCCGAAAGGTGAGGCAGATATTTGGCAAAGTTAACATTCCTCGCTTGGCGCGAGGTCTCGGGCTTGCGGCTCTACTTGTATCGCATGCGATCGCCCAAGAGGTAAAGCCGGAAGGGCCTGCGGCGAAGCGTTTGGTCCAGCTGATCGAATCCTTCAACACCAAAGATTGGAGTACCTTCCACTCGGCCTACATCGCGAGCTTCGTGAACTCACCGCCGGATGTTCCTATGGGCAACGAGGCTTTCCGGCGGGGCACAGGAGGCTTTGATCTACGCAAGCTGGAAGAGGACATGCCCAGGCAAGCGACGGTTTTGGTACAGGAGCACAACTCAGATCAGTTTGCACGAATCAGCCTGGAGATAGAACCCGACGGGCAGCACCGCATCGTACATTTGCAGATGGGACCGATCGGGCGCCCGGCAGAGTTTCCGTACGGCTCCCTTACGGACGCGGAAGTGGTGACACAAGCCCGTACCCGCCTGCATGCGTTAGCCGATAGTGATCAGTTCGCAGGTGTGATGGTCATCCAACACAACGGCCGTATCGTGTACTCCGAAGCGCTCGGGGAAGCAGACCGCTCTCGACATGTCGCCAACACCATCGACACGCGCTTTCGTATCGGGTCGATGAACAAGATGTTTACCGCCGTGGCGACGCTGCAGCTTGTCGCAGCGGGCAAATTGCAGCTGGATACAACGATCGGGCACTACCTGCCGGACTACCCGAACAAGGATGCCGCAGCCCGGGTTACGGTTCGGCAGCTGCTCACTCACACCGGCGGAACTGGAGACTTTTTTGGGCCTGAGTTCGATGCGCATCGGAAGACGTTGCGCACGCATGAGGACTTCGTCGCGCTGTTTGGGCCGCGACCCTTGCGCTTCGAGCCTGGCAGCCGCTTCGAGTACAGCAACTACGGCTTTTTGATTCTCGGCGCGATAATCGATGGTGTGAGCGGGCAGAGTTACTACCAATACGTGCAAGACCACGTGTATGCGCCAGCAGGAATGACCTCCACCGGCTCTGAACCAGAGGACGTCGCAGTTCCGAGGCGCGCTATCGGCTACACGCGGACAGGTGGTGCATTACATCCTGACGATGCATTCCTGCCCTATCGCGGCGCCTCCGCCGGTGGCGGATACACGACTGCTGAGGATCTCCTCCACTTTTCTGAAGCGTTGCAACATAACAAGCTTCTTAGTGCCAAGGACACACGACTACTGTTAACGCCGAGCGGCACACAGGGAGGGGGCGAACGTTACGGTTTGGGTTTCGGCATCGATCAAGAATCGAGTGGTGTTTGCTTTGGGCACTCGGGCGGATCGCCGGGCCAGGCCGCAATACTTGAGATCTGCCCGCAGGCGGGCTACACGATGGTATGGCTTGCCAATGTTGACCCGCCCGCAGCGTTGCCGGTGACGGACTACCTCTTGCATCGACTGCCCAGCCGGTAGAAAGTCGGCTTTGCAGGCTCACTGGACGGATAAGTACCGCTAAACGCTGCTGCGCCAGCCAGCGGGCCAGGTTTGGCCTGAAGCCGTTCTGATCGGCAAACCTTCCACTATGGCGACATAGCGGGACCTGCCGGAACTCAAAACGATTCAACCGGACTTCCGCCGAAAACGACATGCTTGCGCAATGCGGGGGTAAAGAGGCTATAAAGCATGCGCGAATCTGCCGAGGTGCTGACTTTGTCGAGCGCGGCACAATGTTCGGGCGAAAGCACGAGTTCCAGGGCTGCAGCATTGTCGGTAACCTGTTCGGCCCGGCTCACCCCCATCAGTGTCGACGCGATGCCGGGCCGCCCGCATATCCAGGCGAGTGCAATGCGAGCCGGGCTTTCCCCGGCCTCTGCAGCAACCCGCTTCAGTTCGTCCACGATCTTCCAATTGCGCGGGGTGAAGAGTGAATCGCCGAAAGGATTCGCGCCGTCGAGCCGTTTATCGCCTTCGGGACGCTTCTCTTTTAAACTGGCGGCGTCACGCGGCAAGCCGCCAGCCCGGGAGGGGGCAGCTTCCACAGTGGCGCGGTCGTACTTGCCAGTCAGCAAACCGTACGCGAGCGGACTCCAGGGAACGATGCCTAGACCGAACTCCTTCGCCAAGGGCACGTGCTCATCCTCGATGTCGCGATTGACCAGCGAGTAAAAGTATTGCAATGCAATCGGACCGGCAACGCCGCGCACTGCAGCCAGTGTTGCGAGTTTGGCGACGTACCAGGCCGGGGCGTTGCTCATGCCCCAGTACCGAACCTTACCGGCACGAACCAGAGCCGTCATGGTCTCAAGCAGCTCTTCCGCAGGCGTTACGGAATCCCACACATGAATCCAGAACAGGTCCACATAGTCGGTTTGGAGTCGCTTCAGCGAACCTTCAAGAGCAGAGTGCAGGTGCTTTGCGCCGTTGCCCCCCGCCCATACCCCCTGACCTGCGGCGAATCCCGCCTTGGTGGCCACTACGATCTGGTCGCGGAGCTTGCGCTCGGCAATAAAGCTGCCCAGCATTTCCTCGCTGCGGCCCGCAGAGTAAACGTCCGCAGTATCGACGAAGTTGCCGCCGGCATCCACGTAGGCGTTGAAGACAGACGCGGCACCGGCCTGGTCCATACCCCAGCGTGCGGTGCCAAACGTCATGGTTCCAAGGGCGAGAGGGCTGACGACGAGGCCGGAGCGGCCGAGGGTGCGATAGTTCGTGAGTGGCATTGAAGGTTCCTTAGTGTTCGCTACGAAATCAAGTAGACTGCACTTGCAGAAGCATGTCAAGATGTTTCATAGTAATAGCTATGGAAAAGGTAGCCGCAACGTCGAGCCGCAGGCCGGGACGCCCTCTCGGCTTTGATCGCGAAGCGGCGCTGCACCAGGCGATGCTCCTCTTCTGGCAGCATGGCTATGAGGCCACGTCTGTGAATGACCTGGTGCAGGCCATGGGAATTACTCCGCCCAGCCTCTACACGGCCTTTGGAGACAAGAAGCAGCTCTTCCTGGAAGCTGTCCGCCACTACCTTTCCGGTCCCGTCACCTCGGAATCGATCATCCAGCAGGCTACAACGGCACGCGAGGCGGTAGCCGGCTTGTTGCAGGCATCGGCGGAGGGGTTCACCGGGGAACATACGCCGGCCGGGTGTTTGCTGGCGAGTTCCGCGATCAGTTGTTCGGCAGCCGCCGCAGAGGTACAGAAGGCGCTGGCGGATATCAGGATCACGATCGAAACGCGCCTAAGGGATAAGATTCTTGGCGATCGAATGCTTCGCAAGCTCAAGCCAGCGGTAGATGCAGATGCGTTGGCAGCTCACATGATGGCGGTCATACAAGGGATGTCGACGTTGGCACGGGACGGCGCAGACCTGCAGAAATTGAGATCGATCGCTCAGACAGCCATGCTGTGCTGGCCTTCGCGTCAAGGCACTGTGCCATCACGACCTGCAAAGTCCTGCTAAACGCGTCTCAGGCCATTTGAGCGGGTTGGGCGGCATCTAGCGCGGCTCCGGACGGCAGACATCCGCTATTGCGACTTCTCATTACTAAACTGGAGGCGACCCACTTCAGGCATGCCATCTGGTCGAGTCGATGCCCTTGATCCATAGCCAAAGAGTCCAGGAGATCATGGCAATAAACATGGGAACGAGGATGTAGGGCAGGTCGTACCGCGGCGCTGCGACCACGATCAGATTGTCCGCAATGAAGCTTGCGCCTCCCAGCATGAAGAGAGCTCCAAGCGTTTTTGGCAGAAAGCCGGATCGCAGCATGAGGTACCCGCGAACCAGGGCCGCTGTTCCATAGAACGTCGCGAAGATGCCGTTTACATAGCTGTAGATTGTCAGACAGAGATAGGTGAGCGAAGCATTTGCTTCAGGGGTCATTGCCCGGGCTACATGGGTATCAATCGCGGGTAGAGCGGCGGCGAAGTAGAGCATCTCTCCTGCGACGTAGATCGAGGTCGCCATCAGACCGAAACACAAACCGAGCAGCGCAAGGTAGCGGCTGACAGGCCGGAGCAGCGCGTAGAACAGCACGTTGAGCATGATGTCGCATGTGGCCTCCAGAAGGTATGTGATGAAGCTTGCGCGAAAGAGTCCGACCGAACTAGCGACCTTGCTCGCGGTGCCGGCAACATCGTCGGCCAGAAGCAGGACGTTCGGCACATGGGCCTCGCCCCATCCGGCGGAGATGATTGTGACGACATACAACGCCCCGATCCATCGCCCGTACCGCTGCGCCGTGTCCGCATTCATCGCATGATCCCTCGTGCTATTGACGCTACGTGCGCCCGGGAGAACCGGTTCCGCCAAAGATTAGTAAATAACGATAAACGCGCTTCTCATCAGCAATAGATCACTGTGATAAGCCGACTTATCGTTACTGGTGCACCAATGGAATCAACGCGCAGACGAAGGCCGCAAAGCCCGCTAGAGTGCGCAGCCAATGGAACCGGACCCAGCGATCTCGCAGGCTGGTCCAATTGTGCGGCACGGTAGAAGGTGTCCATTCGGCGATCTGCTTGTTGATCGGCACATCGAAAACCAATGTGACGACGATGCCTATCAGCAGAAGAAGGCCGGAAACCACGAACAAGGCACGATTGACACCTTGTGTCAGATATGCCGACGCAAACAGCAAAAGGAGTGTGATGTTCCACACCCAAGGCAGGAGCCTGCTGAAGACTGCGTCGATACTGTGGCGTGCCGTAACCCAGCCTTTCGCGTCCAAGACGTTGAGTTGCTGTTGCTCAATAGCGGTACCGAAGAGGAGGCCAGCGATTATGCCGACGAAGAGAACCGCAAAATACAGCACTGCTTGAGATAGATGTGCCATCAGAACAGGCCTTTCTGTCACGCTCGATCAGTGTAAAGGACGCATGCCAGGAGCGAAAAAACAAAGCAGAAGCGAAGAACGCCGCACCGGCAAGGGCATTTG
>CAXUDN010000175.1:0-4173 GCA_964249715.1 uncultured Acidobacteriaceae bacterium
CCCAGCCGAGGACGGCGTAGGCCCAATGCATGCCGAGGCAGATGCCGCAGGTGAGAAAGAGCCAGGTGACCATGGTCCAGCGGCGGGTGATGTGGATCCATTTTTCGCCGGGGTAGCGCATCATCAAAGCGCCGAGAGCAAAGGCGAAGGGGACGGAGAAGCCGACGTAGCCGAGGTAGAGCATCGGCGGATGGATGACCATCTCCGGGTATTGGAGGAGAGGGTTGAGGCCGAAGCCGTCGGCCGGGCCGATGCCGCCGGGAACGATGGCGAACGGGGGAGCGGCGAAGACGATGAGGGTGCAGAAGAAGGTCTGGATGCCGGCGAGGATGGTTGAGGCGTAGGCGGAGAGCGTGATGTCGACTTTGTGGCGGAGGCGGAGAACCAGGCCGTAGGCGGCGAGGAGCCAGGCCCAGAGGAGAAGCGAGCCTTCCTGACCGGACCAGAGCGCGGAGAACTTGTAGACGGGGTTCAGGGCGCGGTTGGTGTGGTGAAGGATGTAGTCGACGGAAAAGTCGTTGGTGTAGGCGGCCCAGATGAGGGCGAAGGCGGCGCAGGACAGGGCGACGAAGCTGGCGATGCCGGCGCGGCGGGAGGTTTCGCGGAGGTTTTCAGGGGCTACGGCGAGCTGGCGGCCGTTGGTGATGGCGTATAACGAAAGGCCGCCGGCGAACAGGGTGTAGACGCTCAGAGCGAGCGCGAGGAGGAGGGCGAAGCTCCCGAAGGAGGGCATGGGGTGGAGCATGGGCGAGGGCCAGTCCTTAGGCTCTATTTTCGCAGATGAAAGCCGGGACCGGGCTGAAGGGCGCGGTATTCGTCTTATCCGGTGCATAGACCGTGGGGCGCTGGAGTCGCCGAGTGCTGGTGGGGCCGGAAAGGTCGATAGACGATACGGGTGCGTACAGGATCGGGCCAGGTCAGGCTGCCGGATCGTGCTTGTTTTCGTCCTGAGCACTGTCCTGGATGAGGCGATGGACGCTGGCGAGGAGATCGTCCGGGAGAAGGGGCTTTAGACGGAAATGGGCGTTGAGCTCGCGGTACTCGTCTTCGGCTTCGAGGAGGCCGCTGATGACGAGGACGGGAACCTTGGGATCGAAGCTGCGGACCTCTTTGACGAACTCAGCACCGGTCATGCCGGGCATGATGTGGTCCGTGATGATGAGATTGATGTGGCTGGGATATTCATTGTTTCTGTATTGCTCCAGCGCCCGCTCGGGGCTGAGCACAGCGATGACGAAGAAGCCGGCCCGCTTAAGAATTGCCTGTCGTGTCGCGGCCTGCACCGCGTTGTCGTCAATCAGCAGGATTGTTGCTTGCATGCCGTCCCGGGGAGATGTGTCTGAGGGCCATGGATCGGCCAAACCTTGAATAAGCACGGATGAAACGTTGTGATGCGAGGTGAGATGGAATGGGCTGCTTCCGTGGGCAGGCAAATCCGGGAATTCCCACCAAAGTTGTAGACGCGGTGAGGAGACGTTGGGTTCTCTCCCGGTAGCTGACACTTCCGGCGCCATCCACAAAAGAAGGTGCACCGGGGCTGAGATAATGACGACATGAAGCGGCGTGTGATTCGCCACTACGAGTTCCTGCGCAAAATTGGGTCGGGCGGCAGCGGCGTGGTCTACCTGGCCAACGATACGCTGCTGCAGCGGCCTGTGGTGTTGAAGCTGCTGAAGCGGGGGGTACAGACGCCGGAGCAGATCCGGGCGACGCAGCTGCGGGAGGCGCGGCTGGCGTCGGCGATCGATCACCCGAATGTTTGCGCGATTTATGAGGTCGGGGAAGAGGACGACGAGGCGTATATCGTCATGCAGTACATTCCGGGCAAGAGTCTGGACAAGGTGATTGCGGAGGGGCCAGCGAGTGTGCAGCTGGTGATCTCGAGCGGGATTCAGATGTCCGACGGTTTGCAGGCGGCGCATAACCTGGGGATTTTTCACCGGGATTTGAAGCCGGCGAATGTGATGCTCACCGATGGCGGGTTGGTGAAGATTCTGGATTTTGGGCTGGCGCGGCAGTTGAAGCGGGAGCAGGTGGATTTCGATCCGACGGAGCCGTCGGAGCCGAGTTCGCCGATTGTGCAGGATTTTGCGGATGCGACGTATACGGCGCGGGGCGGGACGATTGCGTATATGGCGCCGGAGCAGTTTGTGACGGGGCAGAGCAGTGTGCGGAGCGACATCTTTGCGCTGGGTGTGCTGCTGTATGAGCTTGTGAGTGGACGGCACCCGTTCCACAAGCCGGATGCGCAGGATTTGCAGAGTATTCGGGCGATCCAGTTTGCGTCGCCGCCGAATTTGCGGGAGATTGTGCCGGAGATTCCGGGCGAGTTGGAAAGTGTGATTATCCGCTGCCTGGAGAAGCAGCCGACGGAGCGTTTTGCGTCGGCGGCGGATGTGCGCGAGGCGTTGAAGACGGTGATGGGGGCGTTGCGGCTGGATGCGGAGGTGATGCCGGGGTCGAATGCGACGTCGATGGCGGCGCAGCAGCGGCTGGATCTGCAGACGACGCCGGAGGAGGAGCGGCGGTCGACGGGGATCTTGTCGATGCTGGCGGAGCGGTTTCGGGATTCGAGCCCGAACGAGACGGGGGACCGGCGGACGACGATTGTGGTGCTGCCGTTTGCCAACCTGGGGGAGGCGTACCCGACGCCGTTTTATGGGGCGGCATTGGCGGATGCGCTGGGGGCGCGGTTGGCGCGGGTGCCGTCGCTGGTGGTGCGGCCGTCGAGTTCGCTGATGCATGTGAACTCGCGGCAGATGGACCCGTTGAGTTTGGGGCGGAAGCTGCTTGTTGATTTTGTGCTGGCGGGAAGTTTTTTGCGGCTGGAGAGTGGGTTTGATCTGAACTGGCAGCTGCTGGATGTGAAGGGGGAGAGTGTACGGACGGGTGGGTCGATCAGTGTGGCGAGTTTCGATCTGATTCGTGTGCAGAAGGAGATTTGCGATGAGGTGTTTGCGGAGTTGCGGGGAGCGGGAGATTTGAAGGGGAATTTAAATGAAGGGACGCGGGAGCAGGCGCTGGGCAGTGCGGCGAGTGAGGAGTATTTGCAGGCGAGGGCGATGTTGTCGTCATTTATGAACCGGACGGGGAGCCGGGAGGATCTGGAGCGGGCGCGGCGGATGTTTGAGCGGGTGACGGAGCGGGATCCGGGGTTTGCGCCGGGTTGGTCGGGGTTGGGGATTACGCATTTGCAGTACACGCGGCATGGGCTGGGTGGGCAGATGCATGTGCTGGAGGCAAGGCGGGCGTTTGACAAGGCGTTGGAGAGGGATTCGACGTCGGCGGAGGCGAGTCTTTACCGGGTGTATATGCTGTTGTCGCGGGGGGAGAAGGAGAGTGCGCGGCATGGGATTGAGCATCTGCTGCAGGATGCGGGGAATGACTGGAATGTGCACCTGGTGGCGGGGCTGACGTTGCGGCTGGATGGGCTGTATGAAGAGGCGGTGGATCAGTTCAACCAGTCGTTGCGGTTGAACCCGGCGAATGCGGCGCTGATCTATAACCACCGGGCGCGGGTGTACCAGTACCAGAATCAATTGGAGATCGCGGGGGATGAGATTGAAAAGGGGTTGACGCTGGAGCCACGGCAGCCGCTTCTACGGATTTCGAGTGGATACCAGCAGATGCGGCTGGGGCAGTTGTCGCGGGCTATCGACACGCTGGAGGGAGTGGTGCATGATGACCCTTCGGTGCGGATCGTGTTTCCCACGATTGCGATGTGTTACGTGCAGTTGGGGGACCGGAAAAGGGCGGCGGAATTTATTAATGAAGAGGTTCTGGCAGCGGCGGAGGCGGATAGCGAGATGGCGTACCGGTTGGCTACGTATTTTGCTGTGGAAGGGGATCCGAGTGAGGCGCTGCATTGGCTGCGGCGGGCGATTTATCTTGGGAATGAGAACTATCCCTGGTTTGCTATCAATCCGGCGTGGCGGGGGATGAGCGATCACGATGATTTTCGGCGGACGCTGGATGATTTGAAGAAGAGTTTTCGGCGGAATCAGAAGAATTGGCGGCGGTTGTTGTCGCAGGTGATGCGGTAGCACGGGGTGGCGTCGCAGATTGCTTCGGTGAGCTGAAGCTGTAGAAGAACGGCTGGAGTGTCAATGCAGGTGGGGCGATCGGCGATGCAACCCCACCCTTTCGCTTGCGAAAGGATGGGCCACCCGAGGT
>CAXUDN010000175.1:4273-5964 GCA_964249715.1 uncultured Acidobacteriaceae bacterium
TGGCGTTAGCGGGGGGTGACGACGAGAGGTTGGTCGAGGGCGAAGATGAGGTCGGTGCCTGCGGGGAGGTCTTCCTGGACTTCGCGCTTGAGGTAGACGGCTGTGGCTACGCCTGCACCGACGATCGCGCCGACACCTGCGCCGACGCCGCCCCCGATGACGGCTCCGGTGACGGCGGCGGTGGCGGCGACGCCGCCGATGACCGCGGCGGCGGCTTTGGGGTTGGAGCGGAGGACGACCGTGCCTTCGTCGTTGACGCGGAGGTCCTGGGTGCTGGTGAGGTCGGTGACCTGGGCGTCGAGGCGGTAGAGGGTGCCGTCGGGGAGGGAGACGGTTTCGGGGCGCAGATGGAGGGCGGCTCCGCCGGTGATACGTTTGCCGCCGTGCACCGAGGTGATGTGGCCGCGGATGAGGGAGCCGGCAGGGAGCATGACCTCACCGTGATGGCCTACGTCGGCAGTGAGCTCGGCGGTGAAGACGCTGTCTTCCGGAGTGGTCTTGGTGTTGATCGCTTCGCGGAGGCGGGCGTGGAGGAGGGTGCCGTGGTTGAGTTCGTGGGGACGGGTGGGGACTTCGAGGACGATTTCGCCGTCGGCGGGGTCCATCCCGGGTGAGGGGGCTACCCGGGCCGTCTGTACCGGGGGTGCCGGCGTGTCTTCGGGAGGTGGGGGGAGGATTTCCGCGGTGGGCGGGGCGGAGCGCTCGATCAGGGCCGGCTGGGGTGTGGGAGCCGTGGCGGGATAGGCGTCCTGGTAGGCAGGGGTGGTGGTTTGTGGGGCCGCCTTCGAGGGTTTGATGTAGTGGTCCGGCGAATCAGAGGGAGTGCCGTTGATCGATGTTTGATCGGGATGGGCGACGCCGGTCATGTCCGGCACTGGCGTTTGCGCGTGGGTGCTCAGGGCGAGGAAGGGGAAGAGGATGGCCGGGAGCACCGGTGTGATTTTTTTGGCGTTCATTTGTGGGGTCTCCCGGGGTGCACGTAGAGCGGGCACGTGTACGTAAGGATAGGCGGGTGCGGGGGGATTGGGTAGGGGAGAGTTGGGCGGGTACCTCGGGCGGCAATGTGGGCGGGGGTTCCGGGGAGGTCTTCGAGGTGGACCGCAGCCTTGGGCGGGGGCGGACCCCACCCTTTCGCGAAGCGAAAGGATGGGCCACCCTGGACTTGGGGGTTAGGTACGGCGGAAGGCTGGGTCAGCCGGCAGTAGGTGGCGTTCGTTTCGTCAAGGGATTGTGATTTCTACTGGGCCGGGTTCGTTGTGGGCGTGGGCGCGGTAGCTGCTCCAGATGTAGTCGGCGGGCGTCATGGCGAGATTGGCGGTGACGGGGTTCATGTGGATGTAGTTGAGTTTCTCCTCGAGCTTAGAGCCGGAGTAAACGTTGAAGTCGAAATAACGCTTTTCCCAGACAGGGCTTTCTATGCGGGTGCGGGAGAAGCGTTGTTTCAGGACTTGGATGGCGGTGGCCAGGGGCGTTGCGGCGGGTTCGGAGAGGAGAAGGTGGACGTGGTTGGGCATGATGGCGTAGGCGAGGACGTCGAAGGCGTACTTTTGACGGGTTTGTTCGAGGATTGCGAGGAGGGTGGATCGGGCTTCGGGGGTGGCGAGGTTAGGGCGTTTTCGGAAGCAGTCGAAGTTTATGGCGTGGAGGTCTCCGGTGTGTTGGCGGCGTTGGAGACCGGTGGGCATAGGGGG
>CAXUDN010000176.1:0-5933 GCA_964249715.1 uncultured Acidobacteriaceae bacterium
CCACATTTCGCACCGCTGCGGCGACGGGTGTATGTATGTAATTACAGCAATACGCTTATAGGCTGAGACCGATACCGTAGCCACGCTGAATCTCTCGTTGCGGGGGCTTTTGACCCTGTTCCTGCTGGGGCGTCTTCTCCCGTTCGGGTGCCTTCTGTTGCTGAACTGCCGGGGCTGTCGTGTGAATGGACACGTCCCGGGCGTTCGCAGGAATGCTCTTCAGGTTCCTGGCTTCTGGAGTATCCCCGGTCACGATGAACCGTTCTGCTGAAACGCGGCGGCCGCTTTCGACGGCGTAGCCGTGTTCGATGTGCCGAGCCTGCCTGGGCATTAGTTCGATCTCCTTGCCGCTGTCCAGCCGAACTTTCAGGCTGCCCCTGTCGTCGATCCGGGTGACGGTTGCAAAATCTCCTGCCCGGACGTTCAACTCTTTGTCATTCCGAGTGATGCGGATTCGCTCGCCTTGAGAGATGGGCTGCTGCTCCGGGCGGTAGACCTTGGAATCGTTGGTCGCGGTCTTCAAGCGGGATGGGCTGTAGGTAACAAGATCATCCTGGCCGGTCCTGACGACGATGAGGTTGCGGCGGGAATCTACCGCTTCAACGGTAGCCTCAGTCTTCGGGAGCAGACCGTGCTTTGGACTTCCCTTGCCGTACTGGATCACGTCGCCGGGCTTGTAATCCGCCGCTCTGCCTTCCTGCCTGAAATGCTGCTCCTGTAATACAGTCCGAACTTCCTTGTTCGGCGCGAGTCGGCCCGCCTGCTGCAGCTCGGCTCGAACCTGGGCAGTGATGGCCGCTCGATCCGATTGCTTTTCTGAGAGGACAACGGTTCTGTCTCGCGTAGCGGCATACTCTTTTGCGACTGCGGAGATCCGTTCCGAGGGCTGGGCGTGCTGGTGGACCTTCCCTTGGCTTTTGAGCTTATCTATAGATACGTCCGTTTTCCCCGCTCGAAGTCCTTCCACGGCCTGGCGCAACTCACTCTTTATCTCGGCACGTGAAATTTCGATGGCGGCGGTCTTCGAAACATCGACAGAAAGCCGCTGGCCCAGAGAGTCGGCATCGTTTGTATAAATGCGAGCGTCCTGGGAAGCACGTGATACAGCCACATAAGCGAGCCTGGTATTCACCAGCGAGCGGGCTGTTCCGGTGTCGAAGTTTGCCAGAACGCGGTCCTGGGTCAATCCCTGCGAGCTGTGCGACGTTACGGCGTAGCCGTGGTCGAACTGCCGCAGCTTGGCAGGATCGAAGGTGACGATGCGCTCGCCTTTGCCGTCCATCCGGACGGTTATCTGGCCCGGCGCAGCGGAGACGACTGTTGCAAGGTCGCGGTTCCGAATATCGAGCTTCCTGGCGTTGGTTGTGAACTGAATCCGATCGCCTGCGGCAAACTCGCGGATGCTTTCCCGGTAGGCGTTGACGCCTCGCAGACGCTTCGGATCGTAGCTAACGGTCTTCCCGTTCTCCAGCTCCACCGTGAGCCGATTCGCAGCGGTATCAATGCTGCGGACAGTAGCGAAGCTGTCTTTGGCGATGCCCTCGGCCTTGCTGCCGGTGGTGTACTGGAGAATGTTTCCGACTTCGTAGCGAGCGGCCCAGGTGCGCTCCGCGCCGGTCATGTCATTACGGTTCGTGAGAGTGCGGAACGTCTCGGCGTTGCCGGAAAGGACGCCTTTCTCCTTCAGTTCCACGCGCACCGCCTCATTCAACAGCTGACGGCTTTTGTTATCCGGGGAGACGATGATGGTGCTTTCCGGCTTGCTAGCGTAGTCGCGGGCTATGGCCTGGATGCGTTCCGGTCCGTTTGGAATCTCTGTGACCCGGCCTTGCTCGCGAAGCAATGCGACGCCGCGTTCGGTCTCATTCCGTGCGAGATGTTCGACCGCCCGCAACAGCTCGGGGTCCTTCTGCCGCACGATCTGGTCAAGCTGCGAGGTTCGCATTCCAGCGTCCTGCATCTGCTGGAAAGGGCGGCCTGCCTCTACGCCCTGGTGCTGGCGTATGTCTCCAATGACGACGATGTGATCGTTCGGTCCTACCTTGTCGAGGAACTGCCGCATCTGTTTCGAACTGGCCAGACTCGACTCGTCCAGTAGGTAAAGATGCCGCGCGTCCGGGTCCGTTGCCGTTTTACGCTGAAGGAAACTTTGCAGCGTGTTGGCCTCGATTCCCGCGTCGCGGAGCTGGCCGCTGGCCTTCGACGTGGGCGCGAAACCTTCTACCTTGTACCCGCTCTTTTCCGCGCCTTCGCGGATGGTTTCGAGGGTGGTCGTCTTCCCTGTTCCAGCCAAACCCTGCAAGCCATGAACCCGGTCCCGCGTCGTCAGAATGTCCTCTACGACGCGCCGTTGGGAGTCGTTTAGAAAGCCGCGAGCGTTCGCCTGCTCCTCGGCCATCGCTGCGGTTGTGATGGAAGAAACAGTGTTCTTTCCCTGAAGTACGTGGTTGATGTTCGCCCGTTCCTGAGCGATGGTTTCGGGTGTGGTGAAGCGGCCAGCGGACGCGTACTTGGGTGCCTCGACAGAGCGGAACTCACCGGCTGTCTGCCTGGTCTGGAACTCTGCTCGAACCTCGGCGGCGGTTACATCGCCCATTCCCCGGCGAAGCGCATCCCGCAGAATGACCCGCTCGTCGGCAACGGCCTCGCGCTCAAAGGCGTGGGCTTTCGCGTATGTGACGGCCTCCCTCGCCTGGTTGGACTGCTCCGGGGTGACGGCATTCTCCCTGGTGCGGCTCCGGGCCGCGCTGATGACAGTTTCGTGCTGGTTGCCGAACGTGGCGGCAAGATCGCGGTGCGCGGCGAGTACCTGGGCAGAGGTCAACTCCTGCTTGGCTTCACGGGTGGCATGAGCGGCAATCTGGGCGGCTCCCGGCCCGGTGAAGCCGGCCTTTTCCATGTGCTCTCTGATCTGGGCGGACCGGGGGCTGGACGCCTCCAGGTACTCGGCAGAGTAGCCCTTGATCTCCGGTGCGCCGCTCTTCCCTGCTTCCATTTCGTAGCCAAGGTTCTTGAGCCTTTGGAAGAGTTCGGCTTGGTAGACGGCCGTCACATAGTTCTGGCTTTCAAAGAAAGCCTTCTCCTGCAAAGCTCGCGTCGATCCGTCCGCACGCTCGGTCACGTTGAAGATGACGGCGTGGGTGTGGAGCTGTGGGGCGGCGTACCCGTCTACCGGTCGGGCTGTGTCATGTTCGAAGGTAGCGGCGACGAACTTCCCGGTCGTCTCGGCGGGATTGTTGCCGCCGATCCGCGCCTGGGTGAACCGCTCCAGCTCGGCAAGCGCAACGCCAACGGCCTCGCGGTGAGCCTCTCGAACTCGCTCATCCCCGCCCACCAAGGCGGTCAGGGAAACCGACTTGGAAGGGGCGAACTGGGCATCCCATCCGGCCCGGTGCTCGACCGCTTTCGTAGTCGAACCGTCTGGATTTTTGTACTCCTGGGCCTCCCTGTGTCTTACCAACTGCTCACCGGTTTCCGGGTGCTGCCCTTCTGCAAGCCGGTTGAAGGCGAGCGAGCTGACCTCGCCCGAAAGTCCAAGCGAAGCTGCCAGCTCACCTCTCCATTCGCCCCTCACTTCCTCGCCCTGCTGGTAGTAGCTCTGGGTCGAGGAAGCGTAGTCGAGCTTGTGGTACGTGGCGGCTTGTCCGGCGTTGAGCGCAGATGAAATTGTGAGCATTTGAGCGGGGTCGTCCCTCTACATTTGTATGAATTGGTGCTGATTTGACGGCTTTTCCGGTCCGGCTTTCGGACGGTCCAGCTCCCTCGAAAGACACTCTTCCTGAAGGATTTCTGCTTCCGTTTCCGGCTCCGGCTGGGCCTCCTGCTTCTGCGACTTCTTGCGAGACTTCCGGCTTTTGCGGTGCTCGGTAGCCTCTGTGCCAACCTCCCCGCCTGAGGCCGGTTGGACCGTCTCGGCGACTTCCGTCTCCACGATCTCAGCTTTCTCAGGAGGCGCTTCGGACCCAGCAGATGGGGTCGCTGGTGCCGCCGCCGCACCTGCCTGTTTGGAGGCGGCTCCGGGCTTTGGAGGGCGCGGTTTCAGCGTGTCGGGGTCGAAACTCAGCTCCCCTTCCGCGCCGGTGCGACTGACAAAACCGGGGCTCACTTTCGGCAGGCTGATGTAGTTGAAGTTGAACTGCGCGACGTTGTTTCCGTGCTTCAGGTAGGCGTGTAGATCGTCCAGTCCGGCAATCTGGGACTCCATGACGAGCGGCTCGATCTGCCGGTCAAGGGAGTAGTTCCGGCCCTGCTTTGCCCCGTCGTGTTTCGTCTCCTTGACGCGCTCGATCTCGACGTAGCCGATGGCTTTGGAGATCCACTGCGCTGCATTGGGTTCCGCCGTCTTCATGAAGAGTTTGGTGGCCGGTTGGGACACCATTACCTCGGCCAGCTTGTCGCCGTAGATGGCCTGGAGCTGTGCCCTTCCCTGGAAGCCAAGCACCATCGGGTTCTTCGATTTGCGGGCCTCAGTGAGGGCGGTATGGAGCTGCGGGAGTCGCTGCAGGCTTGCCAGCTCGTCGATCACAAACCAGACTTTCCTTTGGTTCGGGGCGGGTTCATTCATCAGCCGCATCACCAGCAAGTCAATCCAAAGGGAGTGCAGCGGACGGAGTGTGTTGCGCTCGGTCGGACGTGACGTAATGAACACCCAACCCTTGCGGGTTTTCGACCAGGAGCGGGCATTCCACTCCCCGTTCGCCTCCTTCTTTGTGGGCAAAAGCCGGAAGGATTTCGCCACAATTCCGAGTGAGGAAAGTACACCAGCCCGCTGTGGCCCGGCGTTCCGGTCGATGTAGAACGCCATCTCCGTGCCTTCCACCTTTGCGAGCAGTTCGTCATCGCTGGCGAGCCAGTCTGCGAGCTGATGAGGGGTTGGTCCGTACTTCAGAAGGTGGGCGAAAATCTGCGCTGGCGTCTGATGAAAGAACTCGTCTTTACCCTCGCCCGTCGGCTGATACAGAGAGGAAGCAACGGCGTCCGCCTCGGCGTTGGACTCAATCTCCTGGGCTGGACCCCAGTAAGGGCAGCGAGCGTCCAACGGGTTCAGAATGATGTCGCCGCGCTCCGCGTCGAAGAATTTCTGGACGTATTCGGTCGCGGGATCGTAGACCACCGCAGAGTCTCCGCGCTCCGCTACCTGCATGAGGAGCTGGGTAATCAGCTGAGTTTTACCCACGCCGGTATCGCCCATCATGAGGAAGTGCTGCGCTTCTTTCCGGGCCGGAATCCGAATCTTTTCCTCCATGTCAACCGAGTTGAATCCGATGCCGTCGCCCTTCTGCTTGCGCACGAACTCCTCGGGCTTCATGAGGACGGGTCCGCGTAAGAGGCGACCGTATTTCATCTGGCGGAACCGCTTCATATCCGCTGGAATGCTCAGGGCGAGCAGGGCCACGAGCGAGAGTGCTGCCCATCCCAAACTCACCGCATAAGAGCCTATGAAAGTGTCCCCCTCGAAGATCGCGCCGCGAAGCCAGCGGCTCATTGCCACGTCGGTAAACGTCTCTGGCTTACCGGTGTAGAAGCCCCGGTATCCCTGAGACAGTGGGAGAGCGGAGAGCTGGACCGGCAGGCGGTGGCCGTCCGGAAATACTGTTTCTCCGTCTTCGAAATCGACCGGCAACGCTCGTCGCGGCTGCACCTTCGGGCCTCCAAGATAGACGAGCTGATAGTTCCCGTGCGCCTTGAAAAGTGCTCCTGCGGAGCTGCGCAGATAGGCCCCGCTGTAGGCTTTTTCGAGCGGCGTCGTGCCGAATCGCAGGTGCTCCCAGCCGAACAACAACGTGAGAAGCAAAGCGAGACCAAGCGCGGAATACGAATAGATCGGAACGTGCGGCGGGAACACCAGTGTCTCTTTACGGCCCCATGCGTTATCCGGCATTTACTGCTCCTTTTGATCGTGGCGGTACTGTTCCGTCACCTGGCTGGTGACG
>CAXUDN010000177.1:0-5877 GCA_964249715.1 uncultured Acidobacteriaceae bacterium
AAAAAATCAGCCCCGCCGGCGCGAACGGGAGTCCACAACCGGCGAGGCTAGCTCTTGTTTGCTGCGATTCCGATAGTAACGAAAGTCACGTTACCTTACAAGCCCCATCCAAACCCGGTTTTCCACAGCGGTAGACTTTACTGCTTCGGCTGCCTGTGGGCCACCACGCTGTCCTTGATCTTGTCGTAGGCCGCTTGTGGCACAATCCCTTTGCTCACGAGCTGATTTTTCGAGATATACGGTCGTCCGTCGATGATCCGCTTGGCATATGCATCTCCAATGCCCGGCAGGGCCTTCAACTCTGCCGGCGTGGCCGAATTCAGGTCCAACTGGTCGCCAGGTTTGGTTAACGCGGCAGCAACAGGTTTGGGGGTCTGCGTCACACCCACGGAAGGGTTCGCTCCCACAACCGACACCGCCACCGCCAGGACCACAAGCCGATAGCGCAATTGCCTGAAATACATCCTGTATGCCTCCATTCTGGCTTCCGTTCCGGTTTCTGGTTGTTCATCGTGCCACAGCAGAAAGTCGAATCACCCAGCCCACGAGCCTCGAGGCTTTGCTGCACTTCCGCGCCACCTCAAGCGAGTTGAAGAGTAACCCAGAGTCCCTCGCTGCCTAAAACACATCGCGAGGTGTAGACTCGCCAAAACTATTTCCCCGGAGCGTCGCATGCTTCGTTCCCTGATCTTCGGCTTTGCGATTGTTACCTCAGCAGCCCGCGCTCAAACTGGAACGCCTAACCCTCAGCCCATGCAACCAGGGCCGCCGTCAATGCAGCCTGCTGCAGACCCTAACGCTGTGCCGTTAGCCCCACCCTCCTTTGTCCCCGACTTGAACGGCAGCGACACTCCAACCCACTCCCGACCCCGCGCGGTGCGCATCTCCAGCGGCGTCATGGCGGGACTGCTCCTGACAAAGACGGATCCTGTCTATCCGGTCGCCGCACAGGGCATCCAGGGCTCGGTCGTGATGTCCGCACACGTCGGCAAAGATGGCCGCGTCGCAAGTCTCGCCGTTGTTTCAGGTCCTCATGTGTTGCAGGCTGCAGCCCTCAATGCCGCAAGGCGGTGGACGTATCGGCCTTACCTCCTGGACGGCGAGCCGATTGACGTGTTCACCACCATCACCATTGACTTCAGTGGTCGCTAAACTCCCAGCCGCTGCTCGAAAGTCCCGACGGCCATTCGCCCTTGCCCAGCCTCGACACCAACCGTGCGTCCATCCCGCATGAGGAGAATGCGGTCGGCAATGGTTGCCGCTTCCGGGTTGTGTGTGATCATCAGCACCGTTTGACCAAGTTCCCGGCTGGATTCGCGCAGCATTCTCAGCACCGCATCGGAGTTCTCCGTATCGAGATTACCGGTGGGCTCGTCGGCAAGCACAATCGACGGCTCTGTGATCAACGCGCGCGCAATCGCAATGCGCTGTTGTTCCCCACCTGACAGTTCATTGGGCCGATGATCCAGCCGGTCCGTGATGCCCAGCATCCCCGCCAGTTTGTCCAGCAAACTTCGGTTAAAGGGCCTGCCGTTATCGGCAATGGTATGCGCCAGTTCAATGTTGTCGCGCGCGGAAAGCGTCGGCAGGAGGTTGAAGCGTTGAAAGATAAAGCCAATATGACCTCGCCGGAAGCGGGTCAGTTCGGCATCGGAAAGCCGGGAGAAGTCTTGATCGGCTACTCGCAACGATCCCGCACTCGCGCTGGTCAAACCGCCCAGAATATAGAACAAGGTCGATTTGCCAGAGCCTGAAGGCCCTACAATCGACAGGAATTCACCCGCTTCCACGGTAAACGTTGCATCCCGAAGCGCATGTACTTCCAGCTTGCCCGAGCGATACACCTTGCCCAGGTGACTGGCTTCAATAACAGCAGACATAGACGCGTCCAGTGTAGCGCAGTCAGTTCAGCAACCAGCGAGGAGCGGCTTTGATCCTGGGTCTCGGCACCGACATCACCGAAGTTCACCGTATTCAGGCGAGCCTTGACCGCTACGGCCAGCCATTTCTCGATCGCATTTACACGCCCGGCGAAATCGCCTACTGCCAGGCTCGCAAGAAGACCGCCGCGCAGAGCTACGCCGCGCGCTTTGCTGCGAAAGAAGCTGCTGCGAAAGCTCTGGGAACAGGGATCAGCCGCGGCGTCACCTGGCGGGAACTCGAAGTCGTGCGCAATCGCGGGGAGGCCCCCCAGATCCTGCTGCACGGACGCGCCGCGGAGATTGCGCAGAAGCTCGGCATCACGCGCCTCACCTTGAGCCTTACGCACACGAACGCCCTTGCCATGGCAGTGGTTGTGGCCGAAGGCGAGCGTGCCTGAGCACAAAGTGCACCCGCTTCAATAGATTGGCAAACCGACCTTAGTGAATTCGCCTGAGCTTGACCGCGGTGCTGTCGTAGTCACCCGTGAGAACGAATTGAAGTCCTTCTCCCATCAGGACCGCGCCAGAAACTTTCAGTTCTCCTGCGACCTTGCCAGGGTCAAGCGGTTCGAGCGTATACGCTGCTTTCGGGTCGAGTCCCTGGAGCCGAACACGCGGCTGCACCATCCCATACCGCTGCGAGTGGAGGTAGCTGAAGACCACTGATTCCTCTCCATCTGCGGAGACATATTGAACCTGCGTCGCTTCGCTCCCTTCGGGTGACTGAAGCCGGTACAATTTCCCCTGCTGCACGGTCGAGCGTATCCCTTTATAAAAGGTGGTCAACCGGGTAGCCTGCTCGAGATCCCCGTCGCTCATCTTGTTTAGGTTTTGACCGATACCGAGTGCGCCCTGCATTGCTGTTAGAAATCGAAACTGAAGTGGAATGGCGCGTCTATCAAGAAAATTGGGAACATCCGTCACCCAGGCCGCCATCACCTGGGGCGCATATGCGTGTGAGAAACCGTCCTGGATCGACAGCCGGTCGAGCGCGTCGGTGTTGTCCGAGGGCCAGACCTCGTCGGTATAGCGAAGGATCCCCAGATCGACGCGCCCGCCGCCTCCCGAGCAGGACTCAATCTCCAGCTTGGGGTGCCTGGCTCGGAGGCGGCTCAGGATGTCATACAGGTTCTGCACATAGCGAACATAGATCGCTTTCTGTGCTTCGGCATCCACGTGACCGGGACCGCTGCCAGGCGCGGTCTCCCAGCCAGGTTCGCTCCAGTTGCGGTTGTAGTCCCACTTCAGAAAGGCGATCTCGTTCTCGGTCACCAGCTTGTCCAGAAAGCTGAAGACATACTCCTTCACATCGGGCCGGGCAAGATTCAGCACGAGTTGGTTGCGCCCCTCGGTGCGGTCACGATCAGGAAAATGCATCGCCCAGTCCGGATGAGCGCGATAGAGATCGCTATCAGGGTTGACCATCTCCGGTTCAACCCAAAGCCCGAAGCTCATGCCCAAGGCATGCACACGGTCGATCAAAGGTTTGAGACCGTTCGGAAATTTTGTCCGGTTCACGTACCAGTCGCCCAGCCCGGCATGATCGTTCCTGCGCTGCCCGAACCAGCCATCATCGACAACAAACCGTTCCACGCCCAGCTTGGCGGCCCGTTCCGCCAAGGCAATCTGCCCCGCTTCCGTGACGTTGAACTCCGTCGCCTCCCAGGAGTTGTAAATGACAGGGCGCGGTGGCTCGGAAGGATGCCCCGGGAGGATCTCCGCGCGTTGAAAAGCGTGCAACACTCGCGAAGCCTCGCCGTTGCCCGAGGACGTATAGCCGGCATAGAACTTGGGCGTGTCGAGACTTTCGCCCGGGGCCAGCGCCCAGGAAAAGTCGAAAGGGTTATAGCCTGCGGTGACGCGAATGTGATTGAGTGAGGTGCGCTCCACGTTCATGCGCCAGCTTCCACTCCACCCTAGCTCACCGAACCACACGGGCCCCGAAGTCTCCGTGGTGCTCCCCGCCCGCCCGATCGCAAACCAGGGGTTCGCCTGATGGCTTGTGCTGCCTCGGCGGCTCTCCAGTACCTGGGAGCCCGGTTCCAGCGCAGCCGTATGCAATTGCCACTCAGCACCCCACTGTCCCGTCAGCCAACTCAGGTTGTAGTCGGTCTCTGCAGGCAGATTCCATAGTGCGGAAGCCGCTTGCTCCACCCGAAACTTGCCTGTCCCGGCGTTCTCGATGCGCGACCAGCGCGCCAGAACACCCTCTGGGTAGACCTGGTAGAAGAGGTGAACCCGCAAAGGTTGAACACGGTCCTTTAAGGTGATCTCAAGCAGCGAACCGGTGACCTTGGCACTGTCATACACAAGGACCAGCGTGCGGTCGCCGTTGGGCGAGTCGACCTTTAAGGCGGGCTCGGTAAACAGCCCCGCGCCCCAGGCTGGATACTCCAGCGGGGTGGTTACGATAGGCGGATCGAACGAGGCCCTTTCCGGCGCGCTATGCGCTTGCGGCAAACGGGCATCTGCAGGCAAAGGGGCGCCCCAATAGATCGTTTCGAGCATACCCTGCTCGTCGACCCCAATAGCGTAGGTGCTCTGGCCGGCATCCAGGTACCACTGCTGCCGCTCCGGCACAGCCCGTATCGCGGCCTGACCATGGCCATGGAGCGCGAAGAACAGCGGCAGCGCTAGAAGCAAGAATGAAAAGCGTCCCATAACACCTCGGAAGTCGTGAAGTTGGCTCTGGCCCGTAGCCGTCTATGCGCTTGAGCGACCATAGTAGCCGCTTCCCGCCAGGCATGCAGGTTTCACAGATCAGGTCAACGATGTCCTGACCCAAATGTTGTCAGAATGGGAACGGGGTGCTCCGACCAAATCAAAAAGGTCAAATGAAAGCGCTTGCTTTTTACCGTCCAGCCTGCCTATCATTCCGCGAATTCAAAAAGACCTTCCGATTTGCACTGACAATTCACAAAGCGGTTCTTGGCTTCACTTGGAGGTTTCGCCGATGCGCAGACAATACAGGTTGCTATCTGTCGTGCTAACAATGCTGCTTCTGTGCGCCCGGGGCTGGTCCCAGGCCGACCAGGGATCGATCACAGGCGTGATCTCCGACAGTTCGGGCGCCGTTATTCCAGGGGCTGTCGTAACGGTCACTGACAATGCCACGGGACTGCAGCTGAAATCAACCACCGACAACAGTGGCGTCTACACCTTTTCCCCCATCAAGATCGGCACGTATACGGTGCTGGCAAACGCGCCGGGCTTTACGCCAACGCGGCAGGACAATGTCGTCGTCGACATCCAGTCCCGCATCGCCGTTCCTCTTAAGCTGAGCATCGGTGCTTCCGCTCAGACCGTTGAAGTCAACGCCGCTCCGCCGCTTCTGCAATCGCAGGACAGCTCCGTTGCCCAGGTGATGAGCGCGGAAACCATCAACAACGTGCCCCTGAATGGCCGTAATTGGGTATACATCGCACAGTTGGCGAGTGGGACAGCCCCGGCCAACGGATCGCGCGGCGGCGGCACCGGCGACTTTGAGGCCAACGGACAGCGCGCCGAAGAAAACAACTTCATCCTTGACGGCGTTGATAACAACGTCAACGTCGTAGATTTCGTGAACGGTTCCAGCTTTAACGTGCAGCCGCCGCCCGACGCGCTCGCCGAGTTCAGCGTGCAGACCAGTGATTACAGCGCCGAGTTCGGTCACTCCGCCGGTGCGGTCGTCAACGCAAGCATCAAGTCCGGGGCCAACAGCTTCCACGGTGACCTGTGGGAGTACTTCCGCAACGACGTGCTCGACGCCCGCGACTTCGACGCGCTCACCATTCCCAAGTACCGGGAAAACCAGTTCGGCGCAACCATCGGCGGTCCCATCGTGAAGGACAAACTGTTCTTCTTCGGGGACGGCCAGGCCAATCGCATTATCTTCGGTGAGACCGCCACAGAAACTGTTCCCACAGCGTTGATGCGCACCGGCAACTTTTCCGAACTGCTGAATACATCGCTG
>CAXUDN010000178.1:0-5867 GCA_964249715.1 uncultured Acidobacteriaceae bacterium
TGGACCCGTCGCCTCCCCGCCAGCCCCTGGCAACGCCTCTTCGACAACGCCCGCAAATGGGTCGGATAGGACGACACAAACAGAAGCGGCCCCGCAGCCAAACTCCATGCCATTCCAAATGGAGTTGGACTGCGCGGACCGCTCTGAACAGCTTGGAAAGCGATAGGCCCGCCGAGCTCAGCTAAGCAGGCCAATCCTTAGCTCGTCGGGTGCAGCACGCGGGAAACGAGGTCCTTCCCCTTCTCCATCATGCCGGCTCCGTTTCCGTTTGCCTGCTCCTTCTGTCCGTACGTATCCGACCGTCCAAAGCCCAGGCTGGGTTCGCCCGCGCCCTCCAGCGGCTTGGCAATAAACGGCTCGAACATGCCATGTCCATCCGGTGCGGTGCCCGACGTCCATGCCTGGTTGGCCTGATTTCCAGCCTGCCCATCCGTCGTCGTGATGAAAAACTTGTACGAGTAATCCTGATTCTCCTTCGACTGCGGGAACGAGTTCGGTACCGGCAGGTGCGACGGTCCAAGCTCTTCCAGAACAGCCAGCCATTGCTGCTGGTGCATCGTGTCACGCGCAATGTTGAAAGCCAGCATGTGCTTCATGCCAGGATCGTCCGTTGCTTCATAAAGACGGCAGGCCAGCACGCGCCCGGTTGTTTCCGCCGCGACATTGCAGTACATGTCCGCCGCGATATTTCCGCTTGCATAAATATGTGACATATCGAACGGCACGCCATTCGAATTGCCCGGGTAAGCGGAAAGACCGGTGGACAGAATGTGCCGCATGTCCATGCCGTTCAAAACCGCTCCTGCCAGAGGATCCGCAGAAATCTCTTCCTGCAGACTGACGGGCGCCTTCTCCAGATTCAGGGCGACGGCTGTCGCCAGCATCTCGATGTGCGAAATCTCCTCCGTTGCCGTGTTCAGGAGCATGTCACGGTATTTGGCTGGGCCGCGCGATCCCCATGCCTGAAAAAAGTACTGCATACAAACGCGAATTTCGCCTTCCACGCCGCCGATGGCCTGCTGGAGCATGCGCGCAAAAACGGGGTTGGGCTTCTCGACCGTGACGGGGTACTGCAGCTTCTTGTCGGTGTAAAACATAACATTTCCTCGAGGGTTAGAAAGGGCGTACTGACGCCGAACAAGCGTTCGTAGCCCGGCGAGGGCACTTATAAGACGCAAATTTCGCTCATTCTGCTGTCCTCCTTGCCGTCCAGCTCTTGGCAGCGCGCCCCGTCCTTTGATCCCTTGAACTTGCTCTGACGCACCCCGTCTCTCGCTCCCCGCGATACCCTAATCCCGTGAGCACCACCATCGATTACAAATCCGCAGGCGTAGACATCGAAGCCGGCAACGAAGCCGTCCGGCGCATGAAGCAACACGTCGCCCGCACCCACACGCCCGCAGTCCTCACCCAGCTCGGCTCCTTCGGCTCCCTCTTTTCCCTCGCCGACGCCCTCAAAGGCCTCACCGACCCAGTCATGGTCCAAAGCACCGACGGCTGCGGCACCAAGACCCTCGTCACCACCATGGTGAACACCCCCGAAGCCTACGAAAGCCTCGGCCGCGACCTCGTCGCCGCCGTAGCCGGCGACATCGCCGTCATGGGCGCCCGCCCCCTCACCTTCCTCGACTACCTCGGCGTCCACAAAGTCGACCCGGGCATCATCGAGTCCCTCGTCCGCGGCATGAGCCTCGCCTGCGCCGAAGCCGGTATCGCTCTGGTCGGCGGAGAAACCGCTGAGATGCCCGCCGTCTACGCCGAAGGCGACCTCGACGTCGTAGGCTTCGTCACCGGCCTCGTAGACCGCCCCAAACTCCTCACAGGCGCCAGCATTCAGCCCGGCGACACCCTCTACGCCATCAACTCCTCCGGCCTCCACACCAACGGCTACTCTCTTGCCCGCAAGCTCTTCTTCGACATCGCCAACTTCAACCCGGGCTCCCGCCCCGAAGAGTTCGGAGGCGCCACCCTCGCCGACGTCCTCCTCGCCCCTCACACCAACTACGTCGCCCCCATCCGCGCCCTGCTCAACGCGGACCTACACCTCCGCGGCATGGCCCACATCACCGGTGGCGGCCTGACCGAAAACGTCCCCCGCATTTTGCCCCCAGGCCTCGGCGCCACCATCGACCGCTCCTCCTGGACCCCCCAACCCGTCTTCGCCCTCATGCAGTCGCTCGGCAACATCCCCGACCCCGAAATGCTCCGCGCCTTCAACATGGGCGTAGGCCTAGTCCTAATCGCCCCCCCAAACCTCCAACCTCAAATCGCAGCCCTCCTAACCCCCTACCCCCACCTCCGCGCATGGGAACTAGGCCGCGTTGAGCTCAACATCACCGGCATCACTTACACAGGCTACGCGGCCCGGGACAACGCATGAAGCCGCTCCGCCTCGCGCTGCAGGCGGCTTAGCGATTCCACTGGGCCGGTGTCGAGTTCGCGGCGCAAGCAAAAGTACATTACCGCACCTCGCCATCCTGTCGGAAAGCCAAAGCCACAGTGATAGTTGACGCGGCACTGCTCCAGTCCCAACGGAAAACAGGTTAAGTTTTCCCGCACGGTGATGCCCAAGGGTAACTGCATGTGGAGGCCCAGCCTGAAGTTCACTGCGTCGATCTCTACGAACCGAAACTGCAGCTTGAGGTGCAACAACTGCGGGCCCGACTCTGCAAGGATGGTTTGTCCCACGACGGCTGGCCCGGCCGGATCGACCGCATTGATGCGTACGTCATAGAAACTTCCCCATCCCTCCGGGCGCGTAAGAAGCTTCCAGACAAGCTCCACTGGCGCATTGACGATACTTATCGGGCAACTGGCGTACTTCATGGCGGCACTTAGTAAGGAAACTCCTTTGTAAACGAACGGCCCTACTCTGCGTACGTCACAACGCATCTTTCCTGCCACAATCTTCTGAGGAAGTTCCAAACAGATGAGTCCCCTATCCCAACAAACCCTCCTCGACGCCATCCCCCACTGCCTCACCACCACGGACCTCCCCCTCCCTCACGCCAAAAAATATACCGGCAAGGTCCGCGACACCTACGACCTCACCCCCAACGACCCCAACGGCCAACTCCTCCTCCTCACCACCGACCGCCAGTCCGGCTTCGACCGCCTCCTCGGCGCCATTCCCTTCAAGGGCCAGGTCCTCAACCGCACCTCCCTCTACTGGTTCGAAGCCACCCAACACATCATCCCCAACCACGTCCTCTCGAGCCCCCACGCCAACGCCCTTCTCGCCCGCAAATGCCGCGTCCTCCCCATCGAGTTCGTCGTCCGCGGCTATCTCACCGGCTCCACGGACACCTCGATCTGGACCAAGTACGCTGCCGGCGAGCGAACTTTCGCGGAAACCACCCTCCCCGAAGGCATGCGCAAAAATCAATCCCTCCCCACCCAACTCATCACCCCCACCACCAAAGAAACCGCCCACGACCGCCCCATCACCCCGGCTGAAATCGTCGCCGAAAACTGGCTCACCCCCGACCAATGGTCCTTCTGCTCCGAAGCCGCCCTCAAACTTTTCCGCTTCGGCCAGGACCTCGCCGCAGAACGCGGCCTCATCCTCGTCGACACCAAATACGAGTTCGGCCTCGACCCGGACGGCCAAATCCGCCTCATCGATGAAATTCACACCCCCGACTCGAGCCGCTACTGGATCGCCGACACCTACGAGCAACGCCTCGCCGCCGGCCACGAACCCGACATGATCGACAAAGAGTTTTTCCGCCTCTGGTTCCGCGCCCGCTGCGACCCCTACAAAGACCCCACCCTCCCCACCCCACCCCCCGACCTCATCGCCGAACTCGCCTCCCGCTACATCCAACTCTTCGAACGCATCACCGCCCAACCCTTCACCCCAGACCTCCGCCCCCTCAACGAAACCGTCCTCGCCGCAGTTTGAGCTCTTCGCTTCTCTCTGGTCAGGGGTGACGAGCCCGAATCCCTCACGCCGAGGGTCATGACCTGTGGGTCGAACCGAGTCACTTCCGACAAGCGCGTTTGTATGGATTTATCCGTACGCCACACTCTTACGACGGCAAGCCATGTACAAATCGACTTATGAGCGAGATGATCTCGGCCTCGTCCGACAGGAAGACGTAATGTGTGACATCTGGAATAACCACAACCTCGACATTCGGTTGCTTTCGCCATATCGCGAGCTGCCCGTTTTTCCGACTAGCTTCTTGGGCTTTGTATGCGGCCAGCTTTGCCGGATCGTGTGTAACACCGCTGTTCAGGGCATCTGGAAACGGAACAATCACAAGAGCGCGGGCGTCTAGAGTGCTGAAGCGTTCGTATTCAAATTCATTTGCTCTGGTCTGGCCAGGCCGTGAGAGCCGATCTCCAACTGAGCCGTCAACGCCAATTCGGTAGTGCTGCCGAATCTCATCTTCTGGAAGAACACCTCCGTAGTAGCCAGCAAAATACTTCTGAAACGCCATAATGCTGGCCAGGTCAGCTTCGGTTGGTGCAGGTGCAGCCGAGCCTTCGACCTCATCACGCAGAGCCTGAAGGTTGCGTCGATAACGAGCATCGTCAGTAAGCGTCTCCGTGATCAGAGCATCGTCATACGGATTTACTCCCAACTTGGAGAGGTCTTGCTGCAGCTCAACTCTGTCGAGATCGATGTCCCCATGTTCGGGGTTATAGAGCGCGAAGGGACCGCCAGCGTCGAGATAGATTAGTGCCGATACACGACCAGGGTGATGTTTGGATACAGAACTCATCTCTTCGCCCGCAATGGAGTGCCCCACCAATACTGGCTTTTGCAAATGCAGCGCATCGAGAACCGCTACGATATCGTCCCCGAACTGCCTTGCGGTATAGCCACTCGATGGCGCGGAGGACTGACCAGCTCCGCGCCGAGTGATCCCATATACATGGAATTGCTTCGCGAGCTTAGGGGCAAGACTCGCATAGACGTGAGCAGTGTTTCCTCCACCGGCAAGCAGTATGAGATTGCGTCCAGAACCGCCCCAATCGAGAACTTCAAGTCTGACATCCGGAGCGACCGTAACGAAACTTTGCGCTGGGTAGGTTCCATTTTGGCCCACACCTTGAGAAGGGCTCGCAAGCGAAAAGACAAGGTAGAGAGCCACCGTGCACAGGCGGATGAGGCTTGAGTACTGTACTGGCACGCGATGCCTAGTGTTCGTGTTCATCACAGATAGAGCATAGCCTCATCGCTACAAATTAGCGTTGGTCCTGAGAAGTCGGCTTATCGTCGGTAATCCTCTGCGGCAGCCAAAGCCTGGCCAGCGTCAAGCATCGCCAGACCCCCAACCTGCACTCGCGCCATGAAGCATAATCATCACGCATGTCGACTACACGACCCATCGTCCTGATCATCGGCTCCGGCGCCCGCGAACACGCCATCGCCATCGCCCTCGCCCGCTCCCCCCAGAGTCCCGACCTGCTCTGCTACTCGAACGCCCACAACCCCGGCATCGAGCGTCTCACCCACCGCTATACCACCGGCTCCCTCATTGACGGCGCCGCCATCGCCGCCTTCGCCAAAGACCAAAGCGCCACCCTCGCCATCATCGGCCCCGAAGCCCCCCTCGCCGCCGGCGTAGCCGACGCCCTCCTCGCCACGGACATCCCCACCGTCGGCCCCACCCAGGCCCTCGCCCGCATAGAGTCCAGCAAAGGCTTCGCCCGCGACCTTCTCGCCAAGCACAACATCCCCGGCAACCCCCACTTCGAACGCATCCACCCCAGTCCCGACGCCCTCGACGAAGCACGCACCGTCCTGGAACAACTCGGCAATCACCACGTCATCAAAGACGACGGCCTCGCCGGAGGCAAGGGCGTCAAAGTCTTCGGCGACCACCTCCACTCCCTCGACGACTCCCTCACCTTCT
>CAXUDN010000179.1:0-4530 GCA_964249715.1 uncultured Acidobacteriaceae bacterium
GGTTAGGAGAGAGTGGTGCAGGTGTCGAGGAGCAAGAGGAGGATGCGGCGGAGAGCGAGTTCTCGGCCGGTGGGGTCGTACCACTCGGCGGTGGAGTGCAGGGCGCCACCGGTGCCGCCGGCGCCCATGGCGAGGGCCGGGATGCCCTGCGCTAGAGGGAGATTGGCGTCGGTGGAGCCGATGCGGGGTTCGGTGGTGATGTTGAGGTGGCGGTCGACGGCGCGAAGGCTGGTGTAGAGGGAGCTGTCCGTGGAAAGGGTGCCGACCGGGCGGTTTCCGATGCGTTCTACGGTGAGTTGCAGTTGATCGAGATCGGTTGGATTACGGAGAGCGGACTTGACGGGGGACGGGACCAGGACGCCATCGGGCTGGGTCAGGGTTGGGGTGTCGAGTTCGGCGGAGAGGGTGGAGAGGACGGCAAGTTCGAGGCGGTCGAGCTCAAGGGTGGAGGTAGAGCGCAGGTCGAGTTCGGCGGTTGCGGATTCGGGCACAGAGTTGACGGAGGTGCCCCCGTGGAGGGTGCCGACATTGAGGGTAGTGCGGGGGTTAGCAGGGAGAGGAAGGCGGGCGACGGCGAGAAGGGCAGAGCTGAGGGCGAGGATGGGGTTGGGTCGGCGAGTGTCGGCCCAGGAGTGGCCGCCAGGGCCGGTAATGGTGACGCGGAGACGCCGGCTGCCGAGGGCGCGGTCGACGACGAGGGCGTTGCCGGCACCTTCAAGGGCAATGACGGCAGCGGGGGTGAGACCGAAGGGACGGCTGGCGAGAAGATGGCGAATGCCACGGAGGTCACCGGGGCCTTCTTCGCCTACATTGGCGCAAAAGAGGGTGGGACAGGCGGATGCCAGGCCGGCGTGTTGGAGAGCGGCGGCGAGCGCGAGGAGGGCGGTCAGACCGGCGGCGTTGTCGCAGGCGCCTGGGCAGAGAATACGGGTGCCATCTTCGGTGGGGACACAGGGCGTATCTGGGGGAAAGACCGTGTCGAGATGGGCGGTCAGCAAGAGGGCGGCTTGGCCGGGACGCGGGGGTGGACCGGCGAGGGCGATCGCGTTTCCTTCGGCATCAATGTGGGGACTGCGGAGACCGAGGGTGCGGAACTGGCGGCAAAACCAGACGGCACGGGCGTCCTCGTGGAAGGGTGGGGCGGGGATGGCGAGGAACTCGATCTGCCAGCGGCGGAGCTGGAGTTCATGCAGGTGGAGCCAGGCAAAGGCGCGGTGGACGGCACGATCGCCGGCGAGGTTGGCGAGGCGGCGCTGGTCGGAAAGGGTGACCGGGGTGACCGCGATGCGGGTCACTGGGCGACCTCTTCGCGCATGTTGTTCACCGTGGGAGTCTGGTAGGGTTCGTCGGGGTACGAAACTTCGACGAGATACAGGCCGCTGGCGGGAGCGGTAGGACCGGCCTGGGCGCGGTCGCGGCTAGCCAAGATGCGAGGAAGGTCGTCGGGGGTGAGGCTGCCGCGGCCTATGTCGACCAGGGTGCCTACCAGATTGCGGACCATGTGGTGAAGGAAGCCGGAGCCCTGGATACGGAAGAGAAGTTGGTCTTTTTTGCGTGTCCAGGTGGCGGCGCGGATCGTTTTTACAGGGTTCGGTCTTGAGGAGTCGTCGTTTTCTTCCTCCGCGGTGAAGGATCGGTCGCGGCTGCCGGCCGCCATGGCGGAGAAGTCGTGGGTGCCGAGGAGGTGGCGGGAGGCGGCTTGCATGGATTCCAGGGCGAGCGGCCAGTGGCAATCCCAGACATAGGGGGAAAGGAAGGGGGAGCAGATGCGTTCCCACGGCTGAGCGGCGGAGAGGGTGTGCCGGCAGCGTTCGAAGATGCGGTATTCGTAGTGTTTGCCGCGGGCGGAGTGGCGGGCGTGAAAGGTTGGGGGAGCTACTTCGGCGGCCAAGACACGAATGCCGGGGGGGAGGACGCGGTTGAGGGCTCGGTGAAGGTTTTGGGGAGGGATGGGGGACGCGAGGGTGACGGAGGCGACCTGGGCAAGGGCGTGGACGCCGGTGTCGGTACGGCCGGCACCCTGGGGGAGGACGGTTTCGCCAACGATGCGATGGAGGGCCTGGGCGAGGGTACCCTGGACCGTGGCGAGGCCGGGTTGAATCTGCCAGCCGTGGAAGCCGGTGCCGTTGTACGCGAGGGTGAGCTTCCAGTGGGTCATTGCGCAGGAGGGAACCGCGGAGGGAAAGGTTTATTATCCCGCGCTCTCAAGTTTTGCGGGGAACCGTCGATAAGATGACAGTACTGACCCTGTTTGATCGGTCCCGCGCTCCGCATTTCGGAACCATCCTGCGCCCCGGCGCGTATGTGCGTGGAAGCAAGCAGCAGAATGCATGAAGGATGGCGTGTGAACGAGCAGAGCAGCAGTTGGCGGAGTCTGCGGGCGGGGGCGTGTGTGGCTCTCGTGCTTTTGGGAGCAATCGGACAGGTGCCTTTGGCCGTGGCGCAGGGTTCCAGCCCCGCAGCACAGGCACAGACGCCCGGGGTACCGACTGCGTCGTCGCAGGGGGTGAGCCCGACGGCCCCGGCGCCGCCGCAGGCTACGCAGAATGACACGACGGGTGTGCCTGGGCTGCCGCAAGCGCCGGCGCCGGTGCTGACGCAGCCCCTGTTTATGCGGCCTACGTCGAAGGATTTTTCCAAGGGCAATCCGTTCTGGCCGGATCCGCTGCGGATTTATGAGTCGAAGGATTACCCGGCGCCGCGGTTGGGGAACGCTCCCAAGCTGGGCGATCTGTTGCGCGACGGAAAGATTTATCTGAGCCTGGCGGATGCGGTGACGCTGACGCTGGAGAACAATTACGACATCGCCATCGCGCGGGTAAACCTGGATATTGCGGATACGGATTTATTGCGCGCGGAGGCCGGACAGACGCTGCGTGGTGTTTCGACGGGACTGATTACGAACACGTTGGGCGGGTCGACTTCAACGATCACGGGTGGGGGCGGGCCGGGGGGAACGAACTTTACGACGTCTGCCAGCACGGGATCGTCAGGGCTGGTTTTGAGTACAAACGGCAGCGGGCCCTTACCGGAGGTTTTCGATCCGGTGCTGACGGGAACGCTGCAGTATGAACGCGCGACGACGCCGCAACCCGTGACGTTCCTGACGGGCACGAACTCGTTGCAGACGAATACGGCGACGTACAACTTTGGGTATCAGCAGGGATTCTCGCCGGGGACATTGCTTTCGGTGACGTTCGACAACCAGCGGCAGACGACGAACAGCCTGGAGAGCACGTTCAATCCGCAGTTATCGTCGAGCTTTCGGGCGCAGGCGACGCAACACCTGGGCCAGGGGTTCGGGACGTGGATCAACAAGCGCTTTATTGTGCAGGCGAAGAACGACCGCCGCATTGCGGACTCTGCCTTCCGACAGCAGGTGATTTACACGATCACGCAGGTGGAGAGCATCTACTGGGCGCTGGTGAATGGGTACGAGGACGTGCAGGCGAAGACGCGGGCGCTGGATCAGTCGACGCAGCTGGCGGCGGATGACCGGCGGCAGGTGGAGATCGGGACGCTGGCTCCGCTGGATGTGGTGAATGCGGATTCACAGGTGGCGACCGACAAGCAGGCGCTGATTTCATCGAAGAGCAACCTGGAGTACCAGCAGTTGGTGATGAAGCAGGCCGTTGCGAGAAACCTAAACGATCCGCAACTGGCGAATGCGCCGGTGGTGCCGACCGACCGGGTGGGATTGAACCGGTTGCCGGAAGAGGATGCAAAGCTGGAGGATCTGGTCTCGCAGGCGTATGCCAATAATCCGACGGTAGAGCAGGCTGTGCTCTCGATGCAAAACAACAAGATTACGATCCGGGCGGAGAAGAACGGGCTTTTGCCGGTGGTGGATGCGTATGCCTTTTACGGGGGGTCTACCCTGGGAGGCGTGCAGAATCCGTTACTGAACTGCGGCGGATTTGGGGGGACGTTTGTGCCCTGCACGACGCAGATCGTGCCCAATTCGGGGTACGGAACAGACCTGAAGAATCTCGGGAATAACTCGGCTCCCGATTACGGAGTAGGCGCGAATGTCACGATTCCCTTGCGGAATCGGGCTTCGCAGGCGGATCAGGTGCGGTCGCAGATGGAGTACCGGCAGGCGGAGATGCGGCTTCAGCAGATCTATACGCAGCTTCGGATTCAGTTGGTCAATGTGCTGTATGCGCTGACGAACGACCGGGCGGCCGTGACGGCGGCGCAGGCTTCGCGTGACTATAACTCGCAGTCGTTTACGGATGAGGGCAAAAAGCTGAGGCTTGGCGCGTCGACGACGGCGAATGTGCTGCAACAGGGAAGAAACCTCGGGACAGCGGAGGATAACCTCAATTCGGCGCTGGCGGCGTATGCGCGGGACCGGTCGACATTGAGCCAGATTCTATCCAATACGCTGGACCGGTATGGGGTGAGCCTGGGTGACGCGGTAAGCGGGACTGTGACGAAGGCGCCCCAGGTGCCGGGACTGGTGCCGCCGGGGACGCCGGCCTTGGAGGGGGGCACGGCACCGGGCGGTGGCGGGCTCTGAGGGGTCCC
>CAXUDN010000179.1:4630-5842 GCA_964249715.1 uncultured Acidobacteriaceae bacterium
TGATCCGGGAACGTGAGAGGAGCTGGGGGCTGGCGCCTCGGAAGTGCTGGGGCTGGAACGAGAAGGCAAAGCAGTCCGGCGAGAGCGACGGACCTCCTGGACGAAACTCCTGCGCTGAGTGTAGGGGAGATGTGTTCCGGGTAGCGGAGAGTGGATGAGCGGCGAAAAAGGGAATGGGCTGGCACGGGCCGCCTCGGCGTACTTGCGGTCGGCGCGGCACCAGCCAGTGGACTGGCAGGAATGGGGTGAGGCGGCGTTTGCGCGGGCGGTGCGCGAGGACAAGCCTGTGCTGCTGGATATTGGCGCGGTGTGGTGTCACTGGTGCCATGTGATGGACCGCGAGAGCTATGAAAGCGCCGAGACGGCGGCGCTGATCAATGCGTTGTTTGTGCCGGTGAAGGTGGACCGGGATGAGCGGCCGGATGTGGATACGCGGTATCAGGCGGCGGTCGCGGCGATCAGTGGGCAGGGGGGATGGCCATTGACCGCGTTCTTGACCCCCGAAGGTAAGCCATACTTCGGTGGGACGTATTTTCCGCCGGAAGACCGGTACGGTCGCCCCAGTTTTGGACGGGTGCTGCGAAGTATGGCCGAGGCGTACGGGGCACGGCGCGGCGAGGTGGAGGAGACGGCCGCGAGTGTGATGACGGCCATTGAGGATGGGGAGACATTTTCTGGAGGTGGGGGGGAGCTGGGCGAGGCACTGCTGGCTACCATGGTGGGGTCGATCCTGGAGCAGTTCGATCCACGAAACGGGGGGTTTGGGGCGCAACCGAAATTCCCGCATCCGGCGGCGTTGGATTTGCTGATCGACGTTGCAGGGCGGGGTGGGCCCATCGCATCGCGGGCGGGTGAAGTCGTGCGGCTGACCTTGGACAAGATGGCCGCGGGTGGAATTCACGATCAGCTGGCGGGCGGATTCCACCGGTATTCGGTGGATGAGCGGTGGGGAGTGCCGCATTTCGAGAAGATGGCGTATGACAACAGCGAGCTGTTGCGGGTGCATGCGCATGCGTTCCAGAGTTTTCTGGAGCCTCGGTTTGCGCGCGTGGCGGCGGGAATCCTTGACTGGATGGATGCGTGGTTGAGCGACCGGGATCGGGGCGGGTTTTATGCGTCGCAGGATGCGGATGAGTCGCTGGAAGATGATGGCGACTACTTTACGTGGACGCGGGCTGAGGCCGAGGCGGTGTTGACGGCGGAGGAGTTTGA
>CAXUDN010000180.1:0-5755 GCA_964249715.1 uncultured Acidobacteriaceae bacterium
GGGGGTGTGCCGATTCTGGTGCACTCGTTGCGCGCCTTTTTGGCGGTGCCCCGGGTGAGTGGGGTGTATGTGGCGGTGCGGGAGCCGGAGTTGGCGCGGCTGCGGGAGTTGCTGGCGGAGTTTGGGCTGGCTGAGCAGGTGCAGGTGGTGGCGGGCGGGGACTCGCGGCAGGAGTCGGTGGCGAATGCCCTGGCGGCGCTGCCTTCCGGGTCGGACGAGGACATTGCGCTGGTGCATGATGCGGTGCGGCCGTTGATTGATGCTGCAACGATCGAGCGGACCATTGAGGCGATAGCGAAACATGGGGCGGCGATCGTGGGAATGCCGGCGGTGGATACGATCAAACAGGTGGAGCGGACGGCGGATGGGGCGCTGATTACGGCAACGATTCCGCGGGAGCTGATTGTGCATGCGCAGACGCCGCAGGGGGCGCGGGTGCCGTTGATGCGGCGGGCGTTTGCGGAGGCGGCGCAGGATGAGTTCGTGGGGACGGATGAGTCGAGCTTGCTGGAGCGGGCGGGGGTGCCGGTGCATGTGGTGCCGGGGACGGGGCGGAATTTGAAGGTGACGCAGCCGGGGGATCTGGAGATCGCGGAGTTTTATCTGGCGGGGTGAGTGGATGGGTTTGGCGAGGGTTAAGGGCAGGGAACAGGTGCCTGGGTGGGGTTGGGGCGCGAAAATAGACAATGGTATTGCCGAGGTCGGTGAGCGGTTGGCCCTGGCTGTCGGTGGTGACGGTGTGGAGGCCGCCTTTTTGGGGGACGGGTAGGTAGCCTAGGAGCTTGCCGGTGGAGCGGTCGAGCTGGAGGAGGTAGCCGGGGGAACCGGGCGGGTCGGTGAGGGGTTGGGTGCTGGCCCAGAGAGTGTTGCGGGGGCCGAGGGCCAGGTCGTAGATGCGGCCGAGGTGGTCGAACTTAGCGAGGAATTTGCCTTCGGGGGTGAACTTCTGAATGCGGGCGTTTTCGCGGTCGGCGACGTAGAGGGTGCCGGTTTGGTCGAGGAGAAGGGCGTGGGGGAGGTTGAATTGGCCGGGGGATGGGCCGGGGGTGCCCCATTGGTGGAGGAGTTTGCCGTCCGCGGAGAGCTCGAGGATGCGGGCGTTGCGGTAGCCGTCGGCGATGAGCAGATGGCCGGTGGGGGTGAAGGCGATGTCTGTGGCGCCTGCGAAAGACTCGGGACTTGAGGCGGCAGTTGGGGCGAGGTTGAGGGTGTTGAGTTTCTGGCCTCCTGGGGTCCAGTGGATGAGTTGGGAGGTGCCGGCGTCTACGGTCCAGATTGTGCCGTCGGGTGCGACGCGGATGGCGTGGGGGATCGTGAAGCTGCCCTGGCCGAAGGCGTGGAGGATGCGCCCGGTTGTGGGATTGAGGGCGAGGATGGGTGGGGCGTTGGGGCCGCGTTGGAGGAGCCAGAGGGTTTGGGTTTTGGGGTCGAAGTCGAGCCAGGAGATCATGCCGAGGTGTTGGCCTGGGGGGAGCTTGACGGGGAGAACGGAGGGCTGGAGGTTGAGGCGAGGTGCCGCCGTGAGTCTGGCTTGCAGGCTGGTGGGTTTTGGAGATTGGGGTGCGGGCTGACGCTGTGCCCGGTGGGGCTGGGGGAGGGCGAGAGTTAAGGCGAGCAGGCATGCTGAGCGCATGCGTTCACGATAACTGCGGAGGAGCGGCCGCTGTGGCCGGGTTCCCGGATGGCGGGTGCTTTAGGATGTTGGGATGTCGATGCGCATTGGTCTTGGTTTTGACTCGCACGCGTTCCATCCTGGCGTGCCTTTGGTGATTGGTGGGTTGAGGATCGAGCATCCGGAGGGGTTGTCGGGGCACTCGGATGGGGATTTATTGCTGCATGCGGTGACGGATGCGCTGCTGGGGGCGGTGTGCGCGGGGGATATCGGGACATTTTTTCCGCCTACGGACGAGCGTTGGAAAGGGGCGGATAGCTCGGTATTTTTGCGGACGGCGCTGGAGGAGGTGGCGCTGGCTGGGTACAAGATTGTGAATGTGGATTGCGTGCTGGTGATGCACCGGCCGAAGATTGTGCCAATTGCGGGGGATATGCGGGGGCGGTTGGCGGATCTATTGGGGTTGGAGATGAATTGCGTGTCGATCAAGGGCAAGACGCCGGAGGGGTTGGGGCAGGACCATACGGCGGTGGCGCATGTGGTGGCGCTGCTGGAGTCGATTCATCTGCCGCATGAGCATAAAAAGCTGGCGGTGGCGGAGGATTTGCCGGCGGAGGATGAGATCGACGGCGTGGTGAGTACGCTGGTGGCCGAGGTGCATGACACGCGGGCGCTGGGGCGGAAGACGCCGGTGTTCGATCCGGATGATTTGACGTAGGGATGGGTACGGCTTGTACGCGTGGCACCCTCAAGGGCATAGGATGATTTCGGGGCAGCCACCGTGTAATTTCTCCCGAGAAGAACTTGCAAGGACTTACCCCGCTCATACGGTTGATTCCAGGAGCCTGGCTTGCTTTACCGGTTGCAGCGGCATGCGTTTGCGATCAAGGCGCATTTGGCAGCATCACTGGTGCTGGCTTACGCTCTGCCTTCAGAGGTGCTAAAGCCACTGCTTGCTCCAGGGTTGAAGCTGGACACCTATGGTGACTTTGGCTTTCTTGCGATCGCTCTAGTTGAAACAAGAGATCTGCGCCCTGCGTTTCTCCCTGCAGGGCTCGGGGTGAACTTCTTTTTGGCTGGATATCGCATCTTTACCCGCTACCGGACTCCGTCCGGCCGAACGTTGCGTGGGTTGCGCATTTTGCGCAGCGATACCGACCGGCGTTCGATGGAGGTCCTGGGTAACCTGCTGACGCATTATGGATATGAGCGTTCCCAATACAAAGTGAGCCGTTCAGAGACGAGCTACTCCGTCGAAGTACGCACATCCAGGGGCACGGCTGACCTCACAGTGCAGGCCGACCTGTCCAAGGAAACAGTGTTGCCGCCGCCCGGATCACCGTTCCCGGATCTTCGCGAGGCTCGCAAGTTTGCCGGCCCGCTTCCTTTCACGTTCGACTATGAACGGCAAACGCACTCCATCATCCGTGTGGAAGGTGTCCGGCAGGAATGGAAGCCGAGACCCGTTGCCGTGGCGGTGCACAGGAACAGCTTTCTTGAACAGGAAAGGTTCCGTGCGGCAGGAGCCGTGCTGGCAAATGCGTTTTATCTCGAGAACGTTCCCTATGCATGGAAACCGGGTGTCAGAGATGTTCTCGCATGACGGCTGTGCCCAGCGCGAGAAGGTTTGAAGGGGTTGCGAAGATCATCCGGTTCAACATGCGCTTTTACGTCGGAAGCGCCGTGGGCATGGCTTGCGTCGTTCTCCTGCTCACAGTTCTCAGATTGCCTGGCTGGCTTAAGGCGGCAGCCGTGGCGGGTGCGGCATTGATTCTTTTCTGGACGTTCAGCTCTCTGCTCGTTTCCTGGTACGTCTACGATCACGCCGGGGTTACCCGGTGGGAATGGATGCTCCCCGTTCTGCAGTATGCGCCGCCAAGGTGGGCGAACATTCACGCGGGCCTGGATGAATCGACCGCTTCTCTTCGACGGTTGCTTCCCGGTACAGAAGGCGTTGTGGTCGACATCTACGACCCGATCACAATGACTGAACCCTCGATTGCCCGGGCGCGGCGGGTATATCCGGCAGCAGAACCGTTTCGTGTAGGGAGTGCGATGGCCTTGCCGTTCCCGGATGGCGATAGAGATGCAGTTTTTGTACTGTTTGCAGCACACGAGCTGCGCGATTCCGAAGGACGCACGCAACTGCTTCGCGAGGTACACCGGGTCCTGAAAAGCGGTGGCCAGATGATTCTGGTCGAGCACCTGCGGGACCTGCCGAACTTTGTCGCGTTCGGTCCAGGGTTTCTTCACTTTCATTCCGGCCCCAGTTGGCTCCGCAGCATCGACGAAGCCAGTTTCCAGGTGGTCGAGCAACGCGAGGTGACTCCGTTTGTGCGCTGCTTTACGCTGCGCAAGGCCGGCGCGTGAAGCTGAACACCGCCGAACGATGGCTCGTCAACAATCCCGTGCGAGCGATTGTGCAACGCTTCTACGAGGTACCGCTCCTTCGTCGGCTCGGAGGCGGTGTGGAGAGCGGCCGAGTGCTGGAGGTGGGCTGCGGGCGAGGTGTGGGTCTACCTCTGTTGCTCACGAAGTTCGGCGCTGCGCACATTCATGGCATCGACTTTGACCCAGAACAAGTGACACGTGCCCAGAGGCGCCTAGGGATAAAGTACGAGGGACGTATTGATCTGCGGGTCGCTGCGGTTGAGGAGCTACCGTTCGAGAATGCAACCTTCGATGCCGTGTTCGACTTCGGCATCCTTCACCATGTTCCTGCGTGGCAAAGTGCTGTAGCCGAGATTAGCCGCGTCTTGAAGCCGGGCGGGACCTTTTTCTTCGAAGAGGTGACGCGTGCAGCCTTGGAACGTTGGAGCTATCGCATGTTTCTGAAGCACCCGAAAGAGAACCGATTCAGCGAAGCCGAATTTTTGGAGGAGTTGCAGACTCGCGGGTTCCGACCTGCGGCAGAGATCCATCGAGTGCTGTTCGGTGACATCTTCATCGGTGCGGCCAGGCTTCGTCGACTTGCTGGATCAGCGACATCACGCGACTTGTAATACGGGAACGCGGGCTCTCGGAAATCCGCAGCCCCCGTGGGAGATCACCCATCTTCCAGGCCGACGCTTGCTCCGCTACGGTCTATCCAGGTGTGAGGGTTTGTGGCTTCTGAGTGTCGAGTTGCGGTGCTTTTGCTTGTGTTTTTCCAGATCTTCCGTGCTTCCGGCGTCAGCGTGGAGGGGGCCGTCGCGCCAGGTCGAGCCCAAGTTGCAGAGAGCGGCAAGCGCGATGCGTTCGAGGTGGTTTCGGTGCGGCCCAGCAGGCCCGGTGGGCAGCTTTCGTTCGGTGCTACGGCGAGTGGGTTCAGAGCGCAGAGTACGCCGTTGTTCTGGATCCTTCTGGATGCGTATTGCCCGTTGTCGCCGGCGTTCTGGCGTAATGAGCGGGTGATGGATGCGCCCGGCTGGGTGCGAACACAGGGGTTCGACATTGAGGCGCGGGTGAGTGAGGGGGAGTTTGCTCATTTGACGGACGAGCAACGCGAAGCGACGGTGAAGCCAATGCTGCGGGCTCTGGTTGAGGAGCGCTTTCGCGTGCGGGTGCACATGCTGGATCGTCCGGCGTTTGTTTGGGCGCTGACCGTCGCAAAGCACGATCTCAAACTGGAGCCGTCGAAGTCGGGGGCTGCGGTGCCTGGGGGGATTTCGATCGGGGATGGAGGGGTGATGGTGCATGTTCCGATGGAAGGCGGCAGACATGGCCTGCGGTTCTATAGAACTTCGATGGCGAAGGTAGCCGAGGTGCTGTCGGGGTTGGGGAGTGAGAACGATCTGCCGATTGTGGACCAGACGAACCTGAAAGGCAGGTTCGACTTTGTGCTGACAAAGCGGGAGTTTGACAGGCAGACCGGAGATCAGGCCGGCGAGGCTCCCGCGGCGGCAACGCTTTGGGATGTGCAGGCGCTGGGGCTTCGGTTGCGGCGTGTGGAGAGGGACTTGCCGACGGTGGTGGTGGATCACGTTGAAGAACCGACGGCGAATTAGGACGGGTTGCTGTATATCTGGCGCTGCAGAACAGTAGATTCCCTGCAGGAGCGATAAAAAAGAGACGTCAACGCAGCATCAGCAGGTTCTCAGATTCTGCTTGGATCAGTTGGGTGTGGGTGGATCGAGGTGGTCGACGACGAGGACTGGGACGGAG
>CAXUDN010000181.1:0-5744 GCA_964249715.1 uncultured Acidobacteriaceae bacterium
TCATAGTAGCTCTTCTGGTTGAGGCTCAGGCCCCAGAGTTGGAACATCTTCGGGTGCTTGCGCACGATCAGCCATGCGCCAAGGGTGAGCAGTGGAAAGCTGAGAACGGCGACTACCTGTAGCCCCAGGAGGAAAGCCGTGATCGAAACAAACGCAATCGCCAGCTAGGCCGGCAGTTCAAGCCCCAGCTTGGTTCTCGACCTGTTCATGGCTCGGTTGATCGGCAACGGCTCTCCTCGCTTGGTCATGGGCCGGGGCTCCTTACATCGACTGCCCGGTGAGGGAGCCGATCCAGCCAGCGCCCCAGCCGAGAACACCGGCGCCGAACAACGCACCGAAGAGGGCCGGAATGGCCTGCGCGAAATTGCCGCTCATCATCCTGATCCCGGAGAAGATCAGGCTTCCCAGGCAGATCACCGCTCCTGCGTACAAAGCAAACGTCTTGAAGGTGTTCATCAGGTTGGTCGCGCCGGACATGTCGAGGGTGCCCTGGGCATGGGCGGCCATCGCGCAGGCGAGAAGGACGAAGGCCGGTGCTAGTTTGCGAACGGAGCCAAAGGGCGAGCGGGGGCGTTGACGCATGGATGTGCGATCTCCTGCGTGCAGCTGGGTTATGTGTCTTCAGGGTGAAGGGCCGGGACAGACCGGCCTTGCGGGTTCTTTGGGTTTACATGTGTTCTGCTTTGTGATGACTACTGTTCCATAGGTATACGAAGGTTGTACCCCGTGTCAAATTGCCTCATCGGCGGGACCCTCAACGTGTATCAATGGAGACTGTTCCGCTATGGCACCCACTGATCCACAAGAGGCTGAAAAGCAGGAGTATCTGGAATTCCTGAAAGCGCTGGGGGCGCACATCCGCGCCCTCCGCAAGGAGCGCGGCTGGACGCTGCGCGACATGGTCGTCCAGCATGGCTTCCATCTCTCCGCCTGGCAGGGCTACGAGGCCGGCCGGTTCGGTATGTCGCTTCCCTCCCTGATTCGTGTAGCCAGGGCGCTCGGCATGCATCCCGCCGGTCTGCTCAAGGATGTCCCGCTGGATACACCGGACCAACCGGCCGTCGAACTGGCACAGGCTCCGGTCAAGACTGTCCGGAAACGCGTCGGAGCCGCCAGGCGTAAGTAACCGAAGTCATTGCGCCTTCAGGGGATAGCCTTCAGAACTCTTGTCGGCGATAACCAGAGCATGCCGTTTCAAACCGTCAGAGCTTCGCTTACGGTACCCGCAGACTACGCTGCGGAAGTACACGAGATCATGGAAACCGCCATCGACCAGGTTGCTGTACGCGACATCCCCGTCGCCGACAGCGAGGTCACAGACGAATGTGCCGATCCGCCGGAGAATTCCGAAACACACATCGCCCGATCTAGCGGCACAATAAACAACTGATCTATCGGCGTAATTTCCGCAAGTTCACACCGGACCGGAATGCCTGAAATCAGCCTGCTGTGCCAGCCGACCTCTCGCCATTGGCTGTTCCACAAACTATAGAGAGGTTGGCTGGCACTTACACGTTTCGTCCGGCAAGCGAAGGCCAAAGTTTCACAATGAAGGGGCTGATTCGCCGTCCTTTCTGCCAGCCAACCTCTCGCCGCCTACAAGAAGAACTCGTCCGCGGGCACGATAGAGAGGTTGACTGGCAGAACCGCACTGCAGATCGGCAAATTTGCCTCGCTGACGGGGCAGTTGAAGAGGCTTAATGCAGATTTGATCCTCAATGTGGGCTACAAAGACGGGTTTTCGGAGACGCGAGAGGTCGGCTGGCAGGCGTTTAGAGAGGTGGGCTGGCAATATCGAGAGGCTAGGTGGAAAGTTTAGAGTGGTCGGCAGGTAAGCGGCCCGAGAGGTCCGCTGGTGTTCCAAGAGAGGTTGGCTGGCAAACATAGTGAGGTGCGCTGGCAACTTTCGGCATGCAACCACATGAAAGTACATGGGTTCCACAACCCTAAAGTACTTAGGATGTTCTCAGAGTGTTGATTGTTCTTATAGGATTCAGCAATCAACAGGGGTGAACATGGCACAAAAGGCGACAAAAACAGGACCGCTGCCGGTCTCGTCGGCACTAATGCCGATTGCTGTTGATGTAGATCTAGTTCGGTTTGAGAAGAATCTGCTTCAGATCGGGTTCTTCGGTGCGAATGACGCTCGCGATAAGAACAGAACCACTCGCCGGGTCGAACAGGTCGTAACGCGCAACGGCAATAAGATCAAAGTCGCTGCCGAGTTCCGCGGGTCCGACGCTCTTGGTCTTCCCTCGACCACAGATCGTGACAAGTTCATCGCCTTACTAAAAATCGTCAGCGAGGAACGGGTCAAGACGGGTTCAATTTCCAATCCGATCCGCTTCAGTGGCTACCGTCTGATCCAAGAGCTCGGTCTATCAAGGAACGGCGAGATCTACGAAGAGATCCTTCGCTGGGGTAAGCGCATGACGGACACTACGATCACGTCTGAACAGGTTGTATATCGGGCTGCAAAGAAGCTTTACTCAGATGAGACTCTTCATGTTTTCCGTGCCTTTCGACGGACTGGAAGCAGCAATCTCAACGGGAGCGAACGACAGGAAAACTACGAAGTGGTCCTTGAGGACTGGTTGCTTGAGAACCTCAACCAGCGTTACGTCATTCCGGAAGATTTTAATGCCTACAAACAGCTAACGCGGCCAACCGCGAAGGGAATCTTTGGAAACCTCCACCTCTGGTTTCATGCGAGTGCGGGCAAGCCAGTGGAGAAGGACTACGCCGACTTGTGCAATCTGCTGAATGTTCAGGCGTATCCCCACGTTTCGAAGATCAAGTCGACTATGGGCCTAGCCCTAAATGAACTCGTTGCAATCAAGTATGTCTCAAAATGGGATATTCAGAAGATGTCGAGCAAACAGGGCTACAAAGTGGTGCTCGTTCCAGGTGAGGAACTGCTTCGGATACTGGACTCGACTCGGCCTGAGCGACGCGATCAGCTCCCTACCCCCGTGGAGTCCGCTCCACACGTCGCTAAGAAACGTGCATTGAGCGTTGAAGAACAAGAGGCCGAGTCAATCCTGAAGCAACACGGAGTTCTGCCGGCTAAAGCGGCCAGTCTGGTTGCTGCGTTTGGTCCAGAAACCGTGACGGAGACTGTGGATTACCTCATTGCCAATGCTCTGAACAGCAGAAGGAAGAACGTAGAAAACCCCGCGGGCTTGATCATTTACTCCCTTGAACAGGGCATGCCGGTTCCTGCGGGATTCATGACGTCACGAAAGCGACAGGCAGTGGAGGAGGCAGACAGGCGTAGGTCGGACGAGGAGAGCGAACTTCAGGTTCAGGAGCTTGCGTACGGTGAATGGCTCAGGCACGAGCGGGAGCGCATTGTCAATGCACAGTTTTCTCGGGCAGAGCTCGAGAGCAAACTTCTAGATAAGATTGCGTACCTTAAGCGAACCGATGAGCGGTTCGCTCGCATGCCGGGCGATGCGAGGAACGACTTGGCTAGGAGAATGCTCCACAAAGATCTGGTCGAGGAGATGGAGTTCACTTCCTTCGAAGAGTGGCGGCGGACCTCAGCACAAAGCAGCTTGTTTTAGGAGAACTGGCGGTCCTGTTCTGGGGCTCTGGTGCAAATATCAGGCGGTGTATGGAACGGGATGGGGTGGCCGTGTCGATTAGGCAGCGAGCACCGCATTCCAGATTGTAGGCGCAGTCTGATTTTGAGACGCAGCTGATGCAGAGCGAACTGATGCTTGTGAATGCGACGGAACAATTCGATGTCGGCAATGGTGATGGCAGCGGATTGGAAGTTCTTGAAGCCGAGCATGGGCCTTGTCCCAAATTTTGATCCCGCGATGGTCCTGCTCAATGAGGTTGTTCAGATACTTCGAGGAACGCAGCTTCGTGCGTTTGGGCAGCAGTCACATCGGTTCGCATCTCGCGTGGGGCACGATGCGAGGCGGCATACTCGTCCAGAGTGATCGTGTGTGGCGGCTGACCCTAATGCCTGATCGCCTTCTTAAAAAAGGCCTTTGCGGCGGCAGCGTCTCGTCTGACGCTGAGCGGGAGTCGACCTTATGCCCAGCCCTGTCCACCGCCCGGTATAGATAGGTCCACAGGCCGCGTATTTTGATGTAGGTCTCGTCCATCCGCCAGGAGCGACCACATCACCTGCCAAACGATTCCAGCGCTTAACGAACTCTCGGCCGTAACGACGGACCCGGCGCAGAATCGTCGTGTGAGCAAGTTGCAAGAACCAGCGTAACCGGGCCAGCAGCCTCAATGTCGTCACTGCCGCCGTTACGGTCACCATTCTGGGGACAGCTCAAGAATGGAGATTTTGTACGCTAAGGAACGGCAGAGGGGTTCTGGAAGTTCGGAGCGGTCAAGCCAACCTTGGCTACCCTTTTGTTGGTGTGCTAAGTGTAATCGCCGGTCGATTGAAGCTCCCAGCCGAGCGAAGAGACGTGCTGGAGAAAAGCGGAATCGACGTGTTGAGTCTGCGGCGCGTTCGAGCTAGACCGTGTTCTATCCCGCCGGAACGCCTGAGTTGGCGGAGAATCACACTGTCACACAGTAGGAGAGTCGTGCTGCCACCGCTTTGCCCTACAGCTGCCGAGGGGCAGCTGACGAGGGTTCATACCGAGCGGCGAACCCCTCCAAATCCTCTGTAAACACGGTGGCCAGATACAGCATCGCTTCAGCGAGTTCCTCCAACGTCTGGAACCTCACCCGGAGCTCGCCGCGCTCGATCGACATCATCCGGGGCGGCGAGTCCACGCTCGCCGGGTAATCCTGGAGCGAGAACTCCCGCAAGGTTCTCCGCACTGCCTTGCCTCCCTCGGTGCGCATGCGAGCGAATGTTTCGGCGGGGTTCTCGGCCTCGTTGAGTCCGCGGAGGAAGGCAAGCAGGGCTTCCCTTTCCACCAGCCGGGCGCGGCCGATGAAGAGGTTGGGGAGGGCGGCCATCAGCTGCTGGGCGGCGCGTGGTTGCAGTTCAAAGAGCCTCTGGAGTTCCTTCCGGTCGTAGTGCGACCGGGCCGACTCTGCGACGGTGCGGGAGATCGGGACGATGCGGTCGAGCCAGGAGAGAGACCGGGCCATGAGGATTCCTCAGAGGTCGGTGGCCCAATCGGCGATCTGGAGGCCGCTGGCGGCTCGTGCAAAGGCTCCGTCGTGACTGACCAGCGTGGCTCCCAGGGCGTGCGCGTGCCCGGCGATCAGCATGTCCAGGGCAGAGAGGGTCTTCCCTGCTGCTCCAAGGCTGGCCCGGAGTTTGCCGTAGGCGGGAGCGATGGAGGTGTTCCAGGGCAGGATCTGCACGGCGTTAAGGAACGTCTCGACCGCGGCGCGGAGCCGGAGGGCCTCGGGTTTCTTCTCCATCCCGAAGAGGATCTCGCCCTGGGAGATCGCGGACACGGCCACCTCGGCATAGGTCTGAACCTCCCGCATCTTCCCCCGCGCCGCCGGAGAGCGGCCGCTCAGGATGAAAGAAGCCATGTCGGTGTCGAGCAGGAAGAGGGCCGTGCCGCTCAAAACAGGTCCCGCTCGGGGGAGGGCGAACGATCCCGCTCCAGGACGAAGTCGGCAGCGCCGGCCGCATCCAGTTCGGCGAAGATCTCGTCCAGCGACGGCTTGAGCGGATGTTCGGAGAGGGTGAGCTCACCCGTGGCCGCGTTATGGCGAAGGTAGACCTCGTCTCCTTGGAAGCGGTACTCGGCGGGGATACGGACCGCCTGGCTGCGCCCGTTGCGGAAGACACGGGCTTTCTGGAG
>CAXUDN010000182.1:0-5675 GCA_964249715.1 uncultured Acidobacteriaceae bacterium
TTGCTCTGGTGGACCCGCGCCACGATGACGGCAAGGAACACGGACGACTAGTCACTCACAGGAGAGGGACATAGAAGACGACTTCCTTGATCCCGCATTCGGTTCTATCTAAGAGGGACAAGCCCGCTGTCTTCCGATCAACAAGATCTTGAGGAGTACGATGTCAGACGCACAGCAAACAACGCCCGAGTTGAAGCAGGTTGCTATCGGCCTGTCAGCCATGGGAACGCGCAAAGAGTTTGACAGCATGGGGAATGTTGATGTCCCTGCCGATCGGTATTGGGGCGCTCAGACAGCACGTTCTCTTATCCACTTCTCGATTGGCAACGATCGTATGCCAAAGGAGGTATACCACGCTTACGGCTATGTGAAGAAGGCGTGTGCGCTGGTAAATCAGGCAGACGGGCGAATGCCGAAGTGGAAGGCGGATGCCATCGTCCAGGCTGCCGACGAGACGATCTCCGGGGCGCTGGACGAGCACTTCCCGCTCTACGTCTGGCAGACAGGCTCTGGAACGCAGAGCAATATGAATGTGAATGAGGTGATCTCTAACCGCTGCATTCAGTTGTTTGGAGGGGAACTTGGTAGTCAGGAGCTGGTCGCTCCGAACGACGATGTGAACATGGGCCAGAGCAGCAACGACACCTTTCCTACAGCGATGCATATTGCCGCTCTGACGGAAATAGACGGCAGACTCCTTCCGAAAGTAGATGCGCTTGCGAGTGCCATCGAGGCGAAGGCACAGAAGTGGATGACTATCGTAAAGATCGGGCGAACGCATCTGGAAGACGCGGTGCCTTTGACGGTAGGGCAGGAGTGGTCTGGATACGCAGCACAACTACGTGCCGCTCTGGCGGAAATCAAGGCAAGCCGCGCTGGCTTGTATGAGTTGGCGGTAGGCGGAACTGCGGTCGGCACGGGGTTGAATGCTCCCGCAGGGTTCAGCAGCAAAGTGGCAGCGAAGGTAGCAGAGCTAACCGGCAAGCCCTTTGTGACCGCGCCAAACAAGTTCATGGCGCAGGGTTCGCTGGATGCGATGGTGCGCGCCCACGCGGCACTTCGCGGTCTTGCTATTGCTCTGATGAAGATTGCCAATGACATGCGCTGGCTCGGATCCGGGCCTCGCTGCGGACTCTCCGAGTTACTGCTGCCGCAGAATGAACCGGGCTCGTCCATTATGCCCGGTAAGGTCAATCCCACTCAGTGCGAAGCCATGGTGATGATCACCATCCAGGTCCTGGGTGACGATAGCGGCGTTGCGTTCGCCGGTTCTCAGGGGAACTTCGAACTGAATGCCATGCGGCCGATCATCATCAACACCTTTCTTCACTCAGCCAGGATCCTTGGAGATGGTTGCGAGAAGTTTCGCACCTTCTCGGTCGAAGGGACGGAGCTGAACGAAAAGAGAATCGCTCAGTATGTGGGAGACAGCATGATGCTGGTGACCGCTTTGAGTCCCGTCATCGGCTACATCAACGCTGCCCACATTGCGGAAAGCGGGATGGCTGAGGGGCTGACGCTGAAGGAAGCAGCTCTGAAGTCAGGCCATGTGACGGAACAGCAATTCGAGCAGTACGTCAATCCAAACAACATGGTCGGCCATGGCGTGGCGGGCTCATAGTGAGTCACAATCTGCAAAACGGCCTCGGTGCAGACACCATGGAGTGCTGTGAGCTGCTGTTAGAGACAGCTCAGGTGCTCCATGTCAATGGTCAGGAAACCGAGGAAACACTGCAAACGGTGAGCAGACTCAGCCAGCAACTCTCCGTCACAAGTCAACTGCTGGCTTGCTGGGACGCGGTTATGCTGCAGGTGAATGTTCCCGCCCAGCCATCCGTGGTGTTGGTTGCGCGAGCCGTTCCTTCTCTGGTGGCTATGAACCGCGTGCAAGCTATCAATCTTGCGGTGGACGGCATGGGAGAGAGTTCTACGCCCCTCAAAGCAACTCTGCAAGCCATCGAAGCGGCTGAACGACTGACACCTGCGCCTCTGTGGATGTTCGTGCTGGCTTGTGCCGCCGGCGCGACCGCGCTCAGTCTCATCTTCGGAGCAGTGCATAAAGAAGCGATGGAGATGATCGCCGCCAGTGCCGCTACGGGTGCCTTGATGCGCCGTTATGTCGGGCATCTCGGCGGTGGTGCCATCCTGCAGGCATTTGCTGCCTCTTTACTGGCAGGCCTGATCGGCGCTCTTGCCGTGAGACTTGGTGTGAGTTCTGAAATGCGACTGGTTGCAGTTTGCCCCTGCATGATCCTTGTTCCCGGGCCGCACATCCTCAACGGAGCGCTTGACCTTACTTATCTCAGGATCCCGCTGGGGCTGTCGCGTCTTCTCTTCGCACTCCTGATTCTGGTCGGCATCTGTGCCGGTGTTCTGCTCGGTCTGCATCTTGGTGGCAGTACTTTACCCGTAGACGCTCCCGGTCGTCACGTTGCGCTTTGGCTCGATGTGCTGGCTGCCGGTGCCGCCGCAGCGTCGTACGGCATTTACTTCTCCATGCCTCTTTCCATGCTGGTGTGGCCGGTCGTCACCGGGATGGTGGCCCATGCAGGTCGGTGGTGGGTCATGTCGGCGTACGGTGTAGGAGCGGCTTCTTCTGCGGGTGGCGCCTGCCTGGTGGTGGCGCTCATTTTGGTTCCTGTCTCCAACAGAAGAAAACTACCATTCGCCGCGATCGGTTTCGCTTCGGTTGTGTCTTTGATACCCGGCGTTTTCATCTTTCGCGCGAGTAGCGGGCTGGTCACTCTTTATGGTCATTTCTCCTTCGTCACTCCGGAGGTGCTTGCACGAACGCTGGCAGACGCTATGACTGCCGCTGTCATCATCCTGTGCATGGTGTTGGGTCTCGTCATTCCAAAGCGCTTCTATGGGGAACTTGCAGGCTTTTGTTCAAGCAAGGAGTCGACGCATGCTTGACCGGCAAGGCCACTTCTCAACGACCCTTGACGCCGAAAGGTATTTACCCGCCTGCATGAGCCTTATCGCCGGGATCGTGGACGTGACTAGCTGGCTCACGCTTGGAGGTTTGTTTGCCGCGCATATCACGGGCAACATCGTGGTTGTGGCTGCGACCTTAGTCGAGGGACGCCATCCGCATGCCGCTCAAACGCTGGCAGTCCCTGTGTTTGTCCTTGCGGTGATCGTCGCAAGCTTGATCGCACGAAGAGTGGGCGACATTTCTCACTCAAGTAGCCTTCACCTTCTCTGGCTGCAAACCTTCCTGCTATCCGCCACGTTTCTCATAAGCGTGCTGCGTCTTCACGGAGTTGCTGAAGACAGAGGTGCCACCCTGGTGCAAGCAATGCTTGCGGTGAGCGCGATGGCCACACAGAACGCGCTTCTCCACCTCACACGAGACAAGGTGCCAACGACCGCCGTAATGACCGGTAACCTCGTCGTTGCAACGATCGCGGTGCTCGACAAGTTGCGTCTCAGCACGCGGTTATCGGGAGAGGCGAATTGGAAGTCGACATGGCCTTTGCTGGTGTGCTTCTTCCTTGGCTGCATCGTAGGCGCAGGGCTTGTAAGGTTGGCTGCGCAATGGGCATGGCTTGTTCCTGCTGCACTTTCCTTGCTTTACGTCCTCTGGTTCTACGCTTCACGCACGTTACTGGAACCCGCAACAGACAAGTTGCCGGCATGACCAGACTACTGCGGGCACTCATGCTTTCCATGTGTTTATGCTGCATCGGCGTCGCATCCGGCCAGGTCAACGAAGAGCGTTTGGCCGGCTCAGATAAGAATGAACACGAAACTGCAAAGCAGGAGCATCTCTTTGGTGACTGGGGCGGCGCCCGATCAAAGCTGCTTGAACGTGGCTTCAAGCTGGATCTGCTCTATGCAGGAGATCAGCTTTGGAATCTCCATAGCGCACAGGAAGAGCGTCTCGCCGTGTGGACAAGAGTGCGTGGAACGATAGATTGGGATCTTGGTCGAACCACCAGGATTCCCGAGCTCAGCCTGCACGTCACAGCCGTATGGCAGGGTGGCGGCAACCTGGGCAAGTACCTCGGCACGATTTCCGGGCCAAGCGGAATTGCGAGCGAAAACACCTTTCGTCTGGACTCCTGGTGGCTTGAGAAGGGCTTCCTGCGTCAGCACGTAGCCGTGCGTGCAGGACAGTTTGCCGCACAGGACTCATACGGAGAGCAGTTGTTTGGCGGTTCCTACGTCTTTGAACCCTTTCAATACGGGCTGGGCAATCGCGGTGCGGACTATGAGAGCTTTGATCCTCCATCCTCACCCGCTGCCGAAATACGCGTTTCGCCACTCCCTCATGCGTACGTCAAAGCAATCGTGTTTGCGGCTGACCCCGTTCCTTACACGCACAATACGACAGGACTCGTTCCGCAGTTTCGTGGGGCCGCTGCATCGGCATATGAGGTGGGTTACGTGCCGGGCAAGAAGTCATCAGAGCTCAAACCGCAAGATACAGTCGAGTCGCGACGAGGCTATTCCGGACTTTACCGTGCAGGGGCCACATACAATCCGGGCAAGTTTGCTTCCACCTCAAGCGTGACACCGGTCGACGGCAATTACCTGATCTATGGTTCAGCAAATCAAGCTATCTATCGCAGGAATCTTGACGCCGATGAAGGTATCGATGTCGCGGTCAGTATCGACTGGACGCCGTCCGATCGAACCGCTGTTAACAGGGACTTGGATGTGGGGATCAGGTTCAACGAACCCCTTCCAATCCACCGCCATAACACTGTTGGCATCGCCTGGGTACGCAGTGGTCTTTCTTCGCCCCTACCAATAGCGTCATCTGCGGGTGTATCGACCTCCGCGGAGAATTCGTTTGAAGGCAACGTACTCGTTGATCTTCCTCGAGGAATCCTGCTTCAACCAGTTGCGCAGTACTACTTTCATGCGGGAGGCCGTGATCGGAATGTGTTCGTGCTCGGCTTCCATACGAAGGTGTATTTCTGACACCTCGCACGTTGCTTGGCGCGGAGTTTTTGATACGGGAGCATAAGAAGCGGGCCAGCGTTCCTCTATTTCATCTAGGCGGACTTCGCACAGGTAAGCATCAAGCACAACTTGCACATGCAAAATTGCGGGAACGTGATAAACATCCCGCGAAGGAGACGATTATCTTCAAGACTCCCACTTTACGAAAGGCTCTTTATCTGGGAATTCATCTCCATTTTGCTCATCATCTCTGGACGCTATCGACTAGGTCCGAGCACTTTGCAGACGAGGCGAGCCCTTGCACGCCGAGACATCACGAACTCCTAGCTCCGTGGACGGATGAACATGATTCGCTTATGCAGAGCATCTGCTGTCTTCAGGTTGTTTCTTAAGTCTGTGGTGAAGGGTCTAAGCTTGTATTCCGCAACGATGTTGCCAGCAGATGCTCTTAGCCACTCTGACGAAGTCACGCCGAGCGCACAAATGCCCCTTTCGCCCGAAGAAATGCTCGTCGGGGAGTTTCCAGCGATGGATTCTCCGTGGAAGAAGATCTATCTTGTGGGCCTGGGGGCGATTGGAGCTACATATCTAGCCGCCTTGTACGACGTACAACCAGATTCCATCCGGGTCATCGTCGATCCAAGACGTAGAGCAACCCTTGAACATGCCCCGGTCGAAGTCAACGGACGAGCGTACCGCTTTCCCATGGTTTCTCCCGGGGAGAACTGTGAGGCCGCCTCTTTACTCCTCGTCGCTGTAAA
>CAXUDN010000183.1:0-5606 GCA_964249715.1 uncultured Acidobacteriaceae bacterium
CCACGAACACCGGGTGGCCCATCCTTTCGCAAAGCGAAAGGGTGGGGTCTGCCCCTGCCCCAACCCAAGCCAACGCCACCGCCACCGACACCACCACGAACACCGGGTGGCCCATCCTTTCGCAAAGCGAAAGGGTGGGGTCTGCCCCAACCCAAGCCACCGCCACCGCCACCACCACGAACACCGGGTGGCCCATCCTTTCGCAAAGCGAAAGGGTGGGGTCCGCCCCTGCCCCAACCCAAGCCAACGCCAACGCCACCACCACCACCACGAACACCGGGTGGCCCATCCTTTCGCAAAGCGAAAGGGTGGGGTCCGCCCCTGCCCCAACCCAAGCCACCACCTACGCCAGACAAGCCCTCACCGCCTCCCGCTACTTCCTCGTCCCCCTAGGCACCCTCCTCTTCCTTCTCACCGGCTACTTCGCCCTCACCGCTCCCAAACCCGCCCCCGGAGCCACCCTCAGCGACCTCCTCAGCTCCAACCCCAACCTCTACACCCTCTCCCTTGGCCATGTCTTCGACCTCACCGGCCGCGCCATGGGCCTCTTCCGCGGCCCGCTCACCGCCGTCGCCCTCGCCATGCTTCTCCTCGGCCCCGGAACCCACCTCCTCCGCCGCCGCGGCCAAACCTACCCCGCCAACCTCCTCCTCGCCGCCGCCATGACCGTCGTCCTCCTCGCCGCGCACGAGGGCCTCGTCCGCTTTTACCCCATCCTCGGCTCGGAGCAGCTCGCCGGGGCCATCGAAGCCCAACGCCACCCCGGCGACCTCGTCGCCATCGACGGCGAACTCACCTCCGGCTCCACCCTCCTCTTCTACGGCCAAACCCCCGTCTACCTCATCAACGGTCGCGTCAACGGCCCCTGGTTCGGCAGCTTCTGGCCCGACGCCCCCCACCTCTTCTGGACCGACACCGATCTCGCCCGTCAATGGGCCGGCCCCCACCGCGTCTTCCTCTTCACCTACCACCCCGACCAGCGCACCCCCGAACTCGCCCGCCTCGCCCCGACCCACACCCTCGCCTCCGCAGGCGGCAAAACCGTCCTTACCAATCGCCCAATAGATCCGTAGCAGTAGAAATGCAGTAAGACTGCAGGTGAGGTGTTCGCATGCGTCGTTTCACGATCGACATCGATGACAAGTTCAATGACACGCTGGCAAGACTCGCGCACAATAACGGAGGAACAAAGGCCGATGTGGCTCGCAGGGCTGTCCAAACCTACAGCTTTCTCAAGAACGAGGTGCCGGACGAGAATGCTGCCAGGAGAGTCGCCATTACAGACCCGCAGGTAAGGTCGAGAAAATGATAATCCTGCCCTAAGCCCCATGGCCGAGTTCGATCTGTAACGCCGCCACAGATCGGAACAGTGTCGGCGCCCACGTTCCTTGAGCGCTGGGGCGTGGTTCTCTTAGCCTGCGCTGGCGGTTGGGTAATCGCAGTCGGAACCGCCATCGTTATGTACTACTTCCTGAAAGCGCCCGCCCTCCCAGATCTCAGCCGGCTCAGCCCCGATCAGGCATAACAGACCCTCAGCGTTCACAAACAACTCCAGGATCAATGGCGCGAGTCACTGACCTCCATCTTCGATCTTTGGTCACCCGAACCGTTCTGCCGATCATCACTCTCCTGCTTGGCTATCTGTTCGGAAAAGAGGTAGTCTCCTCCGTCAACTCCACCGCTCCTCCCGGTTTCAACCGGTAGATCGTCCCCCTGTAATAAAAATTCTCCCCCAGGTAACTCCCCACCCACAACACGCCGCCCAGCAGATCCCGCAGCGGAAACATCAACGTATTCACCTCCCAGTCCGGATCGCCCAGCGCCCGCAGCACCACACCCGCCTGCATCCACCGGTTCGCCGCCGCGGCCAGCAGCCACAACGCCCCTAACCCAGCCTGCCCCGTCAACAGCCCCCACATCAGCCCTAAAACTCCATACGGCATAGAGAAGGTGAGCCCAGTTCCCAGATGCCCCCACGGCCGCGACCGCCGCGTACTTTGCATCCATCGCAACTGGTTCCGGAAACTCAGCCAGAACGGCGAATCCTGCACCATCAGCCGGATCACATGCGTTGCCATCCGCACACCCGTGCCCTGCGCCGCCAGCCGGTTCCCCAATACAAAATCATCGGCATAGAACTGGCCCAGCTCGCCGAACCCGCCCACCTGCTGGAAGCTCTTCCGCCGCACCGCCATCGTCGCACCCAGCGCAAACTTCGTCCCCTCGATCATGTCCGCCACCAGCGCGCCCGAGGTCATCTCCACGCTCTTCCCCACTGCATCCAGCCGCGACGCCAGCCCCGCGCCCGGGTGTGCCGTGCCAAGATACAGCGGAAACGCCAAACCCATGTTCGGATCCCGCAGATTCTGCACCATCCGCTGCAGATACACCGGCGTCACCCGTACATCCGCATCGCTGGTTACGAAATCGTCATGCGCCGCCACAGAATTCAGCTTGGCCAGCGAATACACCTTGGCATTATGGAACCGCGGCATCGGCTCCCCGCAGGTCAGGTACTTTGCCTTCACTCCCGGATACCGCGCCCCCACCCGACGCGCCAGCCGCAATCCCTCATCCGTCTCCTGCCGCGCACAAAACAGCAGCTCAAATTCCGGATAATCCTGCTCAAAGAACGTCTGGAGGTTGCGTTCCATTCCCGGCTCGGTCCCATGCAGCGGCTTTAAGACGCTGACCGGCGGCAAATAATCAGCCGTCTGCCGATCCTCCCTTCGCTTCCGCCAACCAAACCGCAGCGCCGCCACCACCACCATGCCGCAGTACGCCATCGAGGTGACCGTCCCTGTCGCTGCCACCCAAAACAATCCACGTGAAACCTTGCTCATAGAAACGTCAATCACCCGGTCCCTGTCCACGCTACACTCTGGACAAACCTGGCTCTAAGTCTAGACGACGCACCCGAAAGAACCCATCCATGCGCCACCGTGCCGCCCACTTGGCTCTCGCCATCGCCCTTCCTGCCCACGCCGCCAGCTTCAACTGCAAGGCCGCTCAGACACCCCGCGAAAAAGCCATCTGTAGCACCCCTGAGCTCTCCGGCCTCGACGACCAGCTCGCCCGCGCGTACGCCGCCGTGCGCTCCCGACTCACGCCCTCAAGCGCCGCCCTCGTACAATCCGACCAGCGCGAATGGCTCGCCTGGCTCGACAAAGTTTGCCCTCCCAATAACCCGGCCATCGACACCGTCGCCAGCTGCCTCACAGAAAACTACAATGGCCGCCTCGGCCAGCTAACCGCGGGCATCACGCGCGTCGACGGAACCCTCTTCTACACCCGCGCCCACTTCGTCTTCGCACCTGGCAAGCCGCCCGCCAAAGACGACGCCTCCAACAACCCCGGCTTCGGCTATGGCGAGTTCTCCTGGCCCCAGGTGGACGCTCCTGACCGTGATCATGCCGCCTTCAACACCGCCGTCGCCGCCGCCGCCCGCAAGCTGGAAGGATCCACGCCCAAAGGCAAAGCGCCCTCCTTCGACGCAGCCGTGGACAACAGCGGCTCCCTGGACGGCGACTTCATTCTCTCTGCCGTAAACCAGCATCTGATCGCAATCGACTTCAGCAACAGCACCTATGGCTGGGGCGCTGCCCACCCGCTCACAGGCGAGAACACTTTTCTATGGAGCCTCGACCTCCAGCGCGCCCTCACCGCCGACGACATTCTCCGCCCCGACACAAACTGGCAGACGGGACTTATCAAACCAACCATCGCCAAGCTTCAGGACAACAGCTCCTCAGTATGGAAAGGCGAAGAGCTTCGAAAAGCCGTCAGCGATGGAATCAAAGATGTCTCGGCCTGGGATCCCTCCGCCAAAGGTCTCACCATCACCTTCGGCCAATACGCCGTAGCTCCCTACAGCGAGGGCATGCCGTCCGTTACCTTCACCTGGCGCGAACTGGCCCCCTATCTCAACCCCACCTTCAATCCCAAAGACCTACCCACATCCCTCTTGCCAGCAAGTTGACATGCCGATCGGACACCCGGGCGCACGCATCCACTCACCTCTACCCGGGTGCCTTCGTTTTCAATGCAAGGGTGGGATCTGGAAATGCAACGAATAACCTGAGCTGACGATTTTCAAGCGACCCGCTTCACCCTCCACAAAGTCCGCAAACCCAACCACCCACCCGCCAGCTCTACTTCGCCTTACCCCGCCCTCTCGCCACCCCATCACGCACCGGCATCACCACGGGCCGCCGCAGCGGCACTAACCCCGGCTCGCCCCCGCTCTGCGCCTGCTGCATCCGCGTCAACATCTCCGTCCGCACATACTCCACAAACCCCTGCATCTGCCGGTTCATCTCTTCCATTCGCTCGCGCATCTGCAACACAATTGCAATCCCCGCGATATTCACGCCCAGATCCCGCGCCAGGTTCAGAATGAACTCCAGCCGCTCCAGATCCTCATCCGTATACAGCCGCGTGTTGCCCTCCGACCGCGAAGGCCGCAACAACCCTTCCCGCTCATATAGCCTCAGCGTCTGCGGGTGAATGTCATACATCTCAGCCACCGCCGAGATCATGTAGGCCCCTTTGGATTTCCGCTTCGTCGCCATAGTTTTTTCTTTACAGCACGCTCGAACTGAGCATAACCCGAGCCCACCCCGCCCGCACAGTGTTTGAGCATCCAACACTCACATGCGCAGATCGTCCAGCAATCCGCTTGTCCTCGCAGGTGCCGCTTTTGTGGCCACCGCCGCTGCCGTCGCGCTCACGCGCGCCCTCACCGCCACGCCTCCGCCCGAAGGCGCCGTCGTTCTCGTCACCGGAGGCTCCCGCGGCCTCGGCTTCGCCATGGCTTCCCGCTTCGCCGAGCGTCCCGTCAATCTCGTTCTGGCTTCCCGCAACTTTGCCGAGCTTCAACAAGCCCAGAATTCCCTTCTTCAGAAGCACCCACACCTGAGTCCCGAGAACTTCTACCTCATCGCTGCCGACCTCGCCAAACCTGAGGATTGCCGGCGCATGGTCAATGAGACCTTCGCCCGCTTTGGCCGTATCGACATCCTCGTCAACAACGCCGGCGTCATCGACGTCGGGCCTATTGAAGCCCTCACCGCCGATGTCTTCGAGCACACCCTGCGCGTCAACTTTCTCGCAGCCATGCAGACCACCTGGGCCGCCCTTCCCCGCCTTCTGTCGCAATCCCCCGCTCCCGGCTGGAAGCGCCGCGCGACGGTAGTGAACATCTCCTCCATCGGCGGAAAATTCGCCGTACCCCACATGCTCCCGTATTCCGCAGCGAAATTTGCCCTCACGGGCTTTTCTGAGGGCCTCTACGCCGAAGTGAAAGGCAAAGGCATCCACGTCACCACCATCTGCCCCGGCCTCATGCGCACCGGCGGCGAAGATCATGCCCACTTCCTGGGCAATGCCGAAGCCGAAGAGGCCTGGTTCAAGTTCTGCGCCAAAACCCCCGGCGTTTCCACCACGCCCGAACACGCCGCGAACAAGATCTTCCACGCCGTAGCCCAGGGCCGCTCCGAAATCACCATCACCCCGCAAGCCTGGATCGGTGCCCGCTTCGCCGGCCTCTTCCCCGAAACCCTACAAACCCTGAACCACCTCACCAACGACTACATCCTGCCTAAGCC
>CAXUDN010000184.1:0-5403 GCA_964249715.1 uncultured Acidobacteriaceae bacterium
GAATCATCCCAAAACTCCCCATCCAATGCGCCAATTCACCCACCAACTCCGGTCCGGGTTTCACCACCCTCGCCTGCCGCACCGGCCCAACCCCCTGTGCTCCATCGACTTCTTCCCGCAGCTTCCGAGCCAGCCCTAAATCGAACCCCTCGCTCACCCAAACCCGCGTACCCTCCCGCCGCAACAACACATCCCCCTCCCGCGTCGAGTACACCCGCTCATCGCTATCCGTCTCATCTCCCTGCCGCCGCTTCAACCCGTCATACTGCCGCGGCAACTCCGCCTCAAACACGTGAAAGAAGCTCTCCGCCGCATCCTCATTCTTCCACTGCGACGCATACAGCAACGCCAACGAAGCCGTCGTAGCTTTCTCCGCATCGGAAGCACTCTTCCGCTGCGCCGCGTAATAGATTCCCCCATCCCATTGCGGCGCCAAAGCCTCCGCCAAGGGCTTTCCCCCAAACAACTCCGCCGTCATCCGCACATCCAGCTCGCCCATCACACCCACGTCATACGGTTCATACCCCGCCTCCGTCAGCATCGGATGGATATCGGGCAACACCATCACCGGCACCGGCGCATTCCGCAGGTACGCCTCCGGATGCATGATCTGTGAGCTAGCACTCGGCGGCGCATCCAGCACTCCCGCAAACGCCCGCTGCGTCCCACCCCGCACCAGCACAGCCTGCTCAAACAACAACCCAGCCTGGTACGGAAACAACAAGCTCTGCTGCAACACCAGCGGCGCCCGCGACAGCACCGGCGAGTCACTCGTATCCGATGAACTATTCGCCATCATCTGCGCCGCCGCTTCCGGCATGTCCTTCAGCGTCTTATCGATCCCCTGCTTCTTGAACGTGTAATCGGCAAAGCTCACCATCGCCTGTCCCTCGAGCACAGCATCCCGCGCCGTGTCCGCCTCGTCCGTCTGGATGTGCTTGTTATCCTCTGCCGCCGTCTTCGCCGTACCCTCCGGCTGCACATCCTCCCAATGCTTTAAATCCACCTTCTGGTCCTGCAACGCATGCGTCAACTCATGCGCCATCACACTTTCCTGCTCATCTACCGGCACCCAGTCCAGCAGGTTCATGGTCTTCGTCTTGTTGTCATAAAACCCCGCAATCTGCTCTGTAAGCAGACTTAGTAAAAACGGACGCAACTGAAAATCCCGATCCAGCAAGCCAAACTTCTTCAACACCAGCTCGCTCTGCTGCATCTTCTTGTTGCCTTTATCCTCATCGAACCGCTTTCGTAGCTCCTTGCTCACCCCATCCCGCGAGATAAACACCTTCTTCACCGGATGCTCAATCGGTAACCCCGTATCCTTACTTGCAAACTCAAAGATCTTTTCACTCAACCCCAGCAGCTGTTTCTCCTGCTCCCTGGTCAACCGTTTTTCTACCGTAATCGTCGTCTTCCCCGACTCCAGCACGGGTCCCGTCGTAGTCCCGCCCTTCACCGTCCCCGGCATCCCGGCCGCCGGATCACTTGTCCCCGGCTTATTGGGCAGCGGCTTCTCCGGAGAAGTCGCCTGCGCCCCCGCCACCCCACAAACCATCACCCCCGCCAGCAACCCAACCCAAACCCGCACGCACCCTCCAAAACCGCTACCTCTTGAGTGTACGCAGTCGAACAGACAAAGTTGCTGGGCCTTGTTGGTGCACGAACAAACTCGTTATCTCGACTGAAGTGAACGACTCGCCAAACCAACGACCGCGACATTTCGACCGGAACGATGTGGCTTCGCCGTCTGCACAGTGGAGAGAACCCCCGCATTTTGCTGATGCAGCGGCAAAGGCTAAACCGGCTCCTCATCCCGCCCAGCGCCCCGCTCCAACCTGTCCCGCTCCAGCCTCTTCCCGTCTCCCATCGAAAAATTCTCTCCCAGATACACCCGCCGCACCTCCGGATCCCGCCCCAGCGCCCCCGGCGTTCCCGTTCGGAATATTTTGCCATCCGCAATGATGTAAGCCCGCTCCACCACGCTCAACGTCTCGCGCACAGTGTGGTCGGTAATCAAGACCCCAATGCCCTGCGCCTTCAAATCAAAAATAATCTGCTGAATTTCCAACACCGCGATCGGATCGATTCCCGAAAACGGCTCATCCAGCAAAATGAACGCGGGCTCAATCGCCAGGCACCGTGCAATCTCCACCCTTCGCCGCTCCCCACCCGACAACGCAAACCCCTGCGTCTTCCGCACATGCCCCAAGCTCAACTGCGCGATCAACTGCTCCGTCCGCTGCCGTCGCTGCTGCCACGTCCCGGGCTGCGTCTCCATCACCGCCAGAATGTTATCTTCCACTGTCAGCTTCCGAAAGATCGACGGCTCCTGCGGCAGGTAACTGATTCCATGCTCCCGCGCCCGGAGATACATTGGCGTCCGCGTAATCTCAACGCCATCCGCCAAAATCCGCCCGCTATCCGGCCGCACCAACCCCACAATCATGTAAAACGTCGTCGTCTTCCCTGCCCCATTCGGCCCCAGCAGGCCCACCACCTCACCCTGCCGAATCTCCAGGCTCACCCCACGCACCACCTGCCGCCCGCCATACTGTTTGCCAATCTCTTCCGTAGCCAGTGTGCGCATCGACATTCTTTGGTCCTCATTGTGACTGCGATCCTCGCCGGCAAACGACGAGTTCTACCGCGCGATTTTAGGCCACTGAAGGGCACGGCTCAGCCCCGCCATCCAAACCCCAAAGCTTCTTGCGGGCTCTAGCCGCTGAGATGAAGCACAACAGGGCCAACCCCCATCACCGTTTCTTCAAGTCCGTCTCCGTATGCACCCGCGTTCTCCCAGGCGCCTTCGGTCCACCTTCTGTCCCCGCCACCACGATGCTACTATCCTCACTCCGAAACACCAGCGTCGCCCCTGTCACCACACTCCCCCCTTCCGCCGTCACCCGAGGCGACTTCCCCGGCACTCCCGTCAAGACAAGATCGTCCGTAGCCGCCGTGTAGGTAAGCTGCTCCCCCACCCCACTCCGCCCCGGCTGCTGCAGACGCACATCCCCCACCATCACCATCCGCTCCAAACTCCCTCCAAGATCCGGCACCCCAGCACCCTGCCCACCCCCCTTCGTCTCAGGAGCAGCCAAAAAAGCCGCCCCTTTCTCGCCCCTTACCTCGCCCATCACGCCACGCATCCGCACATCTCCCGCAAACACCGCCTCGTGATGCCCCTCGTCATAGTCCATCCGCGCCGCACTTACCCGCACCGCCTTTCGCCCCGCAGCCGTAACTTCACCGCCCACAACCCCATCCTCTCCCGCTGCCCCAAACGCCCCGGAAGTCTTACTTGCCCCATTTCCAGGTTTTTCCTTTACGCGGCCCTCACCCTTCGACGACTCCGTAGCAAACACCGCCTCCACCCGATCCCCTACCTCTCCCGGCCGGGCCGACATCCCATGCGCCTTGCCATCCAATAGAATCTCCGCCGCTTGTACCTGCGATCCACCCTGAAACAACTGCGCCGGCCGCCCCGCTTCACCGTAAAACTCGGACAAATTGGACTCATGCAGCAGCCGCGCCCGGCTCGCCAATACATGCGTCGCCGCCGCCCCCGCATTGCCCAGATTCGTCGCCTCCACACCCCCTGAAGCATCCGCATCCCCACTACCCTGGTGCACAACAATCGACTGCGCCGCCAGATTTCCCTGCGGCTCCTCCACGGTAGCCTTTGCTTCGCCCCCACCGCTCAACGTCACCGTGTTGTCTGCAGCCAGGTAAACAGCCTTCTCTCCCCGCCCCATCGTCAGCTCCGGCTCAGTTCCGCTTCCCGCAGCAACACCCGCCTTCGCAGCTGCCCAGCTCATCACCTCCACGTGCCCCATCTGTACCGCAGAACTCACCTCTCCCCTCCCGCCAACCGGCATCCCTGCCCCTACAGCAGAACCAGAGACACCCGCCGCAAACTCCGCCTCCAAGACATCTCCCGAGCTCCGCTGTCGCCCCCCATCCTCCCCGGTCTGCTCCAGTCTTGTATGCCCCTTTCCGTCCAGCCGGCGCATGGCAGTCCTTCCGTCCGCCCCCACGGCGAAATTTGCCGTCAACTCATCCCCACTCACTGCATTGATCACCCCGCCCTTGCCCGCACCCCCGGCGCCGGCCTTCGTCTCCGACCCAAACCCGGCCGACCCCACCAGATGCATTCTCTGCAAGATCGCCTTCCTTGCCGTCACACCCGTCCCAGCCGCAAAACTGGCCGAAGCCTGATCCGCATGCATCCGCCGCACCACCGCTCCACCTTCCGCTGCCGCCCCATGTTCCTCAAACCGCACCGCTCCCGTCGCCTGCGCCGCCTCCAGGATCCCGTCCCCACCCCAATGCAACTCCATCACCCCAGCCGACCCCTGCGCAGGCCGCGCCCTGTCGCTGTCCGCAAACACCACCCCACTGAACATCCGTGCCTGCGTCGGCCGGTTGTCCGCCCCGAACTCCGCCGTCATCTCCGGAGCCTCCACCGTCCGTGTTCCCTCGCGCAACTGCACCGCCCCACTCGCCTCCACCGCCTCCAGATCCCCATCCTTTCGCAAATGCAGCAACGCATGCCCCGCTCGCGCGCCTCGCTTCTCGGACGCCAGCACGGGCGAAGTCAAATCAACCGTATTCGCCACCCGGCTCAACTCCGCATGTCCCGCCGTCAGCGTAAACGCCGCCTTCCGCACCGTCCCTGTCATGTGCACATCCGCCAGCAACCGCACGGCACTCTCCCCCGTATCAAACTCGGCCCCACGCGACGTACAGGTAATCCCTCCGTACCGAAACTCCGCCTGCTCCCCCGTCGCCGCCAGCCCCATCTTCCGCATGTACACCAGCCCACTCGTCCGCACATGGATCATCCCCGGATCCAACCCCGCCTCCGCCCCCTCACTTCCCGCCGTAAACCCGAGTACCGTCCGAGGACTCGCTCCTCGCGCCTTTCCCCCAGGCTCCGGCACCTGCAGATCCATATGCACCTCTCCCGCTGCTCGAGCTACCCCCTGCTCCTGGTCATACTCAATTTCCTTGCCTGCAATCCGGTCATCCCGCCCCGGCTCCCGCCCATACAGAACCAGAACCGCATCATGCAGCAGGTATTTGTTATTTCCCAACGGCGTAGCCTTCGCCGCATGCAGCGTAAACACCGTCCGTCCCCCGCTCGACTGTGAATAGGTAAACCCATTCGTTTCCCGCCGCAGATTCACCCCACTCCGGGCCAGAATGCGCTGCCAGACCAACCCCGCCTTCCACCGTGCCACCCCAAAGAACCCCGCCACCACCACCACCAGCAGCACCACCCCACCCAACAGGAACCACCGCAACCTCGCCGCCGACCACCGCATCCGCACACCCAATCCTAGCGCCTGGCGACGGCTGCGGCCGACTGCTTCGCATCCCGGGAAGCCGGGTGGCCCATCC
>CAXUDN010000185.1:0-5364 GCA_964249715.1 uncultured Acidobacteriaceae bacterium
AAAAGATCGCCGCCTTCAAAGGCGTCGAAGCCTGCGTCGTCTTCCAGTCCGGCTTTACCGCCAACGCCGGCACCGTCAGCTCGGTCCTCGGCAAAGACGACTTCATCCTCTCCGACGAACTCAACCACGCCTCCATCATCGACGGCGCCCGCCTCAGCAAAGCCAAAATCAAGGTCTTCCGCCACAAAGACGTAGCCCACGCAGAAGAACTCCTCAAAGAAATCCAAAACGACCCAGGCCGCAAGCTCGTCATCACCGACGGCGTCTTTTCTATGGACGGCGACATCGGCCCCGTAGACCAACTAGCCGCCATCTGCGAAAAGTACGGCGCCATCATGATGGTCGACGACGCCCACGCCTCCGGCGTCCTGGGCCGCAACGGCCGCGGCAGCGTAGACCATTTCCACGTCACCGAAAAGGTCGACATCCAGGTAGGCACCCTCAGCAAAGCCATCGGCGCGCTCGGCGGCTACGTCTGCGGCACCCGCGACCTCATCGACTTCCTCTACCACCGCGCCCGCCCCTTCCTCTTCTCCACCTCCCACCCACCCTCGGTAGCCGCCAGCTGCATCGCCGCCTTCGACCTCCTCGAATCCGAACCCGAACGCATCGGGCGCCTCTGGGACAACACCCTCTACTTCCAATCCCAGCTCCAAAGCGCAGGCTTCAACATCGGCGGCCAAACCACCCCGAAGAGCGAAACCCCCATCACGCCCATCCTCGTCGGCGACGGCCGTAAGACCATGGAGTTCAGTCGCGCCCTCTTCGACAAAGGCGTCATGGCCACCGGCATCGCCTTCCCCACCGTCCCCGAAGGCAAAGCCCGCATCCGCTGCATAATGACCAGCGAACACACCCGCAACCAGATCGACGTAGCCCTTGAGACCATCACAGGAACAGCCCACGCCACAGGCATCCTCTAAACAGCCCATCTCCCCCCACACCGCAAGAGGAGCACCTGCCAGAACAGGGCAGCCTTGGCTCCATCACTTCCGCTAAGCCGACATTCCCGGTACTGACGTGACAAGCTCTCTACGGTCGTTGATAGGATGTAACAAGCGATGGTCAGAGTGTCCAAAAGCCGGTTCGTCAGCTACTTGCGGGTGTCCACGGCGCGGCAGGGCGCAAGCGGTTTGGGCCTGGAAGCGCAACGCGCAGCCGTGGCCGCACACCTCAACGGCGGCGACTGGAAGCTCCTGCGGGAGATCGTAGAAATCGAAAGCGGCAAGCGGAACGACCGTCCTGCACTCGCCGAGGCCCTTCGGCTGTGCCGGCAGCAGAAGGCGACGTTGGTGATCGCGAAGCTGGATCGCCTTGCCCGTAACGTCCACTTCATCTCCGGGCTTATGGAATCAGGCGTGGAGTTCCTGGCCGTGGACATGCCAAGCGCGAATCGCTTCGTTGTTCACATCCTGGCCGCTGTCGCGGAGCAGGAAGCCGAGGCCATCAGTAAACGGACGAAGGCGGCGCTGGCTGCAGCAAAGGAACGTGGGACCGTACTGGGTGGCCGGCGTGTGTCGGCGGAGCGATTCCGGGAGATCGGTGCGGCTGCTCGGGAAACCTTCAGCGCTCAGGCGGCGAAGGGAAGGGCTCAAGTGCTGCCGGTTATAGCGGAGATGCAAGGGCAGGGAATCAGCACGCTCCGCGCGATCGCTGCGGAGCTGAACCTTCGCACGGTGGATGCGCCTCGCGGGGGGCAGTGGAGTGCGGTCCAGGTGCAGCGCGTGCTTGCCCGTGTTCCATAGAAAGTAGGCGTTCAACTTCGACAATGTCGAGATGTGTAAGAGTGCAGCCATGCAGTCCTTGAGGAAAACGTTCGAGAGTGATCTCCAGCGGGCCAGATCTATGCAACTTCCTTGGTGGGGTGTGTTGGGCTGGATGGTCCTGATCGCACCGGCGGTGTTTTGGCTGAATCATCGTAATCGGCTAGATCTAGCGCTGCCGGTTCTGGGGAGCGTGGCTACATTTGGTTTCCTTGTATTTATCAAATGGAGACTTCGCCGACATGCGTGGTTTTGGGCTGCTCTTCTCATCCTCGCGGCTCTTCACGTTCTCTTGATTTCGTTCATCTCTTGGACTACCGCTTGGGTTTCTTGGGTGATCAGCGGGGGTATCGCATCGGTAGATTTCTGCTTCATGCTGCTTGTTGTTTCCGCACTACAGAAGCAATTTCATTCGCCTGGCCGAGATTGGTAACGGGAAGTCGGCATCTCGTCAGCGATGCAGCCCAGAAACGCTTTGTGTTCACGATCCTGAAGAGCTTTGGCCTTCGGCCCGCGCCTGAGACGTACGATAACGTCCTTTATCGTATGTAAAGAGGAAGGAAGAGGGAGCCCGCTCTTCTGCTTCAGCGACTTCATTCCATGAATAGCTAACGAACTAATGCCGGTGTGGGCGCAGCGACCAGTTCGGCACGGGTGCTCGCAAACAGTGCCTGAACGCCCTTATCAGGGTTGGTCGTGCTGGCTACATCCAGCGGAGTTTTCCCCTCAGCGTTCTTCAATCCTCGGTTAGCACCGCTTTTCAGGAGTAGCGCTACTCTGTCAGCCTGCCCGTTTAGCGCAGCCCAATGCAGTGCCGTCTGTCCATGCCCGTCTTGACAATTTACAGGGGCGCCTTTGGCTACCAGGGCACTGATGACCCCCAGGCTGCTGTCTTGAGTGGCTAAGGAGATAAGCGAGTCGCTCTTCGGGCAGTCTGTGGACACCTTTGCTCCGGATCGCAAAAGGAGCAATGTGACTTCCGGATTCACATGATCCCGAGTCAGCGAGATTTCAAGGGCACTGAGCCCGAAGATTTCAGTCTCATTGGGATCTGCGCCGGCTCGTAGTAGCGCCTCAAGGATTGGAAGATTGCTCGTCTCTGGATGCCGCCATTCAATCGCTTCGTAAAGAGCGGTCTGACCGTCTTTCGTGCGTTGTCGTACATCCACTCCGCTCCCGAGGAGATGCCTAACCTTCTGCAAATTACCCTTTGCCGAGGCTTTCATTAAGGGCGTCAGTGGTTCTTGGTTGGCCAGTTGAGCCATTCCGCTAGGAAGCCCGCACGTAGACAACGTCACAAGCGAAATGAGGAAGCGCAAACGCATACACCTGCCATTCTGCCGTGTGAGGAAGGACGGCAGCAACAGACTCGTGCAGAGTATGTTTTCCCGGATGACGGGGGCAGATGGCATGCGTATCGGCCTGAAACGTCCGTTTCAGTGAATACAAGCGCAGCAAATCCAGCCGCAGAGTTGCCGGAAACGTGATTCTCGCAACCACTTGCGGAAAGCTAAAGCGGATGCCAGCTACGGTACTTCTTGAGCTTCGCTGCTGAGGCAGCCTCCCGAACATCCTCTCTAGTGCTTAAAAGGCAACGCTCGATGAAGCAATCTACGTCTGAGCCGGACCAGCCTGCGCACGCTGCTGCGAGCCAGAATCTGCGGCTCTCGACACCACTGCTCTCCACAGCATGGATGATTTCCCTGATCTCTGGCTCATTGAAGCGCATCCTCAGCATGGCAACAGCCCGCAAAGCCCCATCATCGAGCATTCCGTCGTTCTCGATCGACAAGACCTTGAGCACTGGAACCGCATCGGTATCGGAACTTCGGCTGAGGCGCACGAATGTATCCCCGATGGCAACGAGCACCATTTGCCGTCCGAGAAACTGTTCATGAGCAAGCGTCTCGATTAAACAAAATGCGTCGACATATCCTGAGTGGCCCAAGGCCATGATCATCTGATACTGCGTTTCCCATGTTCGCGGGTCCTTCAGCTCGTTTGTCAGTGCGTCCAGAAGAGCTGGGCCGGCAGCGAGCACACCGGCCTTCCTGAGCTTGAGTGCAGCCGAACGCCTCTTCGGGGAACTCTTACTTTTGAGTTGTTCAATCAACGGTGTTAGCTCAGAGTCGGGCATGTGCATGATCGAATTATGTCGCAGCTTCTTGATATTTAGGCAGCTGCCGAGGGACGTGTGAGTGGTCCGAACGGGCGGTTTTGGCAACTCTGCAGCGCTGAATACCCACGACAACTCCGGTTGTCGGGGCGATGCCCGCGTTAGTTCCGATGAACGCGCCTAGCGGAAGTTGTGCCGTCCTCATCCCACGGGAAGGCCTTCAGGGCCGCCGCACGATCCCACCGAACCATTCTGCTTCATCCATGAAGCGAACTGTCACCTCCACCGGAGGCAAGAGAGACCTTACAACACGCACTGTGGCCTGTTCGCGTCCAACCCCTAATGCTCCACTTCGGCAGCCACGGCCAGGGCCTCACCCAATTCGCCGAACTCGCCCTCGCCTTTCTCCTTTCCGCCCTCATCGGCCTCGAGCGCGAGCTCAAACATAAAAGCGCCGGCCTCCGCACCTATTCCGTCGTTGGTCTCTCCGCCGCTCTCTTCCTTCTTCTCTCCAAATACGGCTTCGACGACGTCCTCGTCCCCAACCACATCGTCCTCGATCCCTCCCGCGTCGCCGCCCAGATCGTCACCGGCATCGGCTTCATCGGCGCAGGCGTCATCTTCGTCGAAGGCACTCGCGTCAAAGGCCTCACCACCGCCGCCACCGTCTGGCTCGTCACTGCCATCGGCATGGCCTGCGGAGCCGGTCTTCTTCTCCTGGCGATCGTCGTCACCGCAGCCTACTTCATCGTCGCGCTCGTCTTCCCCATCCTGCTCCGCCGCCTTCCCGGTCGCCCCTCCGATGCCGAAGCCACCAGCGCCACCGAATCCCACGACTAAAACTCGTACGCGAGATGAATTTCGGCCTTTGACGGGTCCTCAAGCCCCCACCGCATCTCACTAACCGGAACCCCCGCCAAAGCGGGCCCAGGAGTCTCATGCCAGATCAAGCAGCCTTGCAGCAGAAGTACGCCTCCGTAGGCCAGGTCATCGCCGACTTCGCCCCCGAGGGCGCCAAATTCGATGGCCTCTTCATGGAAGGCGACAAGCTCATCCTCAAAGCCGATGTCCCCTCCAAAGTCGTCCTCAACCGCGTCTGGGACGCCACCAAAAAAGTCGACCCCACCTACGCCGACTTCGAACCCCGCCTCACCGTCACCGGCGGCGACGACCAGCCCTACACCATCCAACCCGGCGAAAACCTCTCCAAAATCTCCGAAAAGTTCTACGGGGCAGCCAACAAGTACGAAACGATCGCCCAGCACAACAACATCTCCAACCCCGATCACATCCAGGCCGGCCAACAACTCAACATTCCCCCGCTTTCCTGATTCACTCTCCGCGAAGAATCGCCGATCGTTTGCACAGAATTAGCTCTCGATTCGTTATCTTGGAAGAAGCGTTGCTCCAAACCTCCGCAACCCGCGGCGGTTCTGCAAACCGGTGCTGCTAAGTACAATAGATTGAATACTTTGCGACTAAGTC
>CAXUDN010000186.1:0-2526 GCA_964249715.1 uncultured Acidobacteriaceae bacterium
GGACCGGAGTTGGTGGGTGAATTGGCGCATTGGATGGGGAGTTTTGGGATGATTCGGGCGGCGGTGCGGTAGGGGTTGTATACAGGTGAGCCTTCAGATCGTGAGCGGCTACGTTAATTACTTAACTGCTCGGTCTGCGATGCAGCGGCAATCAGTGTACGGTGAACTCTTGAAGGTCGACAGGCCAGAGAACGATGTATTGTTCAGCATCGAGCGCGCGATAGGCTGCTCTAAAAGATAGATCCGTGCTGCACGCAGAGATCACTCCTTGGCCTGTGCGAACGCAGTCGCTGGTATTCGGGTGAGTATAAAGATGTTGAATTCACCCTTTCCCATATCATGACCATCCACCTTCGCGACGCGGTCAAGCTGCTTCAAGAGTAAAGTTTCCAGCGAAATGAGTTGGTCGTAATCTTCCAATGTGTGAGCGCTGAACTGGAGCACTAGTTGGTACGTTGCTAGCGGCATAGCTCTCATGATGATTTAGGGCTGTGGGGTCATGCTGACGACGTTTAGGTTGGCGAGGCCGTGGACCCAGCGGGCGGGGCGGGCGCCGTCGGTGTTGATGAGTTGGATGAGGCCGCCGGCGGTGTCGGGGAGGCCGGATTTCATGACGGCGACAATGACCTGGCTTTTGCTGAAGGCGGGTTCGACCTCGGCGGCGGAGTAGAGGACGAAGTAGTGGTCTGTGCCGGTGGCGACGATGGCCGAGTGAAGGATGAGGGGTTCGGTTTCTTTGCTGGAGGTGAGGCCGGCGCGGGCTAGGACGTCGGCGAGGAGGGGGCCGGTGTAGTCTTCGTCGGCGTTGGAGTGGGCGTTGTGGACGTGGACGGTGGTTTGGGGAAGTTTAAGGAGGTCGTCGAGGGTGAGGGTGGTGAGGCGGCCCTGGAAGGTGATGTTGAGGGATTTGGAGGGCGGGACGGGAGCCTTGTCCATGTGGGCTACGCCGTCGTTGAAGTGTCCGCCGGAGGGGGGTGCGGGGGTTTGCGCGTGGAGGGCAGCGGGGAAGGTGCAGGCGAGGGCGAGCGTCGCGATGTGGAGCTTCATGCGCGCAAGTGTATCGCTTCCGTAGTATTACGGAGCACGAACGGGGATGACCGAGCACAAACCGGGTTCGCGCAACGGACGTATACTTGGAGTATGTCGATACTGGGCAATGCGGCTGCTATTGCGAAGGGTATGGGGATTACGCTGCGGGAGACCTTTCAGCCTACCGAGGTAGAGAACTACCCGGATGGCAAAGGGCCTTTACGTGGGGCGGTGTTGCAGGAGCGGTACCGGGGCAAGCACCAGTTGCAGCGGGATGAGAATGGGTTGGAGAAGTGCGTTGCGTGCTTTCTGTGCGCGGCGGCTTGCCCGGCGAACTGTATTTACATTGAGGCTGCGGACAATACGGCCGAGCAGCGGATCAGTTCTTCGGAGCGGTATGCGAAGGTTTATAACATCGACTACAACCGGTGTATTTTTTGTGGGTACTGCGTGGAGGCCTGTCCTACCGATGCGATCACGCATGGGCATGGCTTCGAGCTGGCGAGCTTGAATGCCACGAATATGGTGATGCGCAAGGAAGATATGCTGGTGCCGGTGTCGAATGCGTTACCGGGTACGGCGCATGAAGAGGTTGAGGTGCTTAGGTAGTTGCTGGTTGTCAGTTCTTAGATGTCAGTTGGGGTGCGGCGAGCCTTTGTGGCTCGCCGATGTTGTGTGGTGGTAGGAGGTCGCGATGGCGAAGCATGCGTTGGAGAGGGTGATGGAGGAGCGGATTGCGATCATCGACGGGGCGATGGGGACGACGATCCGGACGTATGGGATGACGGAGGCGGATATCCGTGGGGCGCGGTTCAAGGATGCGGACAAGGATCTGCTGAATAACGGGGACCTGTTTTCGCTTACGCAGCCGGAGATGATCTGCGATATTCATCGGCGATTTCTGGAGGCGGGGGCGGACATTCTGGAGACGAATACGTTTGGGGCGACGTCGATCTCGCAAAGTGAGTTTTTTGTCGAGGATCCGCGGGAACGTGGGGGGCGGAAGGATCCGGCGTTTTATCAGGGGATTCTGGAGGATGCGCGGCTCGAGATGCTGGCGTGGGAGATCAATGAGCAGAGCGCGCGGCAGTGCCGGGAGTGGGCGGACCGAGTGGGCAATGATACGGGGCGGCAGCGTTTTGTGGCGGGGGCGATTGGGCCTCTGACGGTGAGCCTGTCGAACTCGCCGGATGCGGATGATCCGGGGTTTCGGGTGGTGACGTTTGATCAGGTGAAGACTTCGTACATGCAGCAGGCGCGGGCGTTGATGGCGGGTGGCGTGGATGTTTTGCTGGTGGAGACGATTTTTGATTCGTTGAATGCGAAGGCGGCGCTGGTGGCGATCCGTGAGGTGTTTGATGCGGAGGGCAAGGAGTTGCCGGTGATGATTTCTGCGGCTGTGGGGCGGGGTGGGGAGACGTTGATTTCTGCGCAGACTACGGAGGCTTTTTGGAATGCGGTGCGGCATGTGCGGCCCCTGAGTGTGGGATTGAATTG
>CAXUDN010000186.1:2626-5158 GCA_964249715.1 uncultured Acidobacteriaceae bacterium
GTGGCGCGGCAGCAGGTGGAGAACGGGGCAAACGTTCTGGACATCTGCATGGATGAAGGAATGATCGATGGCGTGGCGGCGATGTCGCGCTACCTGCAGCTGTTAGCGAGCGAGCCTGAGGTGGCCAAGGCGCCCTTCATGGTGGACTCGTCGAAGTGGGAGGTGATTGAGGCGGGGTTGAAGTGTCTGCAGGGTAAGGGGATTGTGAACTCAATCTCGTTGAAGGAGGGGGAGGAGACGTTTCGGCAGCGGGCGCGGGCGGTAATGAAGTATGGCGCGGCGGTGGTGGTGATGGCCTTTGATGAGCAGGGGCAGGCTGCGACGTATGAGGAGAAGATTCGGATCTGTGCGCGGGCTTACAGCTTGTTGGTGAAGGAGATCGGGTTTCCGGCCGAAGACATCATCTTTGACCCGAACGTGCTGACGGTCGCGACGGGGATGGAGGAGCACAACAACTATGCGGTGGACTTTATCGAGGCTACGCGCTGGATCAAGGCGAACCTGCCGCATGCGAAGGTGAGCGGTGGTGTGTCGAATATTTCGTTCAGCTTCCGCGGCAACAACAAGGTGCGCGAGGCAATGCACTCGGCGTTTCTGTACCACGCGATTGGGGCGGGTATGGATATGGGCATTGTGAATGCCGGGATGCTGGAGGTGTATGAGGAGATTGCGCCGGAGCTGAAGGAGTTGGTGGAGGATGTGCTGCTGAACCGTCGGGCGGATGCCACGGAGCGGCTGGTGGACTATGGGGAGCGCCTGAAGGCAGTGGGCGCGACCGCGGGGACGGAGCATGAAAAGAAGGTTGAGGAATGGCGCGCGGGGACGGTAGAAGAGCGCTTGTCGCACTCGCTGGTAAAGGGGATCGACGCTTACATCAACGAGGACACGGAAGAGGCGCGGGCAAAGCTGGGGCGGCCTCTGGCGGTGATTGAAGGCCCGCTGATGGCGGGGATGAGCGTGGTGGGGGATCTGTTTGGGGCGGGCAAGATGTTTCTGCCGCAGGTGGTGAAGTCGGCGCGGGTGATGAAGAAGGCTGTGGCGTACCTGACACCGTACATGGAGGCGGAGAAGGCGGCGGCAGAGGCGGCTGGGGAGGAGGTGCGGGCGCAGGGGAAGATTGTGCTGGCTACGGTGAAAGGCGATGTGCATGACATTGGGAAGAATATTGTAGGGGTGGTGCTGGCCTGCAACAACTATGAGGTGATCGACCTGGGGGTGATGGTCGCGGCGGAGAAGATTCTGGAGCGCGCGAAGGAGGTCAAGGCGGACATCATTGGGTTGAGTGGGCTGATTACGCCGTCGCTGGACGAGATGGTGCATGTGGCGCGGGAGATGGAGCGGCAGGGGTTCAAGGTGCCGTTGTTGATTGGCGGGGCGACGACGAGCCGGGCGCACACGGCGGTGAAGATTGCGCCGCACTACTCGGAGCCGGTGGTGCATGTGCTGGATGCGAGCCGGGCGGTGCCGGTGACGACGAGTTTGCTGAGTGACGAGAGCCATGATGCCTTTGTGGCGCAGTACCGGGTGGAGTATGACGCGTTGCGGAAGCGGCATGCGGCTCCGGCGGCGGTGTTGGTGCCGCTTGGTGAGGCGCGTTCACGGCGTACGCCTGTCGAATGGAAGGCGGAGGATTTGGCTGTTCCAGGTTTTACGGGAGTGCGGGTGGTTGATCATTTTCCGTTGGAGAGATTGCGGGATTTTGTGGACTGGACCCCGTTCTTTCACACCTGGGGGTTGAAAGGGATCTATCCGCGGATTCTTGACGATGAGAAGCAAGGGGTGGAGGCTCGCAAGCTGTTGCACGATGGGAAGGAGATGCTGGACTGCGTTGTGCGGGAGAAGGTCTTGCGGGCTCGCGGGGTGTACGGGCTTTGGCGGGCGCATGCGGTGGGGGATGATGTGGAGCTATACGCAGACGACGCTCGCGGCGAGGTGATGGCGCGGTTCCACTGCCTGCGGCAGCAGGCAAACCGGGAGGGAAAGGAGCCTTGCCGGTCGTTAGCGGACTTTGTGGCGCCTGAGGCGACGGGGTTGCTGGACTCGGTGGGTGCGTTTGCGGTGACGAGTGGGATCGGGTTGAAGGAGTTTGCCGACCATTTCCGGGTGAAGCACGATGACTACAACGCGATTATGGCGGAGGCGATTGCGGACCGGTTGGCGGAGGCGTTCGCGGAGTGTCTGCACAAGCAGGTTCGGGATGATTGGGGCTATGGGTTGAGTGAGGGGTTGGGGCCGCAGGAGTTGATTGAGGAGCGGTATCGCGGAATACGGCCGGCTCCGGGGTATCCGGCGAGCCCGGATCATACGGAGAAGGCGACGATCTGGCGGCTGTTGAACGTGGAGGAGAATACCGGGATGCGGTTGACGGAGAACTATGCGATGTGGCCGGGGTCGAGTGTGAGTGGACTTTACTTCGCACATCCGGCATCGCGCTATTTCAGCCTGGGGAAGATTGGGCGGGACCAGGTGGAGGATTACGCGGCGCGTAAGGGGTGGAGTGTGAGCGAAGCCGAGCGGTGGCTGGGGCCGAAT
>CAXUDN010000187.1:0-2789 GCA_964249715.1 uncultured Acidobacteriaceae bacterium
CGTTGCGCTGCTGTTTGCGGCTACCAGGCTCGGGACCAGTCCGGGCCTTCCTGGGCGGTGTCGCGGAGGCGGGCGTTGATGCCGGCGCGGTGTTCGATGAGGCGGCCGAAGAGCCAGAGGAGGTCGGAGAGGCGGTTGAGGTAGGCGATGGCTTCGGGCTGGACGGCTTCGCCGGATTGATGGAGGCGAACAGCGCAGCGTTCGGCGCGGCGGCAGACGGTTCTTGCAATTTCGTAGGCGGCGGATTCGCGGTGGGCACCGGGGAGGGACCAGTCGGAGAGGATGCCTGCGATGGACTCGATCTCGTGGACCTGTTTCGTGAGGTCGTCGACGTCTTCGGGCTTGAGGGCGGAAGGGGTTCTGGTGTCTCCTGCAGGGCGGGAGAGGGCGGAGCCTACGCGGAAGAGGGTGCGCTGGATGGTTTCGGTGCGGGTGCGGATGTCTTCGTCGGTGCAGAGGCTGCGGGCGAAGCCGAGGTTGGCGTTGAGTTCGTCGACGGTGCCGTAGGCTTCGACGCGGAGGTCGGCTTTGGAGACGCGGGTTCCGCCGGTGAGGGCGGTCTGGCCGGTATCGCCGGTCATAGTGGCTATGCTCATCGGGTGGGTACCCTCCCCCGGGTACTTTTTTGCAAAGTCTTCAATTCAGAAAGTTTAGGTGGGTACTTTGACAGATGTGGGTCAGCGGTTCGGATGGCGGCCTGGCGATGAGGGTAAGGCATACCTCCAGTGTAGAGAGTTGGGTTGAATTGTCGGCAACCGGTGAGTGGGTATTCGGGAGTCGTTTTGAGCGTGCAGAATGCGGGTATGGAGATGCGGGCGTACCAGGAGGAGGATTTTGAGGCGGTGTATGCGCTGGACCGGGTTTGTTTTGAGGCGCGGTTCCGGTTTTCGCGGGCGATGATGCGGCGGGTGGTGCGGGCGCCTGGAGCGATTGTGCTCGTGGCGTGGGAGCCGGGGGTGGAGGCGTTGTTGGGCTTTTGTGCAGTGGAAATGAAGCGGGATCGGGAGCACAGGTGGGGATATGTGACGACGTTGGATGTGGCTCCGGGGAGCCAGGGGCGAGGTGTGGGGCGGGAGTTGATGCGGGCAATGGAGCAGGCTGTGTTTCGGGCGGGAGCGGAAGCGATGCTGCTGCACGTGTTTGTCGAGAATGCAGCGGCGGTGAGGCTGTATGAGGGAATGGGGTATGCGCGGGTGGGGCGAGAAGTGCATTTCTATGGGCGGGGGGTCGACGCGTGGGCTTATCGGAAGGGTCTTCAGGACCTTGGAGGATGAGGTCGGCTTACTGCTCTTGCGGGATGACCCAACCCCACCCTTTGCGATGAAGCTGCAAAGGATGGGCCACCCGGGTTGAGGTGAGCGGGTTGGGGGTGAGCGCTGCTGAGTGTGCCGACACAGAATGGCTCTGGTGGATTGCTGCAGTAGGACTTTGGGGAGTAGCCCGAGGGATATGGATCGGCACTCAGAGGTGCTGAGTAATGGGCGTGTGGTCGTCAAAGAACCTCAGCGGCTGAAGAGGGGTCGCTTGCAGGCGGCTTATGGTGGGGCTGAAGCCTCACCTTTCCCAACTTTCAGAGGGAAAGAGCTGCATTTCCTGAGATGTTCGGAAGTTCAGGTGTGAAAACCGGGGCGGGGCAGGTTGCATCTGAGCGGGGATGTACCCGTTTGCGATGTGCGCTGCTTCTGCCGGGTGGGGTATGGCTGGGATTGCTAGCGGCCGGGAGTGGACGGCGTGAAGATTGTGATCTTTGGATTGACGGTCTCTTCGTCGTGGGGGAACGGGCATGCGACGCTGTGGCGGGCGTTGATCAAGGCGCTGCTGCGGCGGGGGCATACGGTGACGTTTTATGAAAAAGACGTGCCGTACTATGCGTCGACGCGGGATTTGTGGGCGTTGCCGGCGGGCGGATCGTTGCGGCTGTACCGGTCGTTGAAAGAGGTTTGGAGTGAGGCTGCGCGGGAGGTGCGGGACGCCGATCTGGCGATAGTAACGAGCTACTGCCCGAATGGGGCGGAGGCAGCGACGCTGGTGCTGGAGGCGGGGCGCGGGGTGCGGGCGTTCTATGACATGGATACGCCGGTGACTCTGGATTGTCTGCGTGCGGGAACCCCGGTGGAGTATTTGCCTGCAGAAGGGCTAGGGGCTTTCGATTTGGTGCTGAGCTATACGGGAGGGCGGGCGCTGGAGGAGTTGAGGACGCGGTTGGGGGCGCGGGTGGTCGCGCCGCTGTATGGGTCGGTGGATCCCCAAGTGCACTTTCCCGTGGCGGCGGTGGAGGGATTCCGGTCAGCGTTGAGTTATCTAGGAACGTTTGCGGAGGACCGGCAGCGGGCGGTGGAGACGCTGTTTGTGGAGCCGGCGCGGCGGTTGGCGGAGCAGCGGTTTTTGATTGGCGGAGCGCAGTACCCGGAGACTTTTCCGTGGACGGAGAATATTTTCTTTACCGGGCATCTGGAGCCAGCGCAGCACGCGGCGTTTTATTGCTCGGGGCGGGCGACGCTGAACGTTACGCGGCGAGCGATGGCGGAGTATGGGTATTGTCCTTCGGGGCGGCTGTTTGAGGCGGCGGCTTGCGGGGTGCCGTTGCTCAGTGACGGATGGGAGGGATTGGAGGAGTTTTTCATGCCGGGGGAGGAGATTCTGCGGGTAGACACTGCGGAGGATGTGTTGCGGGCGCTATGCTTGTCGGACATGGAGCTGGGACGGGTGAGTGAGGCGGCGCGGGCGCGGGTTTTGCGGGAGCATACGAATGAGGAGCGGGTGAAGGGGTTGGAGTTGGTGCTGGAGGG
>CAXUDN010000187.1:2889-4884 GCA_964249715.1 uncultured Acidobacteriaceae bacterium
AAAGCGAGCGAAAGTGAAATAAAGGCAGGAGCGACGGCTTTGGGAGTTTGGGGGATTATTCCGGCGGCGGGGGCGGGGAGTCGCATTCAGCCTTTGGCTTTTTCGAAGGAGTTGTTGCCTGTGGGGAGCCGAGTGGAGGGGGAGACGGAGCGGCCTCGCGCAGTGAGTGAGTACCTGGTGGAGCGGATGATCCGGGGTGGGGCGGACAAGTTGTGTTTTGTGATTTCGCCGGGGAAGACGGACATTCTGGAGTACTACGGGTCGCGGCTCTGGGGCGCGGACATCGCGTATGTGGTGCAGGGGCAGCCGGGTGGCTTGTGCGATGCGATCTTTCGGGCGTTGCCGCTGATTCATCCGGAGGAGAGTGTGCTGATCGGGCTGCCGGATACGGTTTGGTCGCCGGAGGACGGTCTGGCGCGGTTGCCGGAAGATTGTCTGTCGTTTTTGTTGTTTCCGGTGGAGCGGCCGGAGCTGTTCGACGCCGTGGTGACGGACGAACAGGGTGGAGTGGTAGAGATTGAGGTGAAGCGCAAGGGTGCGCGGTCGAACTGGATCTGGGGGGCGATCAAGATGCCGGGGCGTGTATTGCATGAGCTCCACGCGTTATGGCTCCAGCCGGAGCGGCGCGATGAGTATATGGGCACCCTGGTGAATGCGTGGCTGGCTGCCGGCGGACGTGCGGTGGGCGTGCGTGCGGGCGAAGCGTATGTGGATGTGGGAACGCTGCATGGCTACAGGGCGGCGATCCGCTTGTTGCAGGAGGGTGCGCCGCTGCCAAGTGGTACGGGCGGACGCGTCGACGATATGAATTTGGAGAGAACGGAAGAGGATGATCGAACAACAGTGGTTGCCAGGTAACAACGCGCCCGAGGTGCTGAATGCGGCGCAGGTGCAGCAGAGGATTGAAGAGCTTGGGCCGTGGTTTCACAACATGGAGCTGGGTGGCGTGTGGACGGCGCCGGATCACTTTCTGGGCAACTACCCGGAGGTGAAGTTTGCCAGCTTCCGGGAGGCGCTGCCGGAGGACTTAACCGGCAAAAGCGTGCTGGATATCGGCTGTAACGCGGGGTTCTACTCGTTTGAGATGAAGCGGCGCGGTGCGGCGCGGGTGTTGGGAATCGACACGGACTCCGGCTACCTGCGGCAGGCGCGGTTCGCGGCCGAGATGCTGGGGATGGACGTGGAGTTTCGGCAGCTGGCGGTGTGGGAGGTGGCGGAGCTGGGAGAAAAGTTCGATCTGGTGATTTTTATGGGAGTGCTGTATCACCTGCGGCATCCGCTGCTGGCGCTTGATTTGATCCATGAGCATGTGGCCAAAAACCTGTTTTTGTTTCAGAGCTTGCAGCGGGGGAGCCGGGAAGTGGTTGGGGTCGAGGAAGATTATGAATTCAATGGGGCGGCGCCGTTCGATGACCCAGGGTATCCGAAGCTGCATTTTGTAGAAAAGCGGTTCTCGCATGATGAGACGAACTGGTGGATCCCGAACCGGGCGTGTACGGAGGCTATGCTGCGGTCGGCTGGATTTGTTGTGGAGGCGACGCCGGAGGATGAGGTGTATCTGTGCCGTTGGCGGCCGGTGATGGTGCCGCCGGATGGGCCGCATGCGGTGTACCCGCCGATGGCGGCGATGGAGGAGAGCTGAGGATGGCCAAGGTTGGCGCTGCGCGTTGGCTGAGGTTGGCGAACTAGCGGAGATGGCGGGGGTGTGGGTGGGGGACGCGGTTGAGGGTCTGAGGGGGGATGCGTTGGCGGATGCGGCTGACGCGGCGTTGGCGGCCGAGGATCTGACGGCGGCGGTGGCGATGTACAACCGGGCGGAGGCGGGGGTGGGGGATCCGGACCGGTGTGCGGGGGGGCGGTGGATGGCAGGGATGCTGCTGGGAGACTTTGGGGCAGCTTGGCGGGAAAGTGATGCGATCCGGGGGCGAGGACGGCCGGACCCGCACCGGTTCTGGCTGGGAGAGCCTCTGCGAGAACGGCGATTGATGCTGCGGA
>CAXUDN010000188.1:0-4838 GCA_964249715.1 uncultured Acidobacteriaceae bacterium
GCCGCTGCCTTTTCCGCCCGCACCGGCTCCGGATACGCCGGCCGCAGAGGAGCCGGCTGATCCGTCGGCAACTCCTGCCCAATCTTCCCCGTGGACTCCGATTCGTTCGGTGGCCTTCTGGAACGTCGTCTCATCAAATTCTCGCGCACCCACTCGCGCATACTCACCCTTACCATACCCCACAGTCCTGCTGCAAAAACGGTGCACAGCACGGTACGTCTTCGAGACTACTCTCCCACATTGCCCCTGCCTGCCCACTTTGGTAGCCTCAATGGAATGTGCGGTCGCGCCAGAGTCCCCGCAGCGAACCGCACACAGAAGAAGAGGAATTCATCGCCATGGCAGTAAAGGTCGGCATCAACGGCTTCGGCCGTATCGGACGCAACGTCTTTCGTACCGCGCTCGGCAACCCTGATATCGAGTTCGTCGCCGTCAACGACCTGACCACGCCCGCCACCCTGGCTCACCTGCTCAAGTACGACTCCATCCTCGGCAATCTCCCGAATGAGGTCTCCGCCGGCGAAGATTCCATCACCGTCGACGGCAAAACCATCAAGGTCTTCGCCCAGCGCGACCCCGCTAACCTCGACTGGGCCTCCGTCGGCGCGGAGATCGTCGTGGAGTCCACCGGCTTTTTCACCGATGCAACCAAAGCCAAAGCCCACCTGGGGACAACCGTAAAAAAAGTGATCATCTCCGCCCCCGCCACCAACGAGGACCTCACCCTCGTCCTGGGCGTCAACGACGACAAATATGATCCCGCCAAACACAACATCATCTCCAATGCCAGCTGCACCACAAACTGCCTCGCGCCCGTCGTCAAGGTTCTTCACGAGACCTTCGGCATCGCCAGCGGCATCATGACAACAATTCACAGCTACACCAATGACCAGGTCGTCCTCGATGCACCCCACAAGGACCTGCGCCGCTCCCGTGCCGCCGCCCTCAGCATGATCCCGACCTCCACCGGCGCCGCCAAAGCCCTCAAGCTCGTCATCCCCGAGATGGACGGCAAGCTCGACGGCTTCGCCATCCGCGTCCCGACTCCCACCGTCAGCGTCGTCGACCTCACCTTCGTCGCCGAGAAGCCCATCGACGCAAAATCCATCAACGCCGCGCTGAAAACCGCCAGTGAAGGCCCGCTCAAGGGCATCCTCGGCTACACCGAGCAGGAACTCGTCAGCTCCGACTTCAAAGGCAACCCGCTCTCCTCCATCGTGGACTCAAAGCTCACCAAGACCGTCGGTCAGACCGGCAAGGTCATCAGCTGGTACGACAACGAGTGGGGCTATTCCAGCCGCGTTCACGACCTGATCACCTTCCTCACTGCCAAAGGCCTCTAACCACCGAGGGGCATGGATGCACTCGCTTCCATGCCCTCTTGTGTCCCACCAGACAGCCGGCACGATCACCCCGCGCGGCGCAGCCCCTCACTCCACGAAGCCTCGACGAACGTCCCCATCCCTTTCGCCCGATCCCCGACAGCTTCTCCCGCCCGCATCTCCCGCCGATGCTCCACCACGTATTCCAGCCCCTGCACCCAGTTCATTCCGCGCTCGCTCGCTTCGGCCATCAGGGCGTCGAACATCACCCGGTCCGAAGGCTCTCCTAAAGCGAGACGAAACATCCGGCACACGCGTTCGAATTCTGCCGTCACGTCTTCTTCCGGTGTCTTGAACTGCTCACGCCTCATACCCCCAACGTAGCGCCGAAGGAACCAACCGGTAATCCCACCTCCGATGTAGAAGGCCGTGTTATTTCAAGACGCAAGCCCCTTTTTGACCCCGAAAGCACCAAAACCCACCTCCTTCGCGAACGCGAGGGGCGCCGCGCGGTACAACCAAGCGGCATTCCACCCTTTGACCATTCCCAAAAACGGCTTCCCCAAGGGGTGTGCGGCCTTTACGCCGGCACCCTCTCCAGCACCTCCGCCAGCACACCGGCCACCTCCTGGCATTCCTTGCGGCTCACATCGCAGTGTGTCACCAGCCGCACCGCATGAGGCCCCACGGCACTGGCCAGAATGCCGCGCTCCCGCAAGGCATGCACCAGGCCGGCCGCATCGCCCTCCTCCCGCAACGTAAAGATCACAATATTCGTCTGTACTCCTGCCAGATCAATCTCAGCTGCCTCCGTAGCCGCCACCGCCTCCGCCAGCAGGCGCGCGTTTGCATGGTCCTCCCCGAGTCGCTTCGGCCCCTCTTCAAGCGCAATCAGCCCGGCAGCTGCCAGCACACCGGCCTGCCGCATCCCGCCGCCCAGCGCCTTGCGCAAACTTCGCGCCTCCGCCATAAGGTCCCGCGATCCAACCAGCATCGACCCGACAGGCGCTCCTAAACCCTTGCTCAGGCAGAACATCACCGTATCGAACCCACGCGTCATCTCCTCCGCGCTCCGCCCCGCAGCCGTCACCGCATTGAAGATTCGCGCGCCATCACAGTGCACCGGCAGCCCAGCTTGCCGCGCTCCCGCCCAGATCTCCTCCAGCACCGCGGGCGGCGTCACCGTTCCCCCCGCCATGTTGTGCGAGTTCTCAATCCAAACAAGCCCTGTCGGCGCACGGTAGTAAATCTTCGGCGCAATCGCCTTCACAATCGCTCCCCAGCGCAGAATGCCACCCTCCCCCACGACCGTCCGCGGCACGCACCCCGAAAAAGCCGCAACCATCGCCATCTCCCAGTCCAGAATGTGCGACCGCGCCTCGCAGATGACCTCCTGCCCATGGCGCGTGTGCAGCTTCACCGCAATCTGGTTCCCCATCGACCCGGTGGGCAAAAAGATCGCCGCCTCCCGCCCAAAAACCTCCGCCGCCCGCGCCTCCAGACGGTTGACGGTCGGGTCCTCCCCATACACATCGTCCCCGACCTCAGCTTCCGCCATCGCCCGCCGCATCGCCGGCGAAGGCTTGGTCACCGTATCGCTACGCAAATCAATCGTTCGTTCACTCGTCATAGATCGTCTTCTCCCATCCACCTTTATGCTGCTTCTTTGATCGATATTTCCGCAGGGATCCGCGCTTCCTTTGCTACTGCTCTTGCCTTTGCTTTTCTTGTTGTTATTCCCGCGGGGAACCTGCTGTTTTCCTCACGCCCACCTCAAACCCCCACCCCCGCCAACAATTCCCCAAACACCTCCCCCGAAACCATCCTCCCCCGTCCCGTCAGCCAGAACCTCTCCTCATCCCGCCCCATCAACCCCTCCCGGCTCAGCCCCGCAACGCCCTCTCGTAGCTCCTGGACCCACTCCCGCCGACAACCCGCCAAAAGGTCCCATGGCAAGCCTTCCACCATCCGCAACCCCAAAAACACCGTCTCCTCGAACGCCTCCCGCTCACTCACCCACTCCGGCGCACGCACAGAATCCGCCCCCACATACATCCCCAACTCCTCCGGATTCGCCCACCGCACCGCCCGGCCATCTTTCCCCAACAACATCGAGTGCGCATCCAGCCCTAAACCCAAATACGGCGACCGCTCCCAATACTTCACATTGTGCCGCGACCGAAATGCCTCCCGCCCAAAGTTCGAGATCTCATACTGCCTCAATCCCGCCTCCGGCAGCAGGGCACACGCCCGCTCATACAGGTCCGCCGTCAAATCGTCCGAGCCCACCGCCGGCGCATGCAGCCGGGCTCCACCCCCCAAAACCTCTCGCCCCAGCCGCGACTCCTCATCGATCTCCAGCATGTACACACTCACGTGCTCCAGACCCGCCCCTGCCGCAATCTCCAGCGACCTCTCCCAACTCGCTGCGGTCTGGTACGGCAATCCCGCAATCAGATCGACCCCAAGATTTCGCACTCCCGCCCGGCGTAAGCGCCCAATCTCCTCCAGGCAGCTGGCCTCCGTATGGGATCTCCCCACCGCCTGCCCTTCCCGGTCGACAAAGCTCTGAACCCCTAAACTCACCCGGTTCACCCCAAGCTCCTGCGCCGCCGCTAGCAACCTGTCCCCAATCTGCCCCGGCGCCGCCTCCATCGTCATCTCCGCCCCGTCCCCAATCGCAAACTCGCCCTTCATTGCCGTCATCACCGCCCCCAACTGCGCCGGCTCCAGCAAACTCGGCGTTCCTCCACCGAAATACACGGTATCCACCCGCTCCGGCACCGTCGCCCCCATCCCAGCAGCCCACGCCTTTATGCCGCGGATCTCTCCGCAAAGCGTGTCCACATAGCGCTCAACCGCCCCCGCTGTCCCCACGCCTGACGCAAAATTGCAAAAACTGCACTTCGCCCGGCAAAACGGCACGCTCAGATACAAGCCCAAACTCTGCGCCGTTTCGCTCATTCAACAATTCTTTCACGCTCGTCACCGCACCGCGGCCCCGCCCCCGCACATCTACACTTTCTAGATGGCTCCCTCTCAGCAGAAAGATCAGCAGCGGTCGAGCCCCACCCCCGCGGGCGCAGCCGTCAACGGCACACCCAACGCCCCGGAAACACCCACGCGCCTCGATGACGTAGTAGCCGGTACCCAAGGACAAGCCGCCACTCAGTCTCAGCCGGGCCAGACCAAGGAAGCTCAGCAGGCCACCAAGCCCGGAATAGACGACGATGTCGTCGGCAAAGCCTATGACAGCCGCCTCATGCGGCGCCTTCTCCGCTATCTCTCTCCTTACAAGCTTCAGGCCGCTCTCTCCGCCGTCGCCATTTTCATCAAATCCGGCTCCGATGTCTTCGGTCCCTACCTCGTCAAAGTCGCCGTCGATACCTATCTCGCCCCCACGCCCGGCAAACATTCCTGGCTTGGCCGCCACCTCTCGCCTGTGCCCCTCACCGGCGTCTCCGAGATCGGCGCCCTTTATCTCGGCGCCCTCTGCCTCAGCTTTCTTCTTGAGTT
>CAXUDN010000189.1:0-4773 GCA_964249715.1 uncultured Acidobacteriaceae bacterium
ACTCAAACATCGCCTGCAGCGTGCCCTGCGCAATCTCCGGCTGATACGGCGTGTAACTGGTCAGGAATTCCCCCCGCTGCACCAGTGAATCGATCACCACAGGCCGGTAATGCCGGTAGGCGCCCGCCCCCAAAAAACTCGCAAACCGTTGCGATGAGGGCAGCTTCGCCAGCTCATTCGCATCCCCACTCGCCAGGTTCGCCGCATACGCCTTGAACCGCTCCAGGATCTCCGACTCCGACTGCTGCCGCGGAATATGGAGATCCCGCGTCAGCCGGTACTCCTCCGGCACCACTTCAAACAGAGCCTCAACACTCGGCACGCCAATGGCGGCCAACATCTCTTCACGATCCTGCGGCGATTTCGGCAAATAACGCATTCGTCCTATTCCTGCTTCGCTTCTATCTTGGCGACACGCTGAATCATAAGCATGTCGGCATGTACCTGGTTCCGTAAGCTAACCATTTCGCCCTGAAATTGGGTGCGTAGACTAGCTGATTCGGTTCGCAGATCACGTACATCCTGCCGCTGAATCAGCGTAGCGAGAAAAACCGCAACGGTGGGGGTCAACGCTGTGAGGACAGCGAGGATGAGTTGTGACCGGTCCATGACGCCCCTTCCTGCCTAATGCCCTGTCTCTTCCGCCACAAACTTCTCGTAATCCGCCGCAGTCAACAGCGCGTTGCTCTCGTCCGTATTCGTCACGGTCAGCTTCAGGATCCACGTCCCATTCGCATCCGTATTCAACGTCTCCGGAGCGCCATTCAACGCCTCGTTTACCTCGGTCACCGTGCCCGAAGCCGGCGCATACAGATCGCTCACCGCCTTCACACTCTCCACCGACCCAAATGTCGACCCGGCCTCGATCTTCTGCCCCACCTTCGGCAGCTCCACAAACACAATGTCGCCCAGCGAATGCTGCGCATAATCGGTAATGCCCACAACGCCGTTCTCGCCATCCAGCTCCAGCCACTCGTGGCTCTTGGCGTAACGATAGTTCTCCGGGTAAGCCATGCAGAAAAGTCTCCAACCCCCATTGTAGAGGACACCCCGCCCCCCGCTTTCGCCCGCTCAAACCCCGTCGACGACGTTGTCATCTCGACCTGAGCGAAGCGCAGTGTAAAGACCTGCCTTCCCGTCGAACGTCTGCACTGACCCTACGGCAGCTCCCGCACCCAAACATTCCGAAAACTGATCGGCTCACTTTTATCCCCATGAGCCTGCAACTTAATAGGCGCCCCATCGAACGCCTTATAAAACGGCTTGCCGATGTACCGCGTCTCTCCCTGCAGCTGGAAGTGGTTCTCCACCAGCACGCCATTGAACAGCACCGTCGCATACGCCGGCGTCTTCAACGACCCATCCCCCGCAAACGTCGGCGCCGTCCACACCACGTCATACGTCTGCCACTCGCCCGGCTTCCGCGCCGGGTTCGCCAGCGGAATCGCCTGCTTGTACAAACTCCCCACCATCCCATTCACATACGTCTTATTCCCGTAGTTATCCAGGATCTGCAGCTCATACCCCGCATCCCCCGGCCCCGTCGACGCCAGGAACACCCCACTGTTCCCCCGCGCCTGGCTTGTCCCGGTAATCGACTCCGGAATCCGCCACTCCAGATGCAGCTGATAATTGTGGAACTTCTGCACAGTCTGGATGTTCCCCGCTCCCGCACCCTTCTTCACCGTCATCACGCCATCATGCACCGTCCAGTTCGCCGGCCCCCCGTCCTGCGCCGAAACCCACTGCCCCAAGTCCTTCCCATCGAACAAAACCACCGCATCCGAAGGCGGCGCCCCCACAACCGTCCCCGGCGTCACCACGGTAGGCTCCGGCTGCCAGACCTCCGTATCCTCCGGCTTCGCACTGGTCGCCGCCTGCTGTGCAAACCCCGTCCAGACACTCAGGCCAAGCAAACCCACTATCACCCAACTCCGTCGCGACATCCTCATGCCATCTCTCCTTACGACAACGGCGCCGTAATCACCGGTTTTTCCGTCAACACGCCCGAAGCTGCAGACGCAGCCCCGACCTTCGCCCGCTTATAAAACGGCGTAGCTACCACCTGCGCCTTCACCGGCGCTCCCCGGATCTCCACCGCCACCTCGGTCCCGGGCTCCACGTAGTCCACCGGCACATAGGCCAACGCAATATTCTTCTTCACAAACGGCCCCGGCGACCCCGAAGTCACCTCCCCAATTACCGCCCCGTCCAAAGAAAAGACCGGGTACCCATCCCGCCCAATCCCACGCTCGACCGTCTCCAACCCCACCAACCGCCGCGTCGGCCCCCCCGCATCCACCACCTTCTGCAGTGCCTCCCGCCCCATAAAATCCACACCCTTATCCAACTTGCAATACCGCCCCAGGTTCGCCTCAAACACGTTGATCGAGTCCGAAATCTCATGCCCGTACAGCGCCATCGCCGCCTCCAAGCGCAGCGTATTCCGCGACCCCAACCCGCAGGGCTGAATCCCAAACTCCTCCCCCGCCTTCAACACCTCACCCCACACCCGCGCACTCGTCGGTTCATCGGCCGGAATATAGATTTCGAACCCATCCTCGCCCGTATACCCCGTCCGCGCGATCAGCACGTTATGGCACCCCGCCACCATCCCCCACGTAAACCAGTAATTCTTGATCGGCCCCAGATCCACCCCCGTCAGCTTTTGCAACGTCTCCTTCGCCCGCGGCCCCTGGATCGCCAGCTGCGTGTAATAGTCGCTCACATCCATCACGTGCACGCCGCCCATCCCGCCAATCACCTGCCTCACCCATTGCACATCCTTCTCGCGCGTCCCGGCATTGATCACGATCAGGTAATCGTTCTCCCCCAGCTTGTGCAGCACCACATCGTCGACGAACGTCCCGTCCGGGTAAAGCATCGCCGAGTAGTGCGCCTGGCCCACCTGCAGCTTGCTCGCATCATTCATCAGCAGCTTCTGCACCGCCGCCAGCGAGTTCGGCCCCCGCAACTGAATGTCCCCCATGTGGCTCACATCGAAAATCCCCACCCCCGTGCGCACCGCGGTGTGCTCGGCCACCAGCCCCGCATACTGCACCGGCATGTCCCATCCGCCGAAATCCACCATCCGCGCTTTATGCCCATGGTGCGTCCCATGCAACGCCGTCCGGCGCAAAACCCTGTCCACCAATGCCCCATTCGCAACCTGCCCATCCGTCAAAGCCATACACCACACCCCTGCAACAAAATGGCGCAGCAAACCAGCCACGCAGTCTCGCCCAGCCTACTACTTTTGCCCTTTTGGTTGTTCGTTCACCACTGCGCAAAGCGGAACCCAGCTACCAGCCACCAATTACCTGCCATCAGACCTTACCTCCCCCGCCGCTCCCGCGCATGCGCCCTGACGAACCCGCTCACCGCAAAATACCCAAACAGCACTCCAAACCCCGCAAACATCCAGAAATGCAGCACAGCCGCCCGATCCTTTCCCGCCAGCAACGCCCCCCGCAGCCGCCATACCCCCATCCCCATCGCACACGCCACCAGACCAAAAAACATCCCCGTCACCCGTAGCCAGAGCGCCCCCGAAAACGTCGCCAGCGGCCGCCACACCGACCGTCCTACCCCCCGCACCGTCGCGGTATCCGGAAGCCGCTGCCGAGGCGACGCTTGGGCCGGCCTCCCCACCTCCGCCACCCTGCCATTTGCAGCCGAACCCGCACCAGGATCCGGCGCCGACGCCGCTTCCGCCATCGCCTGCAGCGTTTTCGCCGCATGCCGTGCCCCATACCCTAGCGCGCGCCCCAGCCGAACCTTGTCCACGGCTCCAGTCTATCGGCACCCGATCCCGCCATTCCACCCACGGCACATCCATCGCCGCCCTTGTGCATCCAATTCCCAAATGCGGGTCGAGCGTCAAGAAAGCTCGATCAAAAGACATTCCCGAGAAGCAAAGGATCCTCGTCCATGAAGAACTTCATTTTCACCCTGAGTGCGCTGTGCGCTGCCGTCGCCGGATTCCTGTTCCTGAACCGCAAGCAGCAGGCCCAGCCCGTCGAAGACCTCGCCCATCGTCTTGAGGACGCTTGGGCAGACCATCACACCCGTGTGTAAAACACGAACGTAACCTCGCATGCACCCCCTTTGTTGCATGTTCACCACCACGAAACTGGCGTACCCTATTCGCTAATGCAGCCATTCTCGCCTCTGCCGTTCCCGCCGAGTTCCTTAGGGAAAACTCAGAAGCACCGTTGCCGGGCTGTTTCCTGCATCCATTGCCCACACTGGAGGTGGCGTTGAGCCGACACAACGAACAGGTTAAGAACCTTATCCAGAAACTCGGGGAAGCCATCCACGAGTCCGTCAGCGAGTCCGAAAACATCGCCGAAGTCGTTCGCGAGATCCGCGAACAGGGCTTCGATGTGATCCTCATGCTCGAGGCCACCATCGGCCTCAACCAGGTCGATCAGGAAGAGGTCACCGTTCCGGAAGAAGCAGTCGAAGGTCCCTTCACGCGCACCGACCTAAGCTTCCTCAAGAGCCTCCGCATCACCACGGACACGGAAGACCACAGCGCCCCAAATTAGTGCCTGGTGCTGAGTGCTTGGTGCTAAGTGCTTTGTGCTTCGTTCCCGCCGGCAGAATGGCTCTGCCGTCGGCAGTCTCGACATCGCCAGCTTTCGAGCCCAATCATCCCAGCATTCCAAGCACCAAGCACCAAGCACCAAGCACCAAGCACCAAGCACCAAGCACCAAGCACTAGACACTAGGCACCAAGCACCAGCTTCTAGAAAAATCAACGCCGCCATG
>CAXUDN010000190.1:0-4567 GCA_964249715.1 uncultured Acidobacteriaceae bacterium
ATCCACAGCCCGCAACCCACTCCACGTGCTACCCTCACCCCCGAATGGCCCCCCATCACCTATCCCGCCGTCGTTTCCTCCAGCTCACCACGACCGCCCTCCTCACCCACGCCCACGCCCAGAAACCCTCCCTCGCTCACGCCAACGTCGCCGACCTCGACCGAGAGACCATTCTCGCCCAGGCCAAAACCTCCCTCACCAGCCCCGTCACACCCCCGCCTGATCAAACCTTCCACACCGAAACCGAACCCATCCTCGCCACCGCCGGCGCCACCCCCCAACCCAAACTCCTCCGCGCCGACGCCGACGCCCTCCGCCTCTTCTCCAACACCGTAGCCACCCTCGCCGCCGGCTATCTCCTTACCCACGAAGAGGCCTACGCCCAGCGCGCCGCCGCCCATACCCGCCCCTGGCTCCTTGACCCCAAAACCCGCCTGAACCCCACCTTCGACCAGGCCGGCTGCATCGCCAACACCTCCACCGCCACCCCCATGGGCCTCGTCGACCTCGTCCCCCTCGCCGAACTCGCCCGCGCCCTGAGCTTCCTCACCGACACCTTCACCCCCGACGAACTCACCACCGTCCAGACCTGGTTCACCGACACGCAGCACTGGCTAGCCACGAACAAACAGGCCTTCATCGCCCGCGAAGCCAAAGATCGCCGCGCCTCCGCCTGGCTTCTCGTCTCCTCCGGCATCGCCCGCTTCACCCGCGACGACAACACCCTCGAAGACAACCGCAAACGCTTCCGCGGGCACACCCTCCGCAACCAGATTCGCCCCGACGGCGTCTTCCCCCAGGAAATCGCCACACCCAATCCTTACCGCAACACCCTTTTCAACTTCGATCTCCTTGCCGGCGCCTGCCAGCTCTTAAGCTCCCAGTTCGACCTCCTCTGGGACTTCCAACTCATCGACGAAGTCGGCCTCCGCAGCGCCGCCGCCTACCTCTACCCCGTCATAGCCCACCCCGAAAAGTGGGCCTACCCTGCCGACGCCGGCAATTTTCGCGACCTCCCCGGTCGCCGTCCCGGCATGCTTTTCGCTGGCCGCGCCTACAACCGCCCCGAATATGTAGAAACCTGGCTCTCCACCCCCCCCACCCCACCCCCCGAAACCCTCGCCCCCACCTTCCCCATCCACCAACCCGCCCTCTGGACCGCTCGCGCCCCCCACGGCCTCTAGGCCCGGCAAGAACAGCCGTGCTTGGCAGGAGCCGTCCCTTGACCAGCCTCACAATCAGCCGTCATCTCGACCGCAGCGAAGCGAAGAGACTCCTGCAGTTGCGGCTCGACGGGAAAGTCAGCCCGTAACGCGATAGATCGCACCGAGGCCAACCTGCGCAACAGGTAGGAGCCCCACCCTAGTGCTTCCCGCCCCCACTCGCTCCACCGCCCGAAGACGCACTCGACCCGCCGCTGGACATCGATGCGCCGCCACCCGAACGGAAGCCACTCGCACTGCCGCCTGCATTGCTCGCCGACGAACTGCCCGATGAGGTACTACGGCCGCCACTCGCCGACGTTCCACCGCTCCGCGCTGTACCCACACCAACTGACCGTCCACTTCCAGTCACTCCCACCGCAGCCGGAGACGACATAAGCGTCGTCGCGGAGGTGGAAGCCACACCCCGCTCCTGCGTATGGTTCGAGAAGCCATTCAGCTTTCCAAAGCTCTCCCGCGGCACACCCAAACCCGCGGAGTTCTGCCGGAACGTGAACTTGCCATCGTTCGAAACCCCGGAAAAGGACAGCGGCTTCGTATTTACAGGAACCAGCGTCGCCCCACCTTTCGTCGGCGTCGGCGGCAGCGGATGCGGCAAAGGACGATTCCCGACCCGCATCAACCCATGGTTGGTCAGACCCGACCAGGTCCCACCCGGCCGCCAGCCCCAGCCCGCATTCCCGCAGCTGGCCCACGACCCGGAATGGTACGGCAACCAACCCCACGGATACGGCGATACCCACGAGTACCCGGCCCCCTGGTAGTACGCCCAGATCCCGTTCCCAAAAGGATCCCAGCCCGCATCGGCGAAGTAAGGCCGCCACATCGACCCGCATCCAGGCATGTCCACAAACGATCCGTAATACCCCAGATCGTTTGCTCCAAACAGCCCAAATCCGCCGCTCGATCCCGCAAATGTCGACACGTTCTTGTGGTACCCCGTCTGCGCCGTGTCCCACTCGTCCCAGGCAACTTCCTGCGTGCCTTTTTGCACCGGAGCCATCGTCTGGGTCACCGGATTCAGCGTCATCGTCTGCTTCTTGCCAAGCGTCGTGATCGCACTTCCCATGGCGACCTGCGCCGACCCATCAAATACCGCCAGCTCCACATCCGTCTGCGTCGCATCCACCCGCAGATGCGCACCCGCCCCCATCAACACCTGGGCCGGGCCAAACTGCAGGGCAAATTCGCCCGCGCCTTTGCCCTTTTGCATACTCACGTACGCCATGCCCTTGCCGAGCTTCACCGTGGTCAGCGTTTCACCCGCAGCCGACCGCCCAAGCCGGGTGAACTCTACCTCGCTCCCGGGTGCCAGCCGCAGTGAACTGTTGTCCTCGAACTCCACCTCGGCCACACCGTCGCCCGTGAGCAGTTTCGCTCCCGCAACCACCGGAATATTGGTAAACGCACCCTCGAACCCTCGCCCCGTGTTGCGGTCCATTCGCACAGACCCACGCACCTGGCTTAACCGCACAATCCGCACCTGCGATCCACCCGGTTCCGTAACCGCCATCCCTGGCTGCACCCCCGCCGCCGTTGGCGCCCCTGAGGCAGTCACGCCCTCCTGCGCCCCTGCACCCGCGCTCACCACCAGCGCCGCTCCCACCACAAAGCTTCTTGCAAGATTTCCGCTCAGCATTTCCACCCTCCTGCAAATCGAACCCAAACCGGCCGCACCCCGATACTCCACACCCGCACCGAAACGGCGAGCTCGGGGAAGGACGAGAAGAAGTTCGAGCAGATGGCCAGGAGTATACGCCCCACAATCACGGCTGACTAGCGCAACTGGAACTGCTGGTCACTTGTCCACGTATCACCGCAGTGCTACCCTCCACCCCAACCCCGGGCCCGCCTGCCGTAAGCCAACCTTCCCAGGAGTTCCAGGCAATGAGCACAGCCGTCATCTCCCCCGCCCAGGTATCAAACCAGGTACCAGACCAGCTCGCCGTTCCCACAGGTGCACCCGAGGAACTCGCAGGCCCGCCACACCCCACCACCGAGCCTGTCACCCAGGCGGAGCGCTTTTCGTCCGTCGACACCCTCCGCGGCTTCGCGCTCATGGGCATCCTGCTCATGAACATCACCGCCTTCGGCATGCCCGGCTGGAACTACATGTTCCCCCTCACCACCGTGAAGCCCGTCTTCAACGGTCCCCACTGGCAGTTGAACACCGCCGCCTGGTTTCTCCGCTGGATCTTTGCCGAAGGCAAAATGCGCGCCCTCTTCAGTATGCTCTTCGGCGCGGGAGTGATCCTCCTCAGCGGCCGCGCCGAACGCCGCGGCGCCGGCCTCCGTACCGCCGACATCTTTCTCCGCCGCAATATGTGGCTCACCGTCTTCGGCATGATCCACGCCTACCTCATCTGGAACGGCGACATCCTCTTCTACTACGGCACAACCGCCCTTCTCTTCCTCTTCCCCTTCCGCAATCTCAGCGCCAAGAAACTCCTCTGGACCGGCGGCATCGTCCTTCTCCTCAACACCGTCCTCGGCATGGGCGCCATGTACATCGGCATGAATAAAACCAAGGCCGCTTCCGACAAAGCCTTAGCCGCCCAGGTCGCCCACCACACCCTCAACGACGACCAGAAAGACGCCATCAAGGCCTGGGAGAAAATCCAGGGAGATTACCGTCCAGACCAAAAGAAGCTCTACAAAGACATCGCCACCCACCAGCACGGCTTCTTTGCCGTCGTCGCCGACGAGGCCTCCGATACCTTCAAAGGCGAGACCCAGGGCGAGTACACCGGCTTCGCCGACTGGCTCGGCATGATGCTCGTAGGCATGGGCCTCCTCCGCGTCGGCTTCTTCACCCTCAAACTCAGCACCCGAACCTACGCGCTGATCGCTCTCATTGGCCTCGGCGTCAGTTGGCCGGTCGTCGGCTACGGCTGCTATCAAGCCTGGCACTCCGGCTTCGATCTCTTCACCACCATGCGCTCCCTCGCCTTCACCTACGACCTCGGCCGCATCGGAGGAGCCCTCGGCAACGCCGCCCTCATCCTGCTCTGCCTCCGCGCCGGCCTCTTCCGCTGGCTCTGGGCCCGGGTTGCCGCCGTCGGCCAGATGGCCCTCAGCAATTACATCCTCACCAGCCTCACCATGAAAACCCTCTTCGTCTGGAGCCCCCTCCACTGGTACGGCTATATGGACTATTACAAGCTCTACCTCTGCGTAGGCGCCATGTGGATCGCCAACATCATCTTCAGCACTCTCTGGCTACAGCACTTCCGCTTCGGCCCCCTCGAGTGGGCCTGGCGCTCCCTCACCTACTGGCAACGCCAACCCATGCGCCTCAACCCAACACCAACCCCACCAGCCCTCGCCCAACCAGCTTAGCCAGC
>CAXUDN010000191.1:0-4222 GCA_964249715.1 uncultured Acidobacteriaceae bacterium
CGGCGTCCCCTCCACCGACATCGGCTCCGACGGCCCCTACGGCGTCTACCACTCCACCTTCGACGACTTCAACTGGTTCATCCGCAACGCCGACCCCACCTTCGTCTACGAGCAACAAATGGCGCGCGTCTTCGGCCTCGAGATCCTCCACATGGCCGACACCGACGTCCTCCCCTACGACTACCGCGCCTATGCCCACGACGTCCTCGACTACATCAAAGCAGCACAAAAACGCGCCTCCACCGCCAAGCTCACAGCCACCTTCGACCCCACCCTCCAGGCCGCCACCCGCTTCAGCGCCGCCGCCGACCGTACTTATTCAAAACAGTCCACCCTCGTCACCCCCGGCTCCACCCCCAACCCAGACCAGCTCAAGACCCTCAATGTCGCATTACGCGACGCAGAAGAGGCCCTCCTCAACGACGCCGGCCTTCCCAAACGTCCCTGGTTCAAACACACGATCTACGCCCCCGGCGAGTACACCGGCTACGCCGCCGTAGTCATCCCCGGCGTCAACGAGGGCATAGACGCCGAGGATTCCCCAAGAACACAATCCCAACTCGAAGCCCTGGCCGTCGCCCTCAACCGCTCCGCCGCCATCCTCGAGAAAGCCTCACTCCCCCAATAGGGCCAGTTACCCCGGTGTACGCCCACGACGTTCAATTAAAGAAAAGCACCATTTAGCCGATATTGACTCTGCGGGCGGACACCACTTCCCGCGGAGATCAATATGTACCCGCTCTTCCTCGTAGTCGCTGTCGCCCTTGTCATCCTCTCCCCCTTAGCCCTCGAGTTCTGGCTAACCTGGTACGAAGACCGCAAAGAACGCTGCCGCGCCCAACAAGCCATCCAAGCCGAACACCCCGAACTCGCCTGGGCCTTTCCGCGCGTCCGCTGAGGTTTACGCAGGGGCACTCGTTGGCGTAAGTCTGAGCGAGACCAGCACACCCTTACTTTTCTGCTGGTAGGTGTACCCGCTTGACTGTGTAGAAGGGCATCGCTTCCTCTTGTTTCCGTAACATCAGACCACTCTGACGGAGAACCGCAGAGAGCGGAGGGAGGCTCTCAAACTCACCACCCAAGCCCGTGCCACCTGGCGGTGGTGGTGGCAGCTTCGTCGGCCTCCAACCTTGCGATTGCATCGTGTACAGCCCGCTTAGGCCCGTGCGGTCTACGACCGGCAAATCCGTCCAGTTTCCGAGATACTGGGCAAGATCGGTCATGTCCACTGCAGATGCATTCAATGGATGTCCAAACCCAGGTGCAAAGCTGTGGCACCCTTCCGGCCCTGTGTCCAGAACGCAGTGGCTCATGACTGCTTCCTTCAGCTTTGGACCTCCTTGCGCCGCAGCAACTCCATAAACTGGCACCCGTTCTGTCCTGACAGTAAGTTGGAGGCCAAAGCGTGTTATCAGGAGGCTGCGTAACAGGTGTTGGACCGTTCGCTCCCTGACCGCAGGCTCTGCCGCATCCACTTTCAGCGAGACAGGAACCTTGGCCTCGATGTCGAAAAGCTTGCTGACGGTCCATTCCGGCATCGGAGAAACCCGCGGCGATGGATTATCCGGAACGCCGTAGGCGAGGCTAAACAGTTCAATGAAAGGTACGGCCTTAGCAACCAGATCGCCTCTCGGCAGGATCTGCAGACGCGATTCTCTTGTACCGGTCGATGCTGAAGGCCTGATCGTGACAGTGGAAAAGTCTTGCGTCCAAGAAGTGGACGCAATTAGCAGAGAGGTGACGAAGATTGCACCACGGAACACGCGCATAGTTTTCGTACTTTGCGAGAGAGGTTCGGCTTACATACAAGTCGTCAAGCCCGTCAAGCTGAGGCGCATCCCGGGCGGCGCTCACCCCCTAAGCGCCATCTGCTCCGTAACAATCTGCGTCAAATCCGGCTTCTTCAACCCATGCACCTCTTCGTTGAACTTATCCACTTTACTCGACCAGTTCATCGAACAGAACTTAGGTCCACACATGGAGCAAAACGCCGCTTCCTTGTAGTAGTCATCCGGCAACGTCTCATCATGCATCCCCCGCGCAGTTTCGGGGTCAAGCGAAAGCGCAAACTGCTTATCCCAATCGAACGTGTACCGCGCATGGCTGATCGCATCATCCCGGTCCCGCGCCCCCGGCCGATGCCGCGCAATATCCGCCGCATGCGCCGAAATCTTGTACGCAATAATCCCATCCTTCACATCTTTCTCATTCGGCAGCCCCAGGTGCTCCTTCGGCGTCACATAGCAAAGCATTGCCGCCCCATGCCATCCAATCATCGCCGCCCCAATGGCTGACGTAATGTGGTCATACCCCGGCGCAATATCCGTCACCAGCGGCCCCAGCACGTAAAACGGAGCCCCGTCGCATAGCTCCACTTCCTTCTCCACCTGCTCCTTGATCTTGTCCATCGGCACATGCCCCGGACCCTCGATCATCACCTGCACATCATCCTTCCACGCCTGCCGCGTCAGCTCTCCCAGCGTCTTCAACTCCGCAAACTGCGCCTCATCGCTCGCATCCGCCACACTACCCGGACGCAACCCATCGCCCAACGAATAGCTCACGTCATACTTCGCCATCACCTTCGTGATCCGGTCGAAGTTCTCATACAGGAAATTCTGCTTATGATGCGCCGTCATCCACTGCGCCATAATCGCGCCACCCCGGCTCACGATCCCCGTAATCCGCTTCGACACCATCGGGATGAATTGCACCAGCACGCCCGCATGAATGGTGAAGTAGTCCACACCCTGCTGCGCCTGCTCCTCAATCACCTCCAGGTAAAGATCAATATTCAGATCCTCCACCCGCTTCACCCGGCCCAGCGCCTCATACAACGGCACCGTCCCAATCGGCACCGGCGAGTGCCGCAAAATAGCCTCGCGGATCATCGGGATATCCCCACCCGTCGACAGATCCATCACCGTATCCGCGCCGAAATGCACCGCGGTATGCAGCTTCTTCAACTCCTCATCCACATTCGACACCAGCGCCGAGTTCCCGATATTCGCATTGATCTTGCACAAGCTCTCCACCCCAATGCACATCGGCTCCAGCTCCGGATGATTGATGTTCGCCGGAATAATCATCGTCCCCTTGGCAATCTCCGAACGCACCAGCTCCGGCTGGAGCTTCTCCTTGTGCGCCACAAAGGCCATCTCTTCCGTAATTTGCCCCTTGCGCGCAAAGTGCATCTGGCTCATATTCCAGTCGCCCGTCCGCGCCGCCTCTTCCTTGCGCTTCACCACCCACTCCCGCCGAGGCTGCGGCACCCCATACCGCGTCTCTGGATCCTGCCCGTTGCCGTTCGCCGCCGCTGCCAACCCGTTATCCAATGTGCTCATAAACCCTCGCATCTCCAGCCCGGCCTCGCCCTTCGCGTGCTAGCGCAAACGCCCGTGTACTTGAGGGGAAGTATACGACGCAAAGCCCTGGCGCTAAGATTGCCCCATGTTGCGTCAAGCTCGACTCCTCCTCGTCGTTCTCCCCTTCACTCTCCTTGCAACCGCCCAGACCACCCACGAGGAAGGCGTCCGCGGTTTCTGGCGAACCCCCGGCGGCGCCGTCATCCGCGTCGCTCCCTGCGGTTCCGACGTGTGCGCCACCCTCCTCCAACTGGAGCCCAACACCCCCACCCGCCTCGACACCAACAACCCCGACGCCAGCCTCCACACCCGCCATCTCTGCGGCCTGCAGATCGGTACCGGCTTCCACCTCACCGACCCCACCCACGCCGAAGACGGCCACCTCTACGATCCCAAATCCGGCAAAACCTACAAGGGCGCCATGACCAGCTCCGGCGACAGCCTCGACCTCCGCGGCTACATCGGCCTCAAGGCCTTCGGCCGCACAGAACACTGGACCCGCACCCCCGCCCCACCAACTCCCTGCACGTAGAGCCCCGCCCGCAATCCCTCGCGAACTCACCAACCCGCAGCGACAACGTGCAACGCCAACGCGTAGCGCCCTCTCAGTACAATCCATCTGTGAGCTCCACCCAAACCCCACCATCCGCCCTCCCCCAGGGCTTTCAATGGTCGTCCACCACCGCCGGCCTGAAGAAGAGCGGCAAGCCCGACCTCGCCCTCGCCGTCTGCCCCACCGGCGCCTCGGCCGCGGCCATGTTCACCTCCAACCAGGTCGTCGCCGCCCCCGTCATCATCGGCCGCAACCACCTCGCCGCCACCGGCGGCCGCGTCACCGCCGTCCTCGTCAACAGCGG
>CAXUDN010000192.1:0-4199 GCA_964249715.1 uncultured Acidobacteriaceae bacterium
CGCATGGCGGCGGGGGGGTCGCCGTCGACGGAGCCGAAGTTGCCCTGGCCGTCGACGAGGGGGTAGCGCAGGGAGAAGGGCTGCGCGAGGCGGACCATGGTGTCGTAGATGGCGGAGTCGCCGTGGGGATGGTAGTTGCCCATGACGTGGCCGACGACTTTGGCCGATTTTGTGTACTTCTTGTTGAACTGGAGGCCCATTTCCTGCATGCCATAGAGGACGCGGCGATGGACGGGCTTGAGGCCGTCACGGGCGTCGGGGAGGGCGCGGCCGATGATGACGGACATCGAGTAGTCGAGGTAGGAGCGGCGCATCTCCTCGTCGATGTTGATGGGGAGCATGAAAAGGGCGCCGGGGCCGGTGGGTGTGGTGGGACCGTCACCGCCCGAGCCGCCGGGGGGTGGGTTGTTGCTATTGGCGTCTTGCGGGGACGGGTTGATGTTGTCTTCAGGGCCTAGCGGAAGAGAGTTCTGATCGTCTGGCATCGTCAGGTCTTATTATAGTTGGCCCTGGCTTCCCTCCCCTTTTAGGTGGGTAGAACCGAGCAGGTGCGCCAACAACAAAGCGGGAAGCCGAAGCCTCCCGCTTTGTTGTGTTGTTTCTGGCAGGTTAGAAGGTGACGTTGGCGTGAAGCTGGAGCAGGCGAGGTGAGGCATCGCTGCCGCCGACGGAACCGAGGATGCTGGTCGGTGCGCCGACCGTGCTGGAGATCGCGCCGAAGGAACTGCTCGTCGAAAAGGCGTCAGCGTGACCGGGGTTTTGGAAGTTGGGGTGGTTGAAGAGGTTAAAGGACTGCACACCGAGCTTGATGCGGCCGGCGTCGTAGTGCGGGATATGGAAGGTCTTGAACGCGCCGACGTCCACGTTGGTGTAGGACGGCCCGATCAGACTGTTGCGGCCCTGTTGCGTGAAGCCGGTAGGCTGCGCGAAGTGGCCTGTGAAGTTACAGGGGCTAGGCGCGGCGCCGTTCGGCAGCAACGCGTGGGTGCCGCCACCGCAATGATGATCGAAGTTGTTATCCAGCTGCTTTGCGTACAGAAGAACGGTGCCGTTCGCGAAGGCCGAGCTTGTGGCTGCTCCGGTCGCCGCGTTTACGGAATCGATACTGCTGGTGCTGTAGCTGACCGTATAGGGCAGTCCCGACTGATGGAAGGCTACACCGCTGAACTCAAAGCCGCCGGTCAGATCCTTGAGGTGCTTGGAAAAGGATGGCACCTCGTAGACAAAGGTTCCGGTGGTGTTGTGCTTGACGTTGTAATCGGCCAGCCCGTATTGGGCGTGGAGGTTGAAGGGGTTCGCGACGGCGCCGCTGTCGCCTGCGTCAGGAGCAAACGGCTCAAAACCACCGTTCGAGATTTCATCCAGTGCTTTGCTGAACTGGTAGTTGAACTGGACGGTGAGATCCCTGGACCGGCGCGTCGCGGAAATCACAACGCCGTTGTAATTGCTGCTGGCGCCCGAGTAGACGTTTGTGATGCTTGTGAAGGATGTTATGGGTTTGGTGGTGGGGATACCGGCGAAGCCGAAAGCGGCATTCCCGCCGTTCGGGTTGGACAGATTCCGTGTTGCATCGACAACCGGCTCATGGTAGCCGTGATTGCCCACGTAGGTTACAGCGAGGCTGGATTTCTGATCGAGCCGCCGCTCGATGGCCATGCTGTATTCCTCGTAGGTTGGGTAGCTTATGTTGTTTGAGGCTGTGGTGAAGTTCGGTGCGGAGTAGTGGCCCCCCGCCGCCGCGACCGCTGCGGCGGTGGTAGCGTAGGTTCCACCGTTTGCGAAGGAATTCTCGAAGGCCGAGGCGGACGCGGCTGCGATCAGCGGGCCGCTCCCGGGAGTTGACGTTGTCACAGGCAGGTTCGTCGCGCCGCCGGCCACGGTACCCAGGACGGCTGCGTGGAAATTGGTCGGCGCGTTGCTGAGCAGATCGTCGGCAACGACACCAGGGAAAGAATCGGTGAACATGCCGAATCCGCCGCGGATGACCGTCTTAGGGCTGGGCTGGAAGTTGAAAGCGATACGCGGCATGGGCGCGTATGCCTGGAAGCCGGTCAGCGCGCGTTTACGACCCGCGCTGATGTACCCTCCGGCAACTGCGGCGTTGTAAGGAACCGCTGTTCCGGTGGGAAGTGAAGATGTCGGGTAGGCCAGATCCTGGAAGCAGTTGGTGTGGCACACGGGATCGGAGTTCCGCTCCATCCGAAGGCCGGCGGTGATCGTGAGGTTGGGGCGAAGCTTGAAGGCGTCCTCAATATAGGCGCCCATGTCGTAGACCGAGACGGGCTGTTCCAGCTGCACCGGAAAGCGCTGAATGTGCTCGTAGTCATAGGTGCCGCTGGCGAAGTCCTCGACCGTGCCCTCATCGACCGGCGATACCGTTTCCGTACCTTGGAGGTCGGAGATGTTGTCGCGGCGGATGTTGTAGCCGAAGCGGATGGTATTGCGACCCTTGGTGTAGCTGACGTCGTCGATGACCTGGTAGCCGGAGACGCGGCGCCCCTGTGGGAAGGCATAGTCTTCGCCACCGTAATAGGTGTTTGCAAGATCTCCGGTGATGAAGATGATGGTGGACGGAGCCACAGGCAAGTAGTTGTTGCTGTTCTGGAAAGGTGCGCTGTAGTAGTTGCCGGTAACCACGAGTTGGTTCGTGAAGTTCGGCGTGAAGGTGTGGGTCTCATTCATCTGGCCTTCCCACGCGGGCTGCTGGCTGGCGGCCGTGAAGCGTGGGTCGATCAGATCAGTGTAGGTCGGCTGGGTTCCGTGATCCTGCTTGTAGTGGATGTAAAAGTTGTCACGATCGCCGATCTTATAGTCGACGCGCGCAGTCAGCAGCCACTCGGTAAGCAGGGCGCGGTTCTGGGCGTAGTAGGTGCTGGCGGTAACGTCGTTGGGATCCTGCTGGACCACATTGGCTGCGGGACGGAACGGGCTGTTGTTGTAGGTGTTAAAGATTGTGGTGAGCTGCTGCTGCTGGGAGGTGGGGGCTGCGGCAAAGGGAATACCATCGCCCAGGTTGCCGACAGCGGTGCTGCCCGGATTCGAAAGATAATTGTTGTCAGCGGCAGCGTTCAGGGTAGCGCAGCTTGCATAGGTTTGCGTGCTGCCGTCACTCAGGGTCGCGGTGCCTCCGGGATCTTTGCCGAGCGAACAGTTTTGAAAAGCCGCATTTGGGACGTAGACCTGGCCCGTCACCGGCGTCGTTGCGCGGATGCCTTCGGTGTTGACGAACCAGAAGAGGCGGTCCTTGAGGATGGGGCCGCCGATGGACGCGCTCCACTGGTTGGCGTTCACGAAGACAGGGAGGTTTTGCTCGCCATTAAAGGTCTCGTTTTGCTTGTTGAACCAATCGTTGGCGTTCAGGGCGCGACCATCCCAGTAGTAGTTCGCATTGCCATGGATGCGATTGCTGCCGCTGGTGGTGATCTCGTTCACCTGCGCGCCGCCGAGCCCGCCAAACTGGGCGCTGAAGGCGGGTGAGACGACGGTGACGGTGTCGACCTCGTTGTTGCCAAGGGTGAGGTTCGAGGCGCCAGTATTGTTGAGGTTCAGGAAGGGATCGTTCTCGTAGCCGCCGTCCAGGGTAAACATGTTGGACAGGCCGGAGATGCCGAAGCTGGAGAAGTTGCCGTAGCCGCCGGCGGCGGTCCCGGTGTTCATCACGGAACCAGGGGCCGTCTGGGCCACAAACGTGAGATCGTTGCCCGGATTGGGCAGAGCCTGTACCTGCTCGGCGGTAAAGGTGGTGCTGATATCGGCGTTTTCGGTGTTCACGATCTCCGGCGCGGCGGAGACCTCCACCGTGGTGCCGCTCTGCCCCACCGGAAGCTTGAGGTCGTCGGTGGAAACAGTTCCGGCTCCGACCGAGATTGTGTTGGTGACCGAGGCAAAGCCGGAGGCGCTTGCCACGATCTTGTAATTACCGGGGATCAGGAGGGAGACTCGGAAACTACCCGTGCCGCTGCTGGTGGTCGTTTTGCTCTCGCCAGTAGCAAGATTGGTAACTGTCACCGTGGCGTTGGGGACGACCGCCCCGCTTGGATCGGTAAGGGTTCCGGCGACGTCACCCGACGTGGTGGATTGTGCGTGTGCCAAACCGGCAAACCCAGCGGCTACAAAAAGCAGGCCCGCGGCAGCCCGCCGCGAGGATCCGAAGTGCATGGTCTCTCCAGGAAAAAGAGTTCAGATGTGAAACTTGTGAA
>CAXUDN010000193.1:0-3955 GCA_964249715.1 uncultured Acidobacteriaceae bacterium
CTGTCCGCAGGACCCGGTCTGAACTCCTCGACATCAACACCGTTGAAGATGGTTTCGATCTTGTCGGCGGGCACGCCGAGCGACTGGACATCGCGGGCCACCACGTCGGACACGGCAATGATCTTGCGCGCGGCGTGGAGAGCGCGCCTTTCCCAACGCCCATTGAGCACCGTGTAGGCCCGCTGGTACAACGCATAGGGACGCACGGATCCCTTGAAAGGGTAGAACGGGCTACGCAGCCAAGAGCTGTGCACGAAATGCATCGCCACGATTTCACAATGCTCCCAGGTGATAAAGCCATTGGCCTGCACGATGTCGACCGACTCCCGATTGGCTCGGAGCCAGCGGGCGGTGTCGTTCGCAAAGGCGAGATTCTTCCCCATCTGCGTCGGGCGCGACTCGTTGCCTAAGCGAACGAAACGCGCGTGGGGGTGCGCGCTGAGATCCTCTGCGCAGTGAGCCGCCAACAACGTGACGTGCATGCCACCAGCCAAAGCTGCCCGGGCAATCTCGTAGTTGACTCTTCCCTGCCCGTCGTTGCGCTGAATTTTATTCGCTACAAGGGCGAGGCGAAGAGGGGACGTGGCATTGCTCATTCATACACTTGTTCCTGCTGAAGTCTGTTTAGACTAGCAAACCCAGGCTGCGCTTTCACACGGGGCTACTATGTCGCGGCTGTTTTCCGAGCGGCCTTCCACGCCTGGCATGCCGCCAACCGCAACTCCCTGGCATCTCTGTCGCGGCGCACTCTTGAGACAATTGTTCGCAGGGCTCCGGGGCTGTAGCGGACACCTACCAACCATGCCCAGGCTAATGCGAACTGACGTCGTAAGCCGGGCCGCATATGCCTTTGCAGGCTCAGGTAGAAGTTGAAGGCGCGATCTTCGATTGCTTCCATCGTGGGAAGCCTGCGGTCATCCGCGTCGAAGCGCTGTGCGGGGTAGTGGTCGACAAGAACAGCAGGGTCATACAAGAGCCGCCAGCCTCGTTTACGCAAGGCCAGACTGAATGCCATGTCATTGCAGATCTGCGCGCCTTTGCCGCGAAGATCCGTATCGAAGCGCATGCCCTGGATGGCAGATGCGCGGTAGGACATATTGGCGCCCTTCAAGATGTCAACGCTCGGGACCAGGCGGCCGCCGATGTGATGGTTCCCTACCACTCTTCCAAACCACAGCACCGTGCCAATCTGCTGCGCGTTGCCGGTCAGGATCCCCCCGTCTTCGTGGACAACGTCCCGGCCGCCCACGCCGCCAAGATCGGCATTGTGGAGGAAGTGCTGCTCAATCCGGGCGAGCCAGCCAGGCTGCGGTACAGCATCATCATCGGTGATGGCCAGGACGTCCCCGGTGCTGTGCTCAAGACCCAGATTGAGTTGAGCCACCTGCCCTTTGTGAGCACTGAAAATAACCCGGAGACCCGGCACATCCGCCCACTTCCCCAGGTGTGCGCGTGTGTTTTCGTCCTCCCTATGAACGATCAGAAGAATCTCGTCCGGGAGGCGCGTCTGTTGGTGCAAACCCTGGAGACAACGATGGAGGTCTTGAGGTCGGCGATAGGTAGGCAGAACGACGGTAAGCTTCATCACCCCGGATGCATGCCCACTAGGTTGGCTCGGCGCTCAGCCGCGGCACCGCGTTGTCCCGGCGGAACTCCTGAAGCATGTCGACGGCCATACGGAAATGTTGCCAGGCCTGTCCGAAGCCCGCGAAACCAAAGCGGCGTACCGATCCAAGCACATGATGAGGAATGGCGATCAGAACGAATGCCAAGGCTTTGAAGGGCTTGCGATCGATATAGGCCAGGCGTTTATAAGTCACATACAGGCGGCAGGCGTCCTTCTCGGGACGGAAGGGTTGCAGGGCATTCGGAGCAAGATGGATATTCCGGCAATTTGGAACGCATTCGATGATTGCCCCGGAAGCCGCTAAGCGGTAGGCGAAATCCATCTCCTCATAGCCGTAGGCTCGAATGACTTCGTCATATGGCTCCTTCCAGGCAAGCTCGCGCGAGATCAGAAAGCATTGCTGGTTGGCAGTGTTATAAGGATCACCCGGCTTATAGGGCCGGCTCGAGTAGCCCAGGAAATTAAAGGTATTGGGGTAGATCAGATGTCCGTCGTCGCTGGTAGCCGTGAAGACCAGGCTCGCGTTTTTTTCCCGTACCAGCGTCATCGCGGCGCCGAGAAAGTTCGGATCGACAAGCATGTCGTCATCTGAAAGCAGGATGTAGTCGGAACGGACAACACTCATGCCGAGATTGCGATTAGCGGAGATGCCCCTTCTAGGTCCCTCTACCCTGAACACCTCGGGAAATTCAGAGGCCAGCATCAACGCCGTCTCATTCCCGGTGCTATCGTCCGACACGACGATCTCCTGCGCGGGCACCACACTCTGCTTGATCGACAGCAATGTTTTACGGAGCATGTCAATGCGATTGCGTGTCACGATGACGGCCGCAATGGTGAGAGAGGTCGAACGATGATCAGACTGGGTCGCCGACAGCTCAGAGGTGGGCAACGATACTGTCTTGTTTAAGCCCATATTCATCGCCATGTGGGTGCGCAAGTGATGTAATCCGTTAGAGGTATCGGCCAAGGAACTTAAAGAGTCAACCGTATTCCAGTTTCTTCATTATCGCCGAGTGCGTCAAGATTTCCCACGCGAGGACGGCTGCCGTAGCCGCCCCGGGTAGCAGGTTTCCAAGCCCTACCGCTGATGCTGATCAAAGTAGAAGTCCATCATCGAGGAGGCTGACCCTGTGTTCACTACGCGGCCGTGGTAAAGTACGACCGCATCATCGCACGCCGTGAGCGTCGAGCGCCGGTGGCTGATGACGATCAGCGTTGTTGTGAACGGCAGGTTTTTGAGGTTATGAATGATGCTGTCTTCCGTCTCACTATCGACGGCATTGGTGGCTTCATCAAAGATGAGGATTTCCGGCTTGCGGGCGAGGGCACGAGCGATCCCAATACGCTGACGCTGCCCCCCTGACAGGGACATACCCTGCGAGCCAACCACGGTCTCGAGACCATGCGGCAGTTCGTCCACAAACGTTGCCCCGGCCCTTTTAAGGAGATCCGCCATCTCGGCCTGCGGAAGACGGGTGCGCCCATAGGAGATGTTTTCGGCGATGCTGGCGTCGATCAGATCAACATCCTGCCCGGCGACCGCGATGGAATGTAACCAATCCGCTAATCGGATCTCGGTGAGTTCCTGATCGTCAACCTTGATTGTTCCCGAGGCCGGCTCGATCAAACGGCAAAGAAGGCTGACCAGCGTTGACTTCCCAGCGCCGGAGTTCCCGATCAGGGCGATGGACCGGCCGCGGCGCAAGGTAAAGCTGACATCCCGCAGGGCCGGTTCTCCGCGATCGAAGTACTCAAACGTTACGTTCTTGAATTCGATCTCCCCGCGCAATCCCTCGAAGGGAAGGTGGCCCTGAGGAGCGGGTGGCTTACCGAGGGGATCCAGAAGCCATTCGACCTCCTGGAAGTGAGCGGCACAGGATGCAAAGGCTGCGCTGGCCTGTTCAAAGGCCCGCAGATGTGGCTGCAAGCGATTCATCAGCACAAGGAACGCGGCCAGCACGGGCAGGTCAATTCCTGTGCGAACGGCGACCAGAAGAACTACGAGGAACAGGACGCCGTGCAGGGCTTCCAGAATAGGTCCCAGGGTGCCGGAGAGGTTCTCAACGTTCAAGTTGGTGCGGCGCAAGCGATCTGAGGCCTGCTCAAACGATTTCTGCTCGTAAACCAATGTGTTGAAGAGGCGGATTAGACGGGCGGCGAAGACCACAAACAGCATGCGGTCGGCAAGCTGCTGGTTGGCCGACACGGTGAGCTTGCTCAGATCGCGCAACCGGTTCTCACCCCATTTCTGCAACATGCGGGTCATCAGACCGCCCAGAAACACAAGAAGCGTCAGCTTCCAGCTCACCAAGCAGAGCATCGCGC
>CAXUDN010000194.1:0-3780 GCA_964249715.1 uncultured Acidobacteriaceae bacterium
GTGTGTGAGCGGGAATCGTTCCTGGCCTGACGGGCGTGTGTGAGTTTTGTTTGATTCTGCGGTGGGCTGGCTTCGTGCGCTTTGATCGCGGCCATGTTTCGTTCCTTTGCGCTTGCTTCAGTTGAGGTTGGCGCATCCGATGCGGTCATGGCGACTGCAAAGAAAACCTCAGCAAAGAAGACAGCTACGAAAAAGAGCGCTGCCAAGAAGTCGGCGGCGACCAAGACGGTTGTGAGTAAGACAGCGGCGAAGAAGACTGCAGCAAAGAAGACGGCAGCCGGTGGCAAGAGTGGGGATAACTACACGAAACCGGAGTTGCGGGAGAAGATCAAGCACGACGTCATTGCCGGCGACAAAGGTGGGCGGCCGGGGCAGTGGTCGGCGCGGAAGGCGCAGATGGTGGCGCATGAGTATGCCGCGGAAGGTGGGGGATATAAACATCCTCGGGATGAAGCGCAGCAGAGCTTGAAAGATTGGGGCGACGAGAAGTGGCATACGGCTTCGGGGGAAAAGGCGATCCAGGGTGAGGAGACGCACCGTTACTTGCCGGATGAAGCGTGGAAGGAACTTTCGCCGGAGGAGAAGAAAGCCACGGATGAAAAGAAGGTGAAGGGCTCGAAGAAGGGAAAGCAATTTGTGGCGAATACGCCGGAGGCGAGTGACGCTCGGCGGCATGCGGAGAAGAAGGACTGAGGTGGAGGGTCTCAGTGTGGCGTTGTTGCAGGTGATTTGGGCAGCTGGCCAAGTGCGTACAACAGCGGTTCGCTTGCATCGCATCCGTGAGAGTGTTACAAGTAGTTTCATTCCTCCCGTGCAAACGGGTCGGATTTCATGCAGAGTGGTCGAGGGACGAGCCCTGTGACGCCACGACAACCGGACAGAACACAGTACCGGTGTCAACTCTCTCCTGGTAACAGGGAACATGAGATTCGGTGGAGCAAGCGTCCTTCCATACGCTGGCATTGCCGCATTTCTCGTACCCTCAGCCTGACGAGAGCGGCTTCCACAGACAAGCAGGACCCCCCGATCATCGGAGATGATGATGACGGAGAGTTCCTGTAGAGGCCTGAACCCAGTCTACGAATTGCGCTGCAATGAGTGCGGCAAGAGCTTCGGCAACCGGCCGCAATCGGCTTGTGAGGATTGCTTAGCGCCGCTTGAGGTGCAATACGATCTGTCCCAGATGCAAGGGCGGGTGACGCGGTCGAGCATCGCGGCGGGACCTGTAAGTATTTGGCGGTACAGGGATCTTCTTCCCATTCCAGAAGGGTTTGAGCCGGATTTGCCGGTCGGCTTTACGCCGCTGGTGCGGGCGAAGCAGTTGGGGAAGCGCATCGGCGCGGCGAATCTGTACGTGAAGAATGATTCGGTTTGCTTTCCTACGTTGAGCTTCAAGGATCGCGTGGTGAGCGTGGCGCTGGCGAATGCGCAGGCGTTTGGGTTTGAGGTGGTGGGGTGCTCTTCTACGGGGAATTTAGCGAATGCCGTGGCGGCGCAGGCGGCGCGGCTGGGGTTGAAGGCTTGCATTTTGATTCCGGCGGATCTGGAGCCGGCGAAGGTAGTGGCGACGCAGGTATATGGGGCGCGGCTGGTGCGCGTCGATGGCAACTATGACCATGTGAACCGGCTATGCACGCTGATTGCGGATGAGTATAGGTGGGGGCTGGTGAACGTGAACCTGCGGCCTTATTACGCCGAAGGATCGAAGACCGTGGGGTATGAGATTGCCGAGCAACTAGGGTGGCGGTTGCCGGACAACGTGGTGGTGCCGATGGCGGGCGGGTCGTTGATTCGGAAGATTCGAAAGGCGTTCAAGGAATTAGTGACACTGGGACTGGTTGACGATAAGCCGGTGAAGTTCTTTGGAGCGCAGGCTACGGGATGCTCGCCGATTGCAAAGGCTGTGCAGGGGGGCAGGGACTTCATTGAGCCGCAGCGACCGAATACGATTGCGCGGTCGTTGGCGATCGGGAACCCGGCGGATGGGCCGATGGCGGCGAAGATGATCGCGGAGTCGGGTGGCTTTGCCGAGGACGTGAGCGATGTGGAGGTTGTTTCGGGGATTCAGGAGCTGGCGGAAACGGAGGGGATCTTTACGGAAACGGCGGGTGGGGTGACGACGGCCGTGACAGCCCGGCTGTATGCGCATGGGCGTATCGGGCGGGATGAGACGACTGTGGTTTGTATTACGGGGAATGGTCTCAAGACGACGGATGTGCTGGCTGGGCGATTTGATGCGGCGGTGCCGGTGCGGCCTCGGTTGAGTGATTTTGATGAGTACATCCGCAGGGTGGATGGAGGGCTTGTTGGGCCGGCTGCTGAGAGTGAGGAGTTGGAGTTGGTGGGAGGTGTTCGGTGAGCGTGAAGGTGGTGTTGCCAACGGCGTTGGCGCGGCATACGGAGGGGCAGAAGAGCTTTGCTTCGGAGGCATCGAATTTGCAGACTTTGTTGAGTGAAATCGATGCGCGTTACCCGGCGCTGGCGACGAATCTCAAGGATGCTGAGGGGAAGCTGCGGAAGTTCATCAATGTGTATATCAATGATGAGGACATTCGGTTTCTGGGTGGGGAGACGCATCCGTTTGCGGATGGGGATGAGGTGATGTTGATACCGAGCATTGCAGGTGGGTGTTAGGAACGGCTGATTTGTGTGTGGACCGCGGGAGGGACGGCTATCGGGTTTCCAGAGCGTCAAGACGCTCCTCGACTAAGGAGAGCCGTTCGTTCACCGCTTGCGATGTCACTTCGAAGACTCGGGCGCGGGTGTTCATGGGCACGGCCCATTTGCGGAACTCTTTCAGCAGAGTCGTTTCGACATCCCGCATCTTTTCGGTCATACGTTCTTCGAGGGCGGTCACCTGGGCAGTGAGTTGACCGGTTAGATCGTCGCGGAGAGCATCGAGGTCTTGCTTCGTTACGGGTTCCATGTCTACCAAGATGCGCCGAAACCGCGGCAGAGGTCCAGCCTTAAGTTCTCTTGTCCCAGATTGGGACGTCACCGATCCACTTTCTGGTGGGGAGAGATGCTTGCGTCTGTGAATGGGGATGAGGTGATGTTGGCCCCGAGTATTGCGGGTGGGTGTTAGATCACGGGGCGCTATGTTTATGTTCCCACGGATTGTCGCACGCCGCTTGCGTAAGGGCGACCCTTGTGGCTTGGAAGGCTTCAGGTCTTCACACGCATCGCCAGGAAGCGAGATGGGATCGGAGTTGAATTGGCACGGGGTGCTCTTTTTTCATCGAAAGTGATGGACTTGCTTGGAAGCAGTAGGTTCGCACTGTCCCGAAAGTTGGCTGGGCGATGGCCAGCAACAAGATGAGTGGTCCGTAGCGCATCTCTGTTATCTTTACGCTCTCCGGGTGCGTTCACGCTAGCGTGAAAACAGAGAATTCCCCGTTCGGGGAATGACAAAGAAAGCGAAGCAGATTCCCTTCGGGAATGACAACCAGGGAGTGTGTTAGCCGGGATGGTACGTGTTGAGGCGGCGGCAGGCTTCGGCGAGTTCTTCGTCGCGTTTGGCGAAGCAGAAGCGGAGGAGGTTTTCGCCGGGGTTGTGGCCGTTCTTGTCGGTGAGGAAGAAGGCTGTGCCGGCTACGGCGGCGAGGCCGGTGTCGGTTAGGAGTTTGCGGGCTTTGGTTTTGGCGTCTGGGCCGGGGATGGGGGTGGCGTCGGCGAGGATGTAGTAAGCGCCGGTGGGGATGTGGGGGGTGAGGCCGGCGCGGGTTAGGGAGGTGCAGAGGGCGTCGCGCTTGGACTGGTATTCGGTTTTTAGATCGTCGT
>CAXUDN010000195.1:0-3364 GCA_964249715.1 uncultured Acidobacteriaceae bacterium
GTGAGGAATGGGTGCTCTATCGGATGCGCACAGAGAGTGACGTGCAGCATGCCGGGAAGCTCATGCTCCTTGCGTACGATTACCTGGGCGGAGTGCCGGAAGCCCAGCTCCTTGAATCTCTAGCGAACCTTATGGAAGAGACAGGCAGTGTTGCAGCCTCAACCTAGGAACCTCTCACCAGACGGAAAGAACCGTGCGACCCTATGCTCCCTGTCCTGCCACTATCTAGGAACAAGCGCAGTACGAATTTCATCCAGCGTGGCTAGCTGTGCCTTGGTCAGCCGGCCAAAAAATGCCTCCCATAGAATCCCGCTCAGCATGGGAGCTGCGCTATGTTGCTCCTTCCTGCCCGCCGCCAGGAGCAAGACACGGGTCACCCCCTTATCGCCTTTTTCGCGTTTGATCCAGCCCCGCGCTTCCATCCTTGTGAGCTGATGGCTCAAGCGCGTGCGGTCCCATCGCATGGCGTCCGCCAGTTCTTGCTGACGCATTACTTGGAGCGGCGTTTCCACGAGGATCGTAAGAATCCCAAACTGGCCGCCCGAGATTCCGGCGGACGACAATAGCTCTCTGCTGACAGCCAGGCTCGTCTCCTCCACCATGAAACGAAAGCCACGCCACACGTCGAACTGTTTTCGTGTGAGCGTCTCAGGCATACATTGACTATAAACAAAGCATGTTGACGCGTCAACATATATGGAATAGCCTGTTGATGTGTCAACACCAACGCGCAAAGCTGGGAGCCTCGTCCAGGCTCAGACACGAGAGGAGCAACATGTTGAAACTTCAAATCATGATCGGGAGCACTCGGGAGGGAAGAAACTCCGAGGCAGTCTGTCGATGGTTCCTGCCCATCGCCAAGGCGCACGGCGCGTTCGAGGTTGAGATCCTCGATCTACGTGACTGGCTCCTGCCATTTTTCCAGGAGACCATCGCGACCGTGGGCGACTTCGCCAATCCCGCCTATTCCGACCCCATTGTGAAGAGATGGAATGACAAGATCAAGGAAGCTGACGCCTACATCATCGTCACTCCTGAATACAACCACAGCGTTCCGGCCGTTCTGAAAAACGCCATCGATACGGTGTTCTTCTCATTCAGCTTCCGTCAGAAGCCTGTTGCCTTTGTTGGATACAGTCTCGGATTCACCGCAGGGGCCCGGGCAGTAGAGCACTTGACGCAGATCATGGTGGAGACGGAAGCGGTTCCTGTGCGTACGCCAACGCTGGTCCCCTTCGTCACTGCTGCTTTCGATCAGCAGGGTCAACCGACCAATCCAGCGCAAGCGGTAACGCTAAACGTAATGCTGGACGATCTCGCATGGTTGGGCAAAGCATTGGCGACCGCCCGCGCCGAAGGTCAGCTGCCGCCCGCCGCGTTTCGCATCCGGGCAGCTTCTGGAAGAAACTAAGGATGAGCCGGTAGATCAGGCGCCCGGCTACTTCAACGAACGCAGGCCGTCCTACCCTGACATCGATGGAAATGCGTACCTGTGTCTGAATCCGTGCAAGAGGAGCCGTGTAGAGGGCGATTGCAAAGGCATATTGCAACCGATACGAGAATCTGACATCTTATGGGTGGACGTGCGAAAGCCACGGCCCGGTAGGTAGTCCGGGCGACGCGAAAGCGTTCGTACAAGGGTTTGTTCCTAAAAGGGATAAATCACCGGTACGTCCCTTCCTCTGAGAGGAGAAGGGACGTTTATGCCTCAAATCAAAGTACTTATTATTGGTGCTGGTCTTGGCGGTCTTTGCCTGGCCCAGTCGCTTCGCAAAGCCGACATTCAAGTGGAGCTGTTCGAGCGAGATTCCAGCCCATGGGATCGTCCGCAGGGATACCGCCTACACCTGGAAGCCGACGCTCTGAACGCGCTGCGCGAGGTGCTCCCGTCGGATCTGCACCGTCTGTTCGAAGCGACGGCCATGCGCACGGACCCGTTTACAACCATTCTGAAGACGGATCTCAGCGTTGCCAAACGCATTCCCACCGATGACGGACAGGATGCGAAGTACTGGCCCGAGTTCGTATCGGACGAGAAGATTCACTGCAACGTGGACCGCGGCACCCTGCGCGAGATTGCGCTGCTTGGGCTTGAAGACTGCTGCCACTTCAACAAGCAGTTCACCGGCTATGAGTCGACGGCGGAGGGTGTCGTGGCGATGTTCGCCGACGGCACCAGTGCGACCGGCGATGTGCTCATCGGCGCGGACGGGGTGCGTTCGGTTGTGCGTCCGCAGCGGGCGCCGCACCTCACCACCATGGACGCAGGCGTGCAGGCAATCTACGGTCGCGTGCCGTATGAGGTGGCAGAGAAGCTGCTGCCGCCCGAGGGAATGAGCGACATCTTTAGCGTTGTGATTGACGAACGCAAGCTCTTCCTTGGCACGGGGGCTGTCAGATTCCCCACCAAGCCTGATGTTGCCGCAAAGGAGATTCTGCCCGCTGCAACGCTTCAAGCGCGTGACAACTACGTGGTGTGCATCGTTGGGGGACGGCATGAACTCTTTCCCCAAAGCGACACCGAACTCCGCCACGCAAAGCCAAAAGACCTGCAAGCGCTCGCTGTCGAGATGCTCAAGGGCTGGCCGGAAAAGGCACGCCAGTTCGTTGCAGGGGGAGACAGCGAATCGTTCTTCGTTGTGGGCATGTACACCAGCATCCCCGGAGGGCTGGACTCACCCACCAACGTAACGCTACTCGGCGATGCCGTGCATACCATGACCCCGACGCTCGGCCGGGGAGCCAATCTCGCGATGCGCGATGCAGCGCTTCTGGGTCGCCAACTCAAAGCTGTGGCAGCAGGAGAGAAGCCCCTACCAGAGGCACTCGCAATCTACGAAGAAGAACTCGTGCGGTACGGTTTCGAAGTGGTGCGCGAGTCGGTGGAGATGGGCCAGCAGCGCATGGGCCAAAATCCGCTCCCCTAAGGAAGAAGGACTGACCGGACTGCGGGCGACGCTCACCTCGCTCGCAGTCAGCACAGACAGGAGCACAATGGACGTTCTATCGTCGAATCACCAGCCGTCGCAAAGCCTGACCAAAGTCTTGGTCCCGGTATTCCTCATCGTGATGACGGATATCGTCGGCTTTGGCATCATGGCTCCGCTGCTGCCCTTTTATGCCATGCATACGGGAGCTTCAGCGTTTGAAGTGGGACTTCTGCTCTCGGTGTTCTCCCTGTGTCAGCTCCTTGCGGGGTCGCCTCTCGGACAGTTTTCGGACAGGATCGGCCGCAAACCTGTACTCCTGCTGAGCCAGCTTGGAACCCTCGCGGGCTATGTGCTCCTCGCGATGTCGCGGCAATTGTGGCTGATTTTCCTGGCACGAATCATCGATGGGCTGACAGCCGGAAACATTTCAGTCG
>CAXUDN010000196.1:0-3128 GCA_964249715.1 uncultured Acidobacteriaceae bacterium
TTCCAGGTGGTGGGGTATGGATGCACGACGTGCATTGGGAACTCGGGGCCGCTGCCGGAGGATGTGTCGCGGTCGATTGAGGAGCATGGGCTGGTGGCGGTTTCGGTGTTGAGTGGGAACCGGAACTTTGAGGGGCGGATTTCAGCGGAGGTGCGGGCAAATTACCTGATGAGTCCGCCGCTGGTGGTGGCGTATGCGCTGGCGGGGCATATTGAGCATGATTTTGCCAACGAGCCGCTGGGGCGCGGGCACTATGGAGCGAACGTGTACCTCCGGGATCTTTGGCCGACGCAGGCGGAGGTTTCGGCGGCGGTGCACGCGAATATCGATTCGGAGATGTTCCGGACACAATACGCGACGGTCAGCGATGGCGATGCGAACTGGCAGGCGCTGAAGTTTCCGTCGGGGAATACGTATGGGTGGGAGGCTGGGTCGACGTATATCCGGAGGGCGCCGTATTTTGACGGGATGCCGGCGGAGCCGAAGCCGGTGGAGGACATTGCGAATGCGCGGTGCCTGGCGTGGCTGGGGGATTCGGTGACGACGGATCATATTTCACCGGCTGGGTCGATCAAGGTGAAGGGACCGGCGGGGGCGTACCTGACCGAGCATGGGGTGCCGGTATGGGAGTTCAACAGCTATGGATCGCGGCGCGGCAACCACGAGGTGATGGTGCGGGGGACGTTTGCGAATGTGCGGCTGCGGAACAAGCTGGCGCCGGGGACGGAGGGTGGCGTGACGCGGTTGCTGCCTCAGGGGGAGGGGATGTCGATTTATGAGGCGAGCGTGGCCTATGCGGAACGCGGGGTGCCGTTGTGCATTCTGGCCGGGAAGGAGTATGGGTCGGGGTCGAGCCGGGACTGGGCGGCAAAGGGGCCGAACCTGCTGGGGATCCGGTTCGTGATCGCGGAGAGTTACGAGCGGATTCACCGGTCGAACCTTGTAGGGATGGGCATCTTGCCGCTGCAGTTCCAGACGGGCGAGAGTGCGGAGACGTACGGGCTGACGGGGGAGGAGTTGTTCACGCTGGGTGAGCCGGGGCAGCTGCGGGAGATGCTGGAAGACGGGTTTGCGGCGGGGAAGAACCTGACCGTGACGGCTACGGCGGCGGACGGGGAGGTGGTGCATCTTCCGGTGGCGATCCGGATCGATACGCCGCAGGAGATTTTGTATTACCAGCATGGGGGGATCCTGCAGTATGTACTGCGGCAGCTGGCGGGGAAGGAATGAGGCCGGATTGGCTGCATCACTTGGGAAAGGTATGGCGTCTGAAGGAGAGGTGGTGTAGAGTCTGCACCAGTAGCGAGGCGCATTGATGAACGGTATCCAGATCGAGAACATCCTGCGGTTGATTGACGAGAACGTCGATATCACGCGGCAGGAAGCGATCCGTTATATTCGCGATCATCAGCAACAGATCGTTCAGGACCTTGTACGGTCGGGAGCGACCAAGGTGAAGACGAGCGCCGGGGATCTGAGCCTGACGCTTGACGATCTGAGCGCCGCTGCCGCTTAACCATGATTGCAGTTGCGGTTTCGGTGTTGTTTGCACTGTATGTTGTCGGCCCAGACGCGTTTTCCCGTTTTGTCGTTGGACTGACGGTTCCGCGTCGTGCCGTTGTGCTGACCCGGAGTGAAGAGATTTCGCGAGCCTTGGTGTGGGCGACCGTTTCATTCCTGCTCGCGTACCTGTGGTGCCGGATCGAAGGCGTGTGGTCAGGTATATGGCGCCCGGGGGCTTTTCGGACCTGCTTTTCCGGTATTTACAGTGAGCACTTCTTTGAAGCGCACCAGGAGCTTTGGTTCGCGAGCCTGCATGCCGTGTTGTGGGCCAATTTCAGGTTGCTCTGGCGGTTGTACGTCTGTGTGCTGCTGTTAAGTCTTACCTTGACAGTTCTTACGCACTTCTATGGAGTTGTGCGGGACCGCTTGCCAAATTGGGGCTGGCTTAAAAATGGATTTGCAGCGCTGGTGTTGCCCCGGGTCGCGCAATGGCACGTCTATCTGTCGCAGTTGCTGCTGGGGGATCGTAGACGGTTTATCAGTCTGGACATTCTCACGAAGTCGGACAAGCTGTACCAGGGCGAGCTTGCGGAAAAGGCGCTTTCGGCGGATGGGACCTTGGTGAGCGTGACACTTGCGTCACCGCGCCGCTTTGACCGGAGCGCGTACCTGAAGGCAAAGGACGCCGGGGAGGGACCGGTGCAAGAGGATTTCTGGAAGGCCATTCCGACGAATATGTTCGTTGTGATGGCCTCTGACATCAACACGATCAATCTTCGTTACCTGCCCAGGGATCGCAGCGTGCGTGGTTTGAAGACAGGATCGCCGGATCTAACGGATTTATTGAAGACGATCGAGGAGCAAGTGAAGGCAGCGCGGACGCAGGCGGCTGGGTTACCGGTAGTGAAGGTGGGGGCTGACCTGCCGTGAACGACGGAATCAGCGGATTAGGTGCGAGTTGAGAGGTAGGGCGCGCGCAGGAGAGCCTCGGTGGCCGGCGGTAGTGGCTTTGTTGGCTGTGGGTGGACTGCGCCTGGCGTTGCCGGAGAGGTTGTCGGTGGGGCCGGGGTGGTTGTTGCTGGTGGTCGTGGGGGCGCTGATGGTGCCGACAATCTGGGCGCGGGTAGGCGGAGCGCATGGGTTAAATCAGGCGCTGGGGTATGTGGTGTTGGGGGTGGTGACAGCGGACACCCTGTGGTCGCTGGAGCGGCTGTTGCGGGCGTTGCCGGCGCATACGGAGTCGCCGGGGGCTTTATTGCAGTCGGCGGCGGCGCTTTGGGTGACGAATATTCTCGTCTTTGCGAGCTGGTACTGGCGACTGGATGCAGGGGGGCCGCATGCGCGGGAGATGCGGGCAGAGCATATAGCGGGAGCGTTTCTGTTTCCGCAGATGACGCTGAGCGACCCGGCGAAAAAAGAGATGGGGGCGGAGGGATGGAGTCCGGGCTTTGTGGACTACCTGTTTCTGGCGTTTAACACGAGTACGGCGTTCTCGCCGACGGATGCGCCGGTGCTTTCGCGATGGGCGAAGGTGTTGATGATGGTACAGGCGTTGATTTCGTTTACGACGGTGGCGTTGCTGGCGGCGCGGGCGGTGAATATTTTGTAGTGGTTAGTGGTTAGTG
>CAXUDN010000197.1:0-2929 GCA_964249715.1 uncultured Acidobacteriaceae bacterium
TTGCCGAACATGCGGGTCATCGCGTCCAGGTGAGCTTCCATCTTGCGAACCTCGGCTTTGCCGACCACCTCGGCTATCTCTCGATTGAGCTCTTCCCGCACCTCGACACAGGCGGCCTTTACGGCTTCACCGCGTGGCGTCATTCGGATAATCTTGGCTCGCGTGTCGTTCGGGTCAGCAATCTGCTCGAGATAACCTTGACGCTCCATCAACTTTACGAGTTGACTCATCGCCTGCTTGGTGACTCCGGCACGTTGGGCGAGCAGCGTTGACCGCGTACCCCCCTCGTCCAGCAGCCACAGCAGACTTGCGGAAGCAAAAGGAAAGTCGACGTACCCTCTCAAGGCTAGCCGCGCTACGACGGCCGACGTATGCGCGCGTGCCGCAGCCATTAGACCCTTGGCGACGTTATAAGCTGGAGGTTTCATACGATGCAGTAAACCTACTTGACTATTGCGATTCGCTCTGCAAAACTGGATCTACCGTCAATATAGTTGACTATACCTCCACCAAAGCCCAGAAAGCGATTCCTATGCCTACCCTGCTCAATCTCCAGTCCAGCCCGCGTGAAAATGATTCACTCTCCCGTACTCTCAGCCAGGCGTTCGTCACGGAATGGGAACGAACGCATCAGGACAGTCGGGTAGTACTGCGCGATCTCACAGAAAGCCACCTGCCCTTTGTCGGCGTGCCCTGGATCAGCGGCGTCTTCCTTCCCGAAGAGAAGCGTTCACCCGAGATGCAGCAGGCCCTGAAGATTTCAGACGAGCTGATCGCTGAGCTCTTTGCAGCCGACCACATCCTGATTGGGACGCCGATGTACAACTTCACCGTGCCCGCGAACCTGAAGGCCTGGATTGACCTCGTTGTTCGCCCGCGGGTCACGCACTCCGGACCGCCGGAGCGCAAAGGACTGGTCACCGGAAGGCGATGCACAATTATCATCGCCTCGGGCGGTGTTTATGGCGAAGGCCTGCCATCTGCCGCCTCCGACTACGAGTCAGGCTATCTCAGGCGCGTTCTTGGCTTCATCGGGATCACAGACGTCGAGGTTGTCCTTGCGGGAGGAACGGCCGGGATTTTCTTGGGTTCGACCACGGTTAAGGAGCTTGTTCAACAGTTCCAGCCCGCTGTACTCGCGGCAGCTCGCTAGCCATAGCCTCTGCGTTTGCGGCACGTCAGCTTTCTCAAGCTTCGAGGCAACGCTGGGGCTCATGTCTTCGTGCCGAGGCGAGTATCCGCTGTCCCCAGGAGCCATCCCGCGCAGTGCGCAAGACATGGTAAAAGCAGAAGGCTAAATGCGCGGAGCGTGTTTATCGGCACATCCCACATCACTCGCGTCGGGAAGGTATCAAATGCATCAAAGTTGGTTTATGAGGGATGACAGACATCAATGGCAGGGATGAGCGACCGCCTGCCCGAGCTACCGCGCGGCTCCTTCCTCAAGCAGGACGGAGGCGACGACGCCGAGTTCTACGCGCCGGCCCGGCTGGTTACCCACATCGACGAGGCGGCGACGCGAGCACTCACCGCCTATTACCGAGCCATCCTACCGGCCGGAGGCGTGCTGCTGGATCTTATGTCGAGCTGGGTAAGCCATCTGCCGCTGGATGTGGTCTTCGACGAGGTGATCGGCCAAGGCATGAATGCCGAGGAGCTCAGAACTAATCCCCAGCTCAGCCGAAGCTTCGTGCAGGACCTCAACCGCAATCCCATCTTGCCGCTGGAGGCCGGCAGCTGCGACGCCGCCATGTGCTGTGTCGGCGTCCAGTACCTGCAACGTCCCTTGGAGGTATTCGCTGAAATCTTGCGAGTCTTGCGGCCGGGCGCGCCCTTTATCGTCAGCTTCTCCAACCGCTGCTTTCCGACCAAGGCGGTGGCGATCTGGCGGTCGCTCGACGCCCGTGGACATGCTGCCTTGGTGAATCTCTATCTTGAGCGCGCCGGCTTCCATGGCATAAGTGAGGACATACTGCAGGACGGCTTACAGAGCGATCCGCTGATCGCGATCACGGGACGGTGTTGAAGGCTGCTATAACCTGGCCTCTGATTTTCAGGGAATGCGTCTACATTGACCTGGCTATCACCCAAGCATTTGAAGCCCGTACGCAGTCCCGGACGGGCAGCCTTCCAACTTCCCTGTGATGTCGACGGTAGGTTTGGACAATCGGTTCCGAATGGATGTGGTTGGTTCTCACAAACGTGCTTACGGGAAAGTCTGCGATGAATGCGGAAAGAGCGCAGCGCTACGCGCGGTGGGTCGGTATCTTGTACATCATTGCTCTTGGTGTAGCGGAGGGCGATGACGATACAGGCATATGGGTCACCTGTGAAGAAGTCACGAATGGGAACTGGGGAGTGGGAGAAAAGATTCCTTCTCTCTTCCAGCTGCCGGATATGTTTGGAGGTGACGTGTCAGAAGATCGCCGCAAAGTGATGGAAGCTTTGTATCCGAAATAGTGATCGGTTGCTCCTTGGCGGACGCCAATGCGACGGAAGCCATGGAGCAGTCTTTTCTCTCCTGCGCGACGGGGATCAGAATCCTTTCAACAGGCTGTTACAGTCGGCCTGCGGTTGCCCTCGAAACGATCCCACTCGATCCGAAGGGAACGCGGCCGTGCTGCTCAAACGCCCATGACTCGGCTCAGAAAAGCCAGTACCAAAGCACCGATCTCGCGGCTCTTGTCTTCCAAAGCGAAGTGCCCGCTATCTATGGCGTTGAATTCAATACCGGTAACATCGGCAGGCGGTTTCATCGTTTCTCCAGGGAAGAGCGCATCGTTGTAACCGGTAGCAATCATCACCTTGCTCTGGTTCTGACGGAAAAAGGCTTGGGCTTCTTCACCGACTTTTTTGTTATTGCGGATGTCGTAAAGCAAGTCCAGCATGATTTCATCCACTCCCGGACGTTCGATGCGCGCGCTGTCCA
>CAXUDN010000198.1:0-2636 GCA_964249715.1 uncultured Acidobacteriaceae bacterium
CTCCAGCAACGCCGGCGTCGGCAGAAACCCCGGCATACCACCCGCCAACACCCCCGCCGGGTCCGAACTCTCCCCCACCGACCCCGGCCCCGCAATCTTCACCTCCGGCGCCTTCGCCCTCATGAACTCCCGGAAGACACCAAAATCCCGCCCATACTCCGCCGCGCTATACCCCTTCGGCGCGCCACCCATCATCGCAAACGTAGGCTCATTCATATACTCCGCCGCCGCTATCCTCCCCCCGAACTCCTTCGTAGCCTCCAGTACCCGCTCCGCTTGCCCCGTCGTCCACAATCCGCTCGCATCGCGCGTCCCCACGCTGGTCGCAAACGACGTCACAATCTCCGCATTCGAAGCCCGCGCAAAATCCACCACACCCCTCCACTGCGCCCGCGTCAGCACACCGTTGTATCCCGCCGGCGGCTTGGCCACCTTCTCGCCCTCGGCAGGCAGATACGTGCTGTTCGCCCACGTCCCACTCACCCGCACGTAAGCCGGACCCAAAGCCGCTGCCAGCGCCCGCAACCGCGCATTCCCCAGGTCCTTCGGCGGCCGGTACGCATACAGATCCGCACTCATCCCCGCCGGCGTCGGGCCCGTCGCAACGTCCGGCTTCGAAATCACAGCCCCATAAGGCTTCCAGAACCGACCGCCCGTTACCTCCAGCATCTCGATGTTGTACGACTGAAACCGCTCCTCCACCTGCCCCACCCGCGCCATCGCCTCAGGCTCCACCCCCACCCCCCCTCCCGTATGCGCCCCCACCATCAGCGGATGAACCGCACAAGCCACCAAACTCAAACCCAAACTCAAACACCTCAACATCAACCGCCCAAGAAGCCCATCGTGCATTTTCGTCCCCCGAAGCCGAAGCTGAACCAGGCAGGTCTCGCATGATACACACCGTCCCCAAAACCCATCCCGCACGCGTACCATTGCCGTCATGCCGGACACCCACCCCGACTGCCTCTTCTGCAAGATCGCCGCCGGAACCATCCCCGTAAAACGCCTCCACGATACCCCCGACATCCTCGCCTTTGCCGACATCAATCCTCAGGCCCCCACCCATCTGCTCCTGATTCCCAAGCGTCACATCGCCTCCCACGCGCATGCCCTTCCCGAAGACGCCGCCCTCCTCGGCATCCTCTTCTCCGCGGCCGGGAACCTCGCCCGCGCCCACCACCTCGACCGCGGCTACCGCCTCGTCGTCAACACCGGCCCGGACGGCGGCCAAACCGTCGACCACCTCCACGTCCACCTCCTCGGCGGCCGTCCCCTCGGCTGGCCCCCGGGATAGAAGCGGTTCAGTGTGTTGCCGTTCTGGTAACACCTAAAGTCCCACTCGAACCCGCTGTTGTCACCCTTGATTCTCCCTGCACCCCGCCAACCGCAACCTGCGCAACGCCCGGAAGCTTCCTGGCGCGCTCGCAAAAAGCGTTCGTGACACGTTGCGCACGGCAAAAGGCACCCTGCGTGCATCAAAATATCCTGTGTCCCGTCTCATGCCTATGAGTTCCACTCACCTCCGCCCCAGCGCGAATCGCCGTCTCCCCAGCAGCAAAGCTTTAGAACCGGGGCTGTTCGTGAGAACCATCAAGATCTTCCATCAATTCGCTCTCCCGGTTCTCCTTCTCGGCGCCTCGGTAGCGACCGCGGCGGGCCAAAGCAGCGCGGAGCCCTCCGTCACGGCATCATCCGCCTTCACGGCACCCGCAAGCCTCACCCCAATTTCCGCGTTTGCATCCTCGCAACCCTTCTCAAGTTCGCTGGACACCCCCGAGCCCAATCAGCCGTCTCTGCCCGACGCTCCCGATCCCCAAGCCGCTCAAACCCGGTCAGCACGCCCCCCCAGCAGCAAACGAGTGTTCGGCATCATCCCTAATTTCCGCACCGTAAGCACGGATGAAAAGCTTCCACGCATGTCCGTTAAAGCCAAATTCACCACCGCATTCCAGGATTCCTTCGACTACTCCTCAATTTTCATTCCAGCTGCTCTCGCCGGCTACTCTCTCGGCATCAACGCTGACCCTGAGTTCGGGGGCGGTGGCCTCGGCTACGCTCGTTATCTCTGGCACGCCGCCGCCGACCAGACCCAGGAAAACTTCCTCGTCGAAGCCATCCTCCCCTCCATCACCCATGAAGACCCCCGCTTCTATTCCCTCTCGCGCGGATCGTTTGTTCAGCGCACCGAGTATTCCTTGACCCGCGCCTTCGTCACCCGCTCCGACAACGACAGAGAAGTCTTCAACGCCAGCGAAATCTTCGGCTCCGGGATCGCCGCCGGCGTTTCCAGCCTGTATTACCCCACCCGCGAACGCAGTCTAGGTAACACCACCAAGCAGTGGGGCCTCAACATCGGTGTCGACGCCATCGCCTTCGTAGTCAAAGAGTTCGCGCCAGACATAACCCAGAAAGTCCTCGGCCCCAAAAACACCAATCACTAGTCTAGGTTCCCAGTAGTCAATAGCCTGGAAGGCACCGCCGCAACGACCATCGCTCCTCGCAAGATTATGCTCCATCTTTCACAAGATTGCCGGTCGGCGAGGTGCCAAGACCCAGTCACCTTGCACTAAGCACTAAGCACTAACCACTAACCACTACAAAATATTCACCGCCCGCGCCGCCAGCAACGCCAC